>DASTGO010000441.1:0-41070 GCA_035719045.1 Kineosporiaceae bacterium | reverse complement strand
ACCCGTTCGAACTCGACGACTTCCAGGTGCGCGCCTGCCGGGCGCTGCTGGACGGTCGCGGGGTCCTGGTGGCCGCACCCACCGGTTCGGGGAAGACCGTGGTGGGGGAGTTCGCCGTCCACCTGGCCCTGGCCACCGGCCGCAAGGCCTTTTACACCACCCCGATCAAGGCGCTGTCCAACCAGAAGTACGCCGATCTGGTGGACCGCTACGGCGCGGACTCGGTGGGCCTGCTGACCGGGGACAACACCGTCAACGGCGAGGCGCCGGTGGTCGTGATGACCACCGAGGTGCTGCGGAACATGCTCTACGCGGACTCCTCGACGATGAACGGCCTCGGCTACGTCGTCATGGACGAGGTGCACTACCTCGCCGACCGGTTCCGTGGTGCGGTCTGGGAGGAGGTGATCATCCACCTCCCGGACGACGTGCTCGTGGTCTCCCTGTCGGCAACGGTGAGCAATGCCGAGGAGTTCGGCGCCTGGCTGGACACCGTCCGCGGCGACACCGAGGTGGTGGTCTCCGAGCACCGCCCGGTCCCGCTCTGGCAGCACGTCCTGTACGGCGGGCAACTGCTCGACCTCTTCGCCGCGCCGTCCGCGCCCGGGACCCCCGCCCCGCAGACCCCTGCCCCGCCTGGGTCCCCTTCCCCGGCCAAGGTGAACCCGGAACTGCGCCGGCTGGCCCGCGACGAGCAGCGGTTCGACCGGGTCACCCGCGGTCGAAGGGGTCACCGCCCGCACCGCAGACGGGGTGGCGGGGGCACGCCGTCCCGGGCCGACGTGATCGCCATGCTGGACCGGGCCGGCCTGCTGCCCGCGATCACCTTCATCTTCAGCCGGGCGGGATGCGACGCGGCGGTCGCCCAGTGCGTGGCCTGGGGGGTCAGACTCACCACCCCGGCCGAGCGGGAGGAGATCCGGCAGGTCGTCGACGCCCGCTGCGCGGAGATCCCGGACGAAGACTTGGCCGTCCTGGGCTACTGGGAGTGGGCCGACGCCCTGGAGCGCGGCCTGGCCGCCCACCACGCCGGGCTGCTGCCCACGTTCAAGGAGGTCGTCGAGGAGCTGTTCTCCCGCGGTCTGGTGAAGGCGGTGTTCGCCACCGAGACCCTCGCGCTGGGGATCAACATGCCGGCCCGCAGCGTGGTGCTGGAGAAGCTGGTCAAGTGGAACGGTGAGACCCACGCCGACATCACGCCGGGGGAATACACCCAGCTCACCGGGCGGGCCGGACGGCGCGGGATCGACGTCGAGGGCCATGGCGTGGTGATCTGGCAGCCGGGCCTGGACCCGGAGGCCGTCGCCGGCCTGGCCTCCACCCGTACCTATCCGCTGCGCTCCAGTTTCCGCCCGACCTACAACATGGCCGTGAACCTGGTCGACCAGGTCGGCCGCACCCGGGCCCGGGAGATCCTCGAGACGTCGTTCGCCCAGTTCCAGGCGGACGGGGCCGTGGTCGGGCTGGCCCGGCAGGCGCGACGGCAGGAGGAGGCGCTCGCCGGATATGCGGAGGCGATGAAGTGCCACCTCGGCGACTTCACCGAGTACGCCGCCCTGCGCCGGAAGATCGCCGACCGCGAGACCGAGCTGTCCCGGGCCGGCTCCCGGGACCGGCGGGCGGAGACCCTGGCCTCCTTGGAGAAGCTGCGCCGCGGGGACGTCATCCGGGTCAACACCGGTCGCAAGGCGGGCTGGGTGGTGGTCGTCGACGTGGGGATGGCCGGCGGCGCCGAGGGTCCGCGGCCGACCGTGCTCACCGCGGACCGCCAGGTGCGGCGACTGACCCTGGCCGACGTGTCCGGACCGGTCGAGCCGCTGACCCGTGTCCCGGTGCCGAAGAGCTTCAACTCCCGCAATCCGCAGGCGCGGCGGGACCTCGCCTCGACCCTGCGCAACGCGCTCGGCACCGCGGGGCAGGACCAGCCGGCCCGCCCCCGCAGGCCCCGCTCCCCGGCCACCGACGACGAGGAACTGGCCCGCCTGCGTACCCAGTTGCGGGCCCATCCCTGCCACGGCTGCGCCGATCGGGAGGACCACGCGCGCTGGGCGGAGCGCTGGTGGCGGCTGAAGCGGGAGACCGATGCCCTGGTCCGGCGGATCGAGGGCCGGACGAACACCATCGCCCGGGTCTTCGACCGGGTCTGCGACCTGCTCGGGGAACGTGCCTACCTCGACGCCGACCGGGTGACCGCGGACGGGCAGCGACTGCGCCGGATCTACGGGGAGTCCGACCTGCTGGTCGCCGAATGTCTGCGGGAAGGGGTGTGGGACGGCCTCGACGCGGCGGGGCTCGCGGCCTGCGTGAGCACCCTGGTCTACCAGTCGCGGACCGACGAGGGGTCCATCGCGCCGAGGGTGCCGGGCGGTCCGACCCGTGCGGCGCTGGAGCGGATGGTCCGGATCTGGTCGGAACTCGACGACGCCGAACGCCGCCACCGCCTGGACCACACCCCGGAACCCGATCTCGGGATCACCTGGGCGGTTCACCAGTGGGCTTCCGGTCAGCCCCTGGAGACCGTGCTGCGCGGCAGCGACCTGGCCGCGGGGGACTTCGTCCGCTGGTGCAAGCAGGTCATCGACCTGCTGGGCCAGCTCCAGCAGGCGGCGGGTGAGTCCCGGGCCGGGGCGCACCTGCGACGGACGGCGGCCGATGCGGTCGAGCGGGTCCGTCGGGGCGTGGTGGCCTACTCGTCCGTGGTCTGACTCCTCGCCGGTTCAGCCGCCGAGGGCGTCGACGAGCCGTGCCAGGGGGGAGTCCAGGCCCCAGCGGCGGGACAGCTCCAGCAGCGCCTGCGGATCGGCGGGCGTGCGGGGCAGGGACAGGTCCGCGGCCGGCACCGGCAGGTCCCGGACCACCCGGACCACCTCCGGCGCCACCTGGAGGTACTCCTGGGCGGCGGCCAGTTTCGCCCGGATCCCCGGGGGCAGGTCACTGCCGGGATCCCCGGCCGCCGCGATCAGTTGCGGCAGTCCGTGGAAGCGGGCCAGCAGACCGGCGGCGGTCTTCTCGCCGACCCCCGGCACGCCCGGGAGCCCGTCGCTGGGGTCGCCGCGCAGCACCGCCAGGTCCGCGTATCCCGGGCCGTCCGCCACCGCGTACCGCTCGCGCAGCCGGGTCTGGTCGATCACCTCGAGGTTGCGGACGCCCCGGCCGACGTAGAGGACCCGGATCCCCGCGGTGTCGTCCACCAGTTGGAACAGATCCCGGTCGCCGGTGACCACGTCGACCGGCCCTTCGTGGGCACAGGCCAGCGTGGCGATGACGTCGTCGGCCTCGTAGCCCGGCACGCCGATCCTGGCCAGGCCGAGTGCGGCGAGCACCTCGGCGATCACCGGGACCTGGGCGGCGAGCTCGGGGGCGACCAGTTCGGCCCCGGTGACCGGATCGGCCAGCCGGTGGGCCTTGTAGGACGGGATCGCCCGCACCCGGAAGTCCGGTCGCCAGTCGTCGTCCCAGCAGGCCACGAGCAGGTCCGGCAGGCCCCGGCCGAGGAGCGTGCTGATCATGTCCAGGAAGCCCCGGACCGCGTTCACCGGCGTTCCGTCGGGGGCCGTGATGGTGCTGGGCACACCGAAGAATGCCCGGAAGTACAGGGACGCGGAGTCCAGCAGCAGCAGTCGGGGTCCGTCGGGGGTCGGCACGCCGGCCATCATGCCCGAGCGCGCCCATGACGGCCTGTGAACCGGCGGCCGGCGGGCACCGCTGTCCGCAACGGCAGAGGCGGCCGGCTGAGCCGGACCTGCGCCGGCCCCCCCCGGGAGTTCCGGGAGGGCCGGCAGAAGGATTCGGGGCGAGGAGGAACTGCCGGAAGGCGGAGGGTCAGAAGAACAGGCCCCGGCGCGCGGCGGCCTGCTGCAGCCAGCCGTCGAGTTCCCGCGCCCAGTCGGTGTGCTCGGCCGCGGCGTAGTCCACGGTGAACCGGCCGAAGACGTCCTGGCCCTCGGTGAACAGCCCGCCCCGCTTGTCGATCTCCAGCACCACCTGCAGGTACTGCGGGGTGGCGACGAAGGACAGCTCGAGTTCGCTGATCGCCCGCGCGTACTGCGGTGCGGGATGGAACTCGATCTCCTGGTAGAACGGCAGGCTCTGCTGCACTCCGTGGATCCGGCCGCGTTCCAGGCCGGCGGTGCGGAAGTGGAAGCCGAGCCGGGCCAGGCCGTCGAGGATGCGCTCCTGGGCCGGCATCGGGTGCACCGCGAAGGGGTCGAGGTCCGTGGTGTCGAGGGCGCGGGCCACCTCGAGCTCGGTCCGCAGTCCCATGGTCATGCCGTGCAGGTGCTGGCCGTAGACGTGCGTGATGGGGGTCTCGACCGGGATGTCGAAGGCGAACGGGAACTGGCTCTGCTCGCCGGGGGACACCGTGAACCGGCCGGTGATCGGCTGGCGGGCGAACTCCTGGTCGGTGTGCCATTCGCTGTCGCCGCTCTCCACCTCGACCCGGGTCAGCAGGCCGAGTGCCACGTGCTCGATCTCGCTGACGTGGTTGCCGCCGAGGACCCGGACCCAACCCTCCAAACGGCCCCCGGGACGGACGTCGGGGGTCGACAGTTCCGTCTCGACCGACGGCCCGCCGACCCCCAGCGACTGCAGCATGCGCTTGAACATGGACGCACCTCTCCGACGCGTACCTGGATTCACGGACGCGCACCTGGATCCTGCGGAGGACAGCCCAGCTCGGCCGCCCTGATGACGCCGAGCACGACGACCAGCCGCCGCAGGACGATCCAGAACCCTGATGTGTCGTCGGTCACGATCTTGGTGGTGGTGAAAAGGGAATCGGTCTCCACAGGTCGGGACGCTGTCTCCACAGGTCGGGACGCTAAGGTTCGGCGCTGTGGAGGAGATCGACCGCCAGATTCTGCAGCTCTTGTCTGCCGATGGGCGAATGAGTTTCACCGATCTGGGCAAGGCCACCGGCCTGTCGACGTCGGCGGTGCACCAGCGGGTCCGCCGGCTGGAGCAGCGCGGCGTGATCAAGGGGTATGCCGCGGTCCTGGACGCCGACGCCGTCGGGCTGCCGCTGACCGCCTTCATCTCGGTGACCCCGCTGGACCCGGCCGCCCCGGACGATGTGCCGGACCGGCTGGCCGGCATCGCCGAGATCGAGGCCTGCCATTCGGTCGCGGGTGAGGAGAACTACATCCTCAAGGTCCGGGTCTCGACGCCCGGTGCGCTGGAGGGCCTGCTCGCCAGGATCCGGGCGGCGGCCAACGTCGCCACCCGGACCACGATCGTGTTGTCCACCCCGTTCGAGGCCCGCGCCCTGCCGCTATGAGCCGGCTCCAGGTGCTGACCTGACGGTCAGTGCTGACCTGACGGTCGGGGCGGTCCTCGCCGTGGAGGGGCGGTCCCGACGGGTCCGGGCCCGCGCAGCCGGGGCCCTCCGGTGCCGTGGGATCAGTCGGCCTGCCCGCGGACCACGGCCCGGCCGGTGTTCGCCCGGGCCGCAGCCTCCCGGAAGGCGACCTCGGTCTCCGCGTTAGCCCGCCACCAGGCCTGGCCCTCCGTGGGCAGGGTGTCGATCGGGTCGTAGTAGGGGTAGGTGCGCGACAGTGCCTCGACGTCGTCGGCCTCGATGGAGGTCCGGTAGTTCTTCGTCCAGCTGCTGATCCCGCGGACCTCGTCGTAGCTGTGCGCCTGGTGCACCCAGCGCTTGCCCACGAAGGGGACGTCGCAGACGATGCGCGGCGTCGCGAAGCCCGGCAGGTAGCCCATGATCCCGTGCTGCAGCTCCTGCGCCTGTTCCAGGGACACCCGCCAGTGCTCGCTGAACGGGATCATGTCGCACATGTAGAAGTAGTACGGCGTGATCATCGCGCCGTCGGCGAGGCCGAAGCACAGGTCGAGCAACTGGTCCACGCTGTCGTTCACCCCGCGCATCAGCACACCCTGGTTGCGCACGTCCCGTACGCCGGCGGCGAGCATCGTCCGGGCGGCCTCGGACACCAGCGGGGTCAGCGACTGCGCGGCGTTCACATGGGTGTGCACCGCGAGGCTCACCCCGCGGGACCGGGCGGTGTCGGCCACCCGCGCGACGCCCGCCACGACCTCGGGCTGCAGCCAGTGCTGGGGCAGACCCATCAGCGCCTTCGTGGCCAGCCGGACGTCGCGGATGTTCTCGATCTCCAGCAGCCGGTCCAGGAACGCCTCCAGGCTGCGCCACGGGAGGTTGGCGACGTCGCCGCCGGACACCACGACGTCACGGACCTGTGGCGTCCGGCGCAGGTAGTCGATCATCGCGTCCAGCCGGTCCACCGGCTTGAGCCCGAACTTCAGCTTGGCCACGGTGGGCGTGGAGTTTCCGACCAGGTCCATCCGGGTGCAGTGCCCGCAGTACTGCGGGCAGGTGGGGACCAGCTCTGCCAGCACCTTGGTCGGGTACCGGTGGGTCAGGCCCTCGGCGACCCACATGTCGTGCTCGTGCAGGGAGTCCCGGGTGGCGAACGGGTGGCTCGGCCACTCGGTGAGCCGGTCGGAGAAGGCCGGAAGCATGTAGCGGCGCACCGGGTCGGCGTAGAAGGCGGCTGTGAAGTCGGTTCCCGCGGCGGGCATCCCGCCGGAGGTCGCGGGGACCATCGTGTTGAGCATCTGCGGGGGCACGAGCATGGACATCGTGGCCCGCTCGGCCTGGTCGCGCTCCAGGTCGGCGTAGAAGTCGCCGTCGAGCAGATCGCCGAACACCACCCGCAGCTGGGCGACGCTCTTCACGCAGTGGGAGCGCTGCCACTGGGCGTCACGCCACTGCTGTTGCGTGACGTCCCGCCAGCCGGGCAGCCGGGTCCAGTCCGGCTCGACCAGCTCGGCGCGCCGGTACTGGTACGGCTGTCGCCCAGCTGGTCCCACAGCCCGGCTCACCCGGACTTCGAGGGAGTCCGACGAAACCGCCCGGCTCATCACGATCTCGCTCATGGCCGCCACTGTACGGGAGATTCTTCGGCTTGTTGAGATGCAGGCAGTAGGATTTACGCATGACGACGACGCCTGTCTCCGCCGGCTCCCCGGTCGGCCTGCACCGGGTGGCGGAGCCCGCCGGGGTCCTCCCGCAGGCCGCCTGGCGCCTGGACGCCTCCGCCGCGCTCTGGCCCGACGAGGTCCGGATCCGGGTCGAGCGGCTCAACCTCGACGCGGCGAGCTTCCGGCAGCTGTCCGACAAGCACGGCGGGGACGGTGCGGCGGTCCGGGACGAGGTCCTGCAGATCGTGCGGACGCGCGGCAAGATGCACAATCCGGTCACCGGCTCCGGAGGGATGCTCGTCGGCACCGTCGAGGAGGTCGGGCCGGACAGCCCGCTCGGGCTGGCGGTGGGGGACCGGATCGCCACACTGGTCTCACTGACCCTGACCCCACTGTCCATCGATGACGGCCTGCGCTCCTGGGACGGGCTCAGCGAGCAGGTCCCCTGTGACGGGCACGCCATCCTCTTCGGGCGTTCGATCGCCGCCCACCTGCCGGGGGATCTGCCCGCCGAACTCGCGCTGGCCGTGATGGACGTCTGCGGCGCGCCGGCGCTGACCCATCGGGTGGTCGCCCGGTACGTCGCCCAGGGCCGTCCGCCCGTGGTCGCCGTGATCGGTGGGGCCGGCAAGAGCGGTTCGCTGGCCCTGGCGGCGGCCCGGCGGGCGGGGGCGTCACAGGTGATCGGCGTGGTGCCGGTGCCCGCCGAGCAGGAGTCCCTGACCCGGCACGGGCTGGCCGACCGCGTCGTCCTGGCGGACGCCCGGGACCCGGTGGCGCTGGCCGAGGCGGTTGCCGTTGCAGGTGGTCCCGCCGATGTGACCGTCGTCTGTGTGGACGTCCCGGGGTGCGAGCACGGCGCGATCCTGGCCACCCGCGCACTGGGTACCGTGGTGTTCTTCTCGATGGCGACCTCGTTCGCCGCAGCGGCACTGGGCGCCGAGGGTCTGGCCGCGGACGTGTCCCTGATGATCGGCAACGGCTACGCCACCGGGCACGCCGACTTCGCACTCGACGTCCTGCGCGGCTCCCCGGGGGCCCGGGCCCTGTTCGAGGCCCGGCTGGCCGCGCACCTCGGGGCCACCCACCCGCCCCGCTGAGGGGCCGTCCCCGTCGACGTCGGCGGAGTTGCTGACGTCGCGGAGCCGCTGAGACTCCCGCCCCCGTCGACGATGCCGGGGGCGGGCCCTCATCCGGCGGCCGTCAGTCCACGTCGGGGTCGTCGGGAGTGCGCTCGTTGTAGGCGTCGGCCCGCTCCTGCGGGGACATCGCTGCGATCTGGTCCATCACGGCGTCGGTGATCTCCCGGCGTGCCCGCCCGGCTCCCCCCGAGGCGGCGACCTGCTGCACCCAGGGGGTGGGGTCGACAGCCGGTCCGAAGCTGACCTGCAGGGGCTTGATCCGCGGGATCCGGCGCCCGACCGGCTGGATCCGGTCGGTCCCGGTGAGGGCGACCGGCACCACCGGCACCCCCGAGGTGAGCGCCAGCCAGCCGACCCCGGTGCGGCCCCGGTAGAGCCGCCCGTCCCGGGACCGGGTGCCCTCCGGATAGATGCCGAACGCCGTTCCCGACCGCAGCACCTCCCGGGCGGCCTGCAGGGCGGCCATCGAGTCGCGCTGCCCGTCCCGGCGCACCGGCACCGCGTCCACCAGCCGGAAGAAGGCGGTCATCCCGCGCCCGCGCAGCCCGCGGCCCTCGAAGTACTCGGCCTTGGCGAGGAACCGCACCCGCCGTGGGACCACGAGCGGGATCACCACGCTGTCGATGAAGCTCAGATGGTTGCTGGCCAGGATCACCGCCCCGGTGCGGGGCAGGTGGTCAAGGCCGGTCACCCGGGGCCGCCAGATCACCCGAAACAGGAACGAGACGACCCAGCGGGCGAGGGTGTACGCCAAGGGGGTCGCCTCCACGTCGGTCCGGGACCGGTGACGGCCGGATCGGCCGCACCCGGTCCCGACTCTAGCGGCGGGCTGCCGGTGCGCAGGCGGGGGCGTCGCCGGGCACGGTCACCCTCCGGGCAGGGCGGAGAAGTTGGGCCTACCGGAGTGTCTTGGCGAGGAGGTTCCGGGACTCCCTCGCGAGGGCGTCAGGCGGTGGTGAAACTTGTCTCGCTGGATGCACTCATTACGCAACTATTTCCTGGCCAAGGTGTCGCATGGTGGAATAGTTGCCGCAGATGAGAGGAGGGCCTCCATGTCACCGGCCCGTGCCCGCCGCCCCGATCGGGTGCTCGACCTCGACCCGGCCACCGTCCGGACTGCCCGCCGGCTGGCCCGGCGCGCCGCCGCACCGGTCGTGAAGCTGGCCCGCGCCCACACCACCGTCTCGGTCGAGCGGGCCACCCTGCGGCTGGCTGGGCTCTCCGGTGCGGATGCCGACGGCGTGCCCTGGGTCAACCACCTGGTCGATGCGGTCGGCGAGCAGGTGGGCCTGACCCATGGGGTCGCCCTCCCGGTCTGGGACGCTCTGCGCCGTGAGGAGGCCCCCGATCTGCTGACCCTGGCCCAGAAGGCGTCCACGGGGGCGAGCGGCTTCCAGATCCCCGACGGCCGTGACGCCCAGCGGGCCGGCCGGACCGCCCGGACCGCGGTCGCCGGGGGGATCCGGCGGATCGACCGCAACCGGTCCGAGCGTGACCGCCTGGTCGCCCGGCTCGGGGACCCCCGGCAGCGGCCGTGGATCTACCTCATCGTGGCCACGGGAGACATCTACGAGGACATCCGCCAGGCACAGGCGGCCGCCCGCGAGGGTGCGGACGTGATCGCGGTGATCCGCTCGACCGGGCAGAGCCTGCTGGACTACGTCCCGGAGGGCGCCACCCGGGAGGGGTATGCCGGCACCTATGCCACCCAGGAGAACTTCCGCCTCATGCGGGCCGCCCTCGACGAGGTCAGCCGCGAACTCGGCCGCTACGTCCGGCTGACCAACTACGCCTCCGGCCTGTGCATGCCCGAGATCGCCGCGCTGGCCGGGCTGGAGCGGCTGGACATGATGCTCAACGACTCGATGTACGGAATCCTCTTCCGGGACATCAACCCGTTGCGCACCTTCGTCGACCAGCGGTTCAGCCGGCAGATCCACGCCAGGGCCGGGATCATCATCAACACCGGCGAGGACAACTACCTCACCACCGCGGACGCCGTCGAGGCCGCCCACACGGTCACGGTGAGCCAGCTGCTCAACGAGTCCTTCGCGAAGGAGGCCGGTCTGCAGGACTGGCAGCTCGGCCTCGGGCACGCCTTCGAGATCAACCCCGAACTTCCGGACTCCTTCCGGCTGGAGCTGGCCCACGCCCTGCTGGCCCGGGCACTGTTCCCGGACGCGCCGCTGAAGTGGATGCCGCCGACCAAGCACATGACGGGGGACATCTTCCGCGGCTACCTGCTGGACGGGTTCTTCAACCTCGCCGGGGTGCTGACCGGCCAGGGGATCCTGCTGGTCGGGATGATGACCGAGGCGGTGGTCACCCCCTGGCTGTCCGACCGCGACCTGGCCCTGCAGAACGTCCGGTATGTGCTGAACGCCGCCGGGGGGCTGGCCGAGGACTTCCGGCCGGCCCCGGACGGGTTCATCGCCGGCCGGGCCCGCCAGGTGCTGGCCGAGGCGGTCGACCTGCTCGAGCGGATCGTCGGCGACGGCCTGCTCGAGGCGATCGCGGACGGCACCTTCGGACTGATGCGCCGGCCCGCCGACGGCGGCAAGGGACTGGACGGGGTGGTGGCCCGGGCGCCGGGGTACCTCAACCCCGCGATCGACCTGCTCGAGGAGGGCAGCCAGCGATGACCCCCCGAACCGCCCCCGCGGCGGACCCCGGCGCGCAGGGCGTGATCCGGCCCTACGGCGACACTACCGGTGACGGGATGGTCCAGGTCTCCTTCACCCTGCCGGTCGCACACTCCAAGAAGGCCGAGGGCGCCGCGGCCCAGCTCGCCCGGAAGATGGGCATCGACCCTGCCCTGGTGGTGCACGCCAAGCCGATCGGGCCGGACTTCACCTTCTTCGTCGTCTACGGGCCGGTGCACCACCTGGTCAACCTCGACGACGTGCACGTGGTCGAGCGCGAGTACCCGCTGTTGACGGCCAAGGAGGTCAACACCGCGATCCGGTCCCGGCTGCGCCGGCGCCTGGTGGTCGTCGGCGCGTGCATCGGCAGCGACGCCCACACCGTCGGAATCGACGCGATCCTCAACATCAAGGGCTTCGCCGGCGAGAAGGGCCTGGAGTACTACCGGGAGATCACGGTGGTGAACCTCGGTGCCCAGGTCCTCGTCCCCGACCTGGTGGAACGGGCGCGGTCCGAGCGGGCCGACGCCGTCCTGGTCTCCCAGGTCGTCACTCAGCGGGATGCCCACCTGCACAACACCACCGAGATGTCGGCCGCCTTCCGGGAGGCGTATCCGGCCGGCAAGCGCCCGCTGCTGGTCGTCGGGGGCCCCCGGTTCGACGAGACCGCTGCCGGTGAACTGGGCGTGGACCAGATCTTCGGCAAGGGGGCCACCCCGGGCGAGGTGGCCTCGTACCTGGTCCACGCCCTGGTCCCGCCCCGTACCCCACGAACCGCCGGAGGCACCCGATGACCGGTCCGGTCAGTCCCGGTGACCCGGACCCCCGCCTGGGGCTGCGCGTCGTGCACCGGCAGTACGTCCCGTTCGGTCACGCGCACTACGCCGGCAACCTCGTCGACGGCGCCTACAGCCTGGCCCGCTTCGGGGACGTCGCCACCGAGGTCTGCATCCGGACCGACGGTGACGAGGGCCTGTTCGCCTCGTACAGCGACGTGCAGTTCCATGCGCCGGTCCGTGCCGGTGACGTGCTGGAGATCACCGCCGAGGTGGTCCGGGTCGGGCGGCGCAGCCGCGAGCTGTCGTTCTCCGCCGTCGTGGTCTGCCGGGGGAGGCCCGACCGGTCCGCCTCCTCCGCCGAGGTTCTCGACCCTCCGATCGTGGCCACGACCGCCCGTGGAGTGGTGGTCGTCCCGGCTCCCGTGAACGGCGACACGCCGGGCGGCGAAGCATGACGTTCATGTGCCGAGCACCACGCCCCGACACGCCGCCGGTCCCGGAAATCGACTGTCCGGAGGACCCTTCACTACCACCCTGCTGACCTGGGAAGTCACCCATCCGCCCAGGTCAGGGGTGAGTTGACAGCTCCTGACGGTGGGCTAGCCTCCTACGAGGCCGTCCACCCCTCCAGGACGGTTGCCGTGCTCGAGGCGACGTAGGACGGGCCAGCCGGGTCAATGAGCGACCCGGCACCGGCCAGGCCCCGCCACCGCGCCGCCGCCGGGCCGGTGGCCTCACGGTGGGCATGTACCGGGCCCGCACCGCCCAGTAGACAACGCGGGCGCCCCCGCACCCGACGGGGTCGCCTCCGGACCGAAGGGCGCTGCGGGCCCGGTCGAGCCGGGGTGACCGCCACCGCCGGACAGGATCCGTCCCCCTCCGTATCCCTTGGGCCTCCGTATCCCTTGGGCCTCCGAACCCTTGAACCTGATCGGCTGCCCCGCGGCCGGTGTCTTCCGTTCCTTCTCGTGGTGGGAAGAACCCGTCCCCCGCCCGGCTGTCCGAACCGGCCCCGTAGGCTTCCCCCGTGAGCACCCCCGCCGTCGCCGCGCCGGAATCGGTGCGTTCCCGGTGGCTGCCCGGCCCCGAGGCGCCGGGCCCTGCGCTCCGGTTGCCGGTCGCCCTGCTGGTGGCGGTCGCGGGCGGGGTGGCGCTCATGTCGGCGTTCCCGGGGACCGGGTGGTGGCCGCTGGCCCCGGTGGGGGTGGC
Organism: Kineosporiaceae bacterium; assembly: GCA_035719045.1. Taxonomy (GTDB): domain Bacteria; phylum Actinomycetota; class Actinomycetes; order Actinomycetales; family Kineosporiaceae; genus DASTGO01. Next base: position 28,341 of record DASTGO010000441.1, on the reverse strand, counting down.
CGCGGTGTCGGTCGCCACCCATGGCCGGACCCTGCGCCAGGGCGCCCTGGTCGGCCTCGTCGGAGGCCTCGGCTTCTTCCTGCCCCACCTGCACTGGTCCGGGATCTACGTCGGGCAACTGCCCTGGCTGGCGTTGGCCGGTCTCGAGACATCGTTCGTCGTGCTGCTCGGGGCGCTGTTGCCGCTCAGCTGGCATGTGCCGGGCGGCCGGGTCGGCACGGTGCTGGCCACGGCGGGGCTCTGGGTCGGCGAGGAGGCGGTCCGCGGCCGGGTCCCGTTCGGGGGGTTCCCCTGGGGCCGGCTCGCCTTCTCCCAGGCGGACGCCCCCACCCTGGGGTACGCGGCCCTCGGCGGCAGCCCCCTGGTCGGCGCCGTGGTGGCCGCCGCGGGAGGGTGCCTGGCCGTCGCCGCGGTCGACGTCCTGCTGGGCCGGACCCTGCGCCGCACCCTCACCGCCGGCCTCGGCCGGGTTCTGGTGGCCGTGGCCCTTCTCGGCGGGGGTGGCCTGGTCCCACGGCCGGTCGGCGCCTCCGGGACCGCGCAGGTCGCGGCGGTCCAGGGCAATGTTCCGAAGCCCGGCCTGGACTTCAACGCCCGCCGGATGGCTGTTCTCGGCAACCACGTCACCGCCACCGACGAGTTGGCGAACCAGGTCGCGGCAGGCCGGGTCCCGCAGCCCGAGATCGTGCTGTGGCCGGAGAACGCCAGCGACATCGATCCGCTGCGCGACCCGGAGGCCGCGACCGCGGTCCAGTCGGCCGTCGACCGGATCCGCGTCCCCGTCCTGGTCGGCGCCGTGCTGGAGCAGCCCGCCGGTCACCTGTCCAATGCGGGCATCCTCTGGGCACCGTCCACCGCCGCCCAGCCCGGTCCGGGTGCCATGTACCTCAAGCGGCATCCGGCCCCGTTCGGGGAGTACATCCCCTACCGGTCGTTCTTCCGGACCTTCAGCGACAAGGTCGACCTGGTCCGCGAGGACTTCGCACCGGGGTCCCGGACCGCGGTCCTGCCCTCGGGCAAGATCCGGATCGGGGACGTCATCTGCTTCGAGGTCGCCTATGACTCCCTGGTCCGCGATCCGGTCCGGGAGGGCGCGAACCTGCTCGTGGTCCAGACGAACAACGCCACGTTCGGGTACACCGACGAGAGCGTCCAGCAGTTGGCGATGTCCCGCCTGCGGGCGGTCGAGACCGGGCGGGCCGTCGTGCACATCTCGACGGTCGGGGTGAGTGCCCTGATCGCCCCCGACGGCCGCGTGATCACCCGATCCGGTCACTTCACCCAGCAGGTCCTGCAGGCGCGCCTTCCGCTGCGGACCGACCTCACCCTCGCCACCAGGCTCGGTGGGAGTCCCGAGGTCGTGCTCGCCGCGATCGGCCTCCTGCTCGTCGTCGCGGGCTTGGTCCGCCGGCGCCGGGTCACCAGGACCGTCCTGTCCCACCCCGCCGACGCCCCGTCCGGGAGCCCGGCCCGAACCCCCGATGGAGGTGCCGCGTGACCGCGGCAGAACCTGCCGACCCGGCCGGCCTCGGCCGAGTCCTCGTGGTGATCCCCACCTACAACGAGCGGGAGAACCTGCCGCTGATCGTCGGCCGCGTCCGGGACGCGGTCGCCTCGGCGCACATCCTGGTCGCCGACGACGCGAGCCCGGACGGGACCGGCCAGGTGGCCGAGCATCTGGCCACCGATGACGACCACGTGCACGTGCTGCACCGGCCCGGCAAGCAGGGCCTCGGGGCGGCCTACCTGGACGCCTTCGGCTGGGGCCTCAAGCACGGGTTCGACGTGCTCGTCGAGATGGACGCCGACGGGTCGCACCGCCCCGAGGACCTGCCCCGCCTCCTGGAGCGGCTGGCCGCCGGCGCCGATCTCGTGCTGGGCTCGCGCTGGGTGCCCGGCGGGAAGGTGGTGAACTGGCCGGTGAGCCGGCTGCTGATCAGCCGGATCGGCAACACCTACGTCCGGTTGGTGCTCAGCCTCGGGCTGCGGGACGCCACCGGCGGCTACCGCGCCTTCCGCCGCAACACCCTGCTCGACCTTGGGCTTGGCCAGGTCGCCTCGCAGGGGTACTGCTTCCAGGTAGACCTGGCCCGGCGCGCGGTACAGGGAGGCTTCCGGGTCGAGGAGGTGCCGATCACCTTCGTCGAACGGGAGATCGGGACCAGCAAGATGAGCCGGGCCATCGTGATCGAGGCGCTGTGGCGGGTCACCCAGTGGGGTGCCCGGGAGCGCTGGGACCAGATCACCGGCCACAGCCGTCGTCGCCGTCGTGCGGCCGAGGCGGCCCGGGCCGACCGGCCGTCCGCGAGCCGCACGGAAGGCGGGCGCGAGGTCGCCCCATGACCGTCCCCGGCCCCGGCTCCCGACGTTCACCGGCCGCCCGGCTGAGCCTGGCCGGGCTGCTGCTCCTGCCCCTGGCGGAACTGGCGGTCGCGATCGCGGTCGGCCGGGTGATCGGAGCGGGGCCGACGATCCTCATCCTGCTCGCGCTGAGCGTGCTCGGCATGGTCGTACTGCGGCGGGCCGGTGCCCGGGCCATGCGGTCCTGGTCGCGGGCCGACCGCCAGGGCACCGGCGGACCGATCGGGGATCCGTGGCGCAGTGGTCGTCCCGAGGCCGTCGATGTCGCGTGGATGGTGCTGGGTGGGGTCCTGCTCGCGATCCCGGGATTCATCACCGCGGCCGCCGGACTGCTGCTGGCCGTCGGACCGACCCGGCGGATCCTGCGCCCACTCCTGGAACGCGGCACGGGACGACTGGCGGCCCGGCTCCTCAGGGGGCCGCTCGTGGGGCGGATGGCGGGAGCCAGGGTCGTGTCCGGGGACGTCGTCGAGGCCACGGTGGTCGACGTAGAGGTGGTCCCGCCCGGTGAACGGTCCCCGCACGAACAGTCCCCGCAGCGGCCGCCGAGGCAGCTGCCGCCCCCGGACGAGCCGCAGGACCCGAGTTCGGGGCCGACATCCTCGTCCTGAACCGCCGTCCCGAACCCGACCGCCAAAACGAGGGAGGTCCCGGGGCCGTAGCCCCGGGACCTCGGTTCGCCCGGCCGGGGGAAGCCGGGCGGTGCACCCGGGAGGGCGGGTGCGTGGTCACCGCGCAGCGGGCGGGGACTGATCAGGCGCTGCGACGCTGGCTGAGCCGGCCGCTGCGCAGCAGGGCCAGCCGTTCCTCCAGCAGTTCCTCCAGTTCGGCGGTGGTGCGCCGCTCCATGAGCATGTCCCAGTGGGTGCGGGCGGGCTTGCCGGGCTTCTCCTGCGGGGCCTCGGTGTTCTCGCGAAGGGCCATCGCCCCGCACCGGCACTCCCACAGCGGCGGGACGTCGGCTTCCAGTGACAGCGGCACGACGACGGTGTGGCCGTTGGGGCAGTGGTAGACGACATCCTGCCGGGCGGCCGGCTGCACTCCGTTGTCGCTCTCCAGGCTCTGGGCACCCAGGCGGGTCCCGCGCATGCTCCGGTCGCTCATGTCGCCATCCTCCGGATTCGTCGGGTCTGCTACACACGTCGGGTGTCGCTTACCGCACGTCAACGCATGACGACGGCATCGTGTTCCAGCCGTGTTACCGAGACCTTCCCGATCACCAACGTGTGGTAAAGGCAGCCGCTCAGAGGCTTGTCAGCACGGGTCAGAGGCCTGTCAGCACGGGCCGTGGACACCCCCGACCTTGTCGACGTCCGGACGACCCGGGAACGCAGGCGCGGTGAGGTTCAGACGACCTCCGGAACCTGGTTGCCCGCCTCCCGGATCCCGCGCGGCACGTCCACCCGGGACAGCAGCAGCCCGCCGACGACGAAGAAGACCACCAGTGCCACGATCGCCGTCCGGTAGGAGCCGCTGAGCTGGAACAGCAGGCCGAACAGCAGCGTCCCCAGCCAGCTCGTGCCGCGCTCGGCGGACTGGTAGAGGCTGAAGTACTCCGCCTCCCGGCCGTGCGGGACCAGCTGGCTGTACAGGGACCTCGACAGCGCCTGGGTTCCGCCGAGGACGATCCCGATCAGGGACGCGAGCACCAGGAACGGGGCGAACTGGTGCGCGGGCATGAGGTACCCGGCCGCGACCACGAGGCACCACAGGACCAGGCTGCCCAGGACGGCCCGCCACGCACCCACCCGGGCTGCGGCCCGCCCGAAGGCCAGCGCCCCGAAGAAGGCGACGAACTGGACCAGCAGGATGGTGATCATCAGCTGGGAGGCGGTGAAGCCCAGCTCCTCCTGTCCGAAGATCGCCGCCGCGTAGATGACGGTCTGCACCCCGTCGTTGAAGAAGAGGTAGGCCAGCAGGAAGCGCAACGTCTGCGGATAGCCGCGCAGGTGGGAGAGGGTCCGCCAGAGCTGTCCGAAGGAGGCGGCGACCGCCCCGCCGCTGACCGGCTCCTTCTCGGCGGCCGGCCGGTCCCGCAGCCCCAGGAACGGGATCAGCGTGAAGCCGGCCCACCAGGCGCCCGCCGACAGCAGGCTCAGCCGGACGGCGGTCTCGGTGCCGAGCCCGAGGGCGCCGTGAGCCGTCACCATCACGAGGTTGACGGCGAGCAGCAGCCCACCGCCGAGGTAGCCGATCGCCCAGCCTCGGCTGGAGACCCCGTCCCGCTCGTCCGGGGTGGCGATGTCGCAGAGGATCGAGTCGTAGACCACCAGGGAGCAGCCGAGCATGAGGCTGGCGAAGAGTTGGAGAACCACCCCGAGCTGCCAGTTCGCCCCCTGGACCAGGAACAGCGCGCAGGCGGCGGCCGCCCCTGGCCAGGCGAAGCCGCCGAGGATGCTGCGCTTGTGCCCGGACCGGTCCACGACGGCCCCGACGATCGGCAGCAGGACGGCCGAGATCAGCGTCGCCGCGGTGACGGCGTACAGGGACAGCGACCCGGGGCTCACCGGCACGCCGAGGACGTGCAACGGGTTCGGGCACTGCAGGTCCGTGCTGCGCCCCGGACAGGCGGCCCGTTTGGCGACCACGGTCAGGTACGGCCCGTAGAGGGCGGTGAGCGTGGTCGTCACGTAGGCGGAGTTCGCCCAGTCGTAGAAGTACCAGGCGCGCTGCTCGCGACGGCGTTCACTGCCGCCGAGCAGGTCGGGCCCGGTGGTGGGGGTCGCCACGGGCGGTCCTCTCGTCGTTGTGCTGCGGCAGATGATGCCGTGACGGGCCGTCTCCGGGGTATCCGGGCACCAACACCGTCAGCCGCCGTATTCCCAGTGCCACGGCTCCGGCCGGCTGCCGCCTGGTTCCGCCCAGGACGGGTGGAACCAGCCGAAAGCGGGCGCATGGAGCAGCATCCAGGAGTGCGTCGCCGTCCCGAACGACTCGATCCCCCCGCACAGGTCCGCCGCGGTGCCCCAGCCGTGGTTGCTCGTCCCGGGGGCCGCTGCGAGCTGGGGGCGCTCGGCGTAGACCTGCACCTGTTCGGGATAGGAGCGGTAGGTGTCGGTGACGCAGACGGGAGTTCCGAACTCGGCGGCGTAGGCCTGGCTGAGCCGGCCGAGGGCGTACGCGGCGTCGGCCCGCAAGTACTCGCCCGGAGCGCCCCACACCGGGCAGAGGGCGGCCAGCGGGATGGCGCCGTTGGCGTAGCCGCTGAGGTCCTGGCCGGAGCACTCCCCGACCTCGCCGGTGAGCTGGTTGGACCAGGCGCGCGCCTGGGCGTCCGCCAGCGCCCGGGCCCGGGCCAGGCGGGCCGCGGTCCGATCGGCCTCCTCGGCGGCGGCACGGGAGTTGGTCAACTGCTGCTGGAGCCGGTCCACGGCGGCCTTCTGCCGGGCCACCGCGGCATCGGCCTGGGCGCGGGCGGTCGCGGCCGCCACCGTGGCGTCCGAGGCGGCCTGCTGAGCGGCCTGTGCCTGGGCGGACGCGGCCACCTGTTCGGCCTGGGACCGCTCCACCTCGGTGAGCGCGCGCCGGGCGGTGCTGCCGACCCGGTCGAGGATCTTCAGGGTGAGGTCGAGGTCGTCCGGCCCGGTGCCGGACAGCAACGTGGTCATCGTGGGGGAGCGCGCCAGCAGGCCTCCCGCTCCGTACGCCTGTCGCACCCAGACCCCCAGCTCCGTCTGCTTCTCCAGCAGGGCCTCGGTGGAGCGCTGTAGCCGGTCCTGTGCGGCCTGCACGGCGCGGGCGGTCCGGTTCAGGTCCAGCACCGCGGACCGGTAGCGTTCCAGGGCCAGACCCGCAGCGCCGGCGGCCTCGGTGAGAGCGTCCTGGGCGGTGGTCAGCTCATCGGCCCGATGATCGGCCTCGGCATGCGCCTGGGCGGCAGCGTCCTGAGCGGCCTGGACCTCGGCGGGGCTGGGCTGGCCCTCCGCGGATCCTGGTCCGCCGCCGAGTGTCGCGGACGCGCCGCGGCCCGCGGCGGTCCGGGTGCCCGAGTTCCCGGCCGCCCGGGACGGGGTGACGGCCGCCGAGGTGAGGGCCGCGGCAACAACGACTGCGACGCAGAGGCGGGACCAGTTCCGGGTGCTGCGGCAGGCAGGCGACGGCGCCGGGCGGGAGGCCACGGCAGGAGTGTCGACAGGCGGCGGCCGCGCCTTGAGCGGACCCGTGCCTGAACCAGACCCGTGCCGGAACTCCACCAGGGCGGCGTCACGCGGCCGGCTGGGCACGGTCGCGGCGGACCTCCACCACGGCCTCCTCCATCCGGGGGAGTTCCCTGCGCAGGATCTCCCGGACCAGGTCGGCGAACGTCTCGGCGGCCTGCAGGTCCGGCCGGTCCGTGACGTGCAGGACCACCTCCGCCCGCAGCGTGTGACCGATCCAGCGCAACCTCAGCCGGGTGCCGGCCACGCCGGGGATGGCGTCCAGGGCTGCAGCGGCCCGGCCGGACAGAGCCGGATCCACACCGTCCAGCAGCCGGGTGCCGACGCCGCGGACGGCGCCGACCAGGGTGAGCAGGATCGCCGCGGTGATGACCAGGCCGACCACGGGGTCCGCCGGTTGCCAGCCGAGGGCCACGCCGGCCGCACCCACGACGACCCCGAGCGAGGTGAGACCGTCCGCCCGGGCGTGGTAGCCGTCGGCCACCAGGGCCGCGGACCCGATCCGGCGGCCCACCCGGATCCGGTACCCGGCGACCAGTTCGTTGCCGAGGAAGCCGACCATGCCCGCCACTGCGACCGCGACGAGATGCGCGACCGGTGCCGGATGCCTCAGTCGCTGAAGGCTCTCCCCGGCGGCGACCAGCGCCGATCCGGCGATCATGAGGACCACCACGGCACCGGCGAGATCCTCCACCCGCCCCAGCCCGTAGGTGAACCGGCGGGTGGGCGCTCGGCGGCCGAGCAGAAAGGCCAGTCCCAGGGGGACGGCGGTCAGGGCGTCCGCCAGATTGTGCGCGGTGTCGGCGAGCAGGGCGACCGAGCCGGAGGTGAGCACGACCGCGGCCTGGATCGCCGAGGTCGCCAGCAGGATCACCAGGCTGCGACTCACCGCGCGCAGCCCCTCGGCGCTCGACTCCAGGGCGGCGTCGGAGGAGTCCGCCGGGTCATGGCTGTGCGGGCGGAGCAGGTGGGTCACCCGGGCCGGGAGGCCATGGTCGTGCCGGTCGTGGTCGGTGCCGGCCTCGTGCTCGTGGGGACGATGACTGTCGTGCCGATGACCGTCGCACTGGTGAGCGTCCTGCTCGTGACCCTCGTGCCGGTGGCCGTCGTGCCCGTGCCGGTGACCCTCGTGCCCGTGCTGGTCGTGTGGTCTGTACGTCCCGTCGAGGTCCGGCCGCTGCGGCGGGAGGACCGGCTGCCGGGGGTTCGGCCTGCCCGGCCGCGCGGTCATCGTTCCGCCGCCAGGTGCTGGGCGTGGGCGAGGACGTCGAGGACCAGTTGACGGACATGGGTGGTCCGCAGCCGGTAGAAGACCTGGCTGCCCTCACGGCGGGTGGACACCAGCCCGCCCATCCGCAGCTTCGCCAGATGCTGGGACACCGCGGGGGAGGGGCGTCGCAGCTGTCTCCCGAGATCCCCGACGGACAGTTCGCCATCCCGCAACGCCCACAGGATCCCCAGCCGGGTCTGGTCGGCCAGCATCCGCAGCGTGGTCACGGCCGCGTCGACCTCGGTCTCGTCGAGGACGTCCAGCCGATGCTCCGCATCTGCGAACATGCGCAAATAGTGACACTTCTGGGTGGCGCGGCAAGCCGGGGGAGCGGGGGATCACCTGGCCGGCCCAACGCCCGCACGGGCCTGATCGGCGCAGGCGGGCGTCCTGCAGGATCCAGGAGTTGCGTGCCCCGGCCGAGGCGTCGCCGTCCGAACCGGCGCGGACGGCACGATGAGCAGGTGCACGTCGCGGACCCGCCCGATTCCGCCTCCACGGTCAGAGGGAGACCCCATGAGCATGCCGACCTCGCCGCCCCTGCAGCCGGATCAGCATGTGGCCGACGCCCACGACCGGATCCGCGTGCAGGGGGCCCGGGAGAACAACCTCAAGGACGTCAGCCTCGAGATCCCCAAGCGCCGGCTGACGGTGTTCACGGGCGTATCCGGTTCCGGCAAGAGCTCCCTGGTGTTCGACACGATCGCGGCGGAGTCGCAGCGGCTGATCAACGAGACCTACAGCGCCTTCCTCCAGGGCTTCATGCCATCGCCGGCCCGGCCCGAGGTCGACGTCCTGGAAGGGCTGACCACCGCGATCGTCGTCGACCAGGAGCGGATGGGGGCCAACATCCGCTCCACCGTCGGTACCGCCACCGATGCCAACGCCATGTTGCGCATCCTGTTCAGCCGGCTCGGGCAGCCGCACATCGGATCACCCAAAGCCTTCGCCTTCAACATCCCGTCGGTCAGCGGCTCCGGCCGGTTCACCGTCGAGCGGGGCGAGGGCAGGGTGAGCGCATCCCGCACGTTCACCGTGGCCGGTGGTATGTGCCCCCGCTGTGAGGGCACCGGAGCCGTCACCGACATCGACCTGTCCCAGCTGTACGACGAGACGAGGTCGCTGGCCCAGGGGGCGCTCACCATCCCGGGCTACACCACGGGGGGCTGGAACCACCGGCTCTACGCCTCGTCCGGCTTCGTCGACCCGGACAAGCCGATCCGGGACTACACCAAGCGTGAGCGGCAGGACTTCCTGTACCACGAGCCGGTCAGGATGAAGATCGACAACATCAACATGACCTACGAGGGGCTGGTGCCGCGGCTGCAGAGGTCGATGCTGTCCAAGGACGTCGACGCGATGCAGCCGCACATCCGGGCCTTCGTGGAGCGGGCGGTGACGTTCACCTCCTGTCCGTCCTGCGACGGCACCCGGCTCAATGAGGCGGCCCGGTCCTCCAGGGTCGCGGGCGTCACCATCGCCGACACCTGCGCGATGCAGATCAGCGACCTGGCCGACTGGGTCCGTGACCTCGACGCAGACGGAGAGGCGGTCACCGCGGGTGCCGGCGGCTACGCCAGGGGACCGGTGGCTCCGCTGCTGGTGGCCCTGCAGCGGATCCTCGACTCGTTCGTGGAGATCGGGTTGGGATACCTGTCGCTCGACCGGCCCTCGGGGACGCTGTCGGGCGGGGAAGCCCAGCGGGTCAAGCTGATCCGCCATCTCGGATCCGCGCTCACGGATGTCACCTACGTCTTCGACGAGCCCACCGTGGGGCTGCACCCGCACGACATCCAGCGGATGAACCGGCTGCTGCTGCAACTGCGCGACAAGGGCAACACCGTGCTCGTCGTGGAGCACAAGCCGGAGGTCATCGCGATCGCCGACCACGTCGTCGACCTCGGGCCCGGTGGCGGCAGCGCGGGCGGCGAGGTCGTCTTCGAGGGCAGCGTCGACGACCTGCGGTCCAGCGACACGCTCACCGGGCGGCACCTGGACGACCGCGCCCGGCTGAAGCCCGCGGTCCGGACACCGAGCGGGATGCTCCCGGTGCGAGGGGCGAGCACCCACAACCTGCAGGACGTCGACGTCGACATCCCGCTGGGGGTGCTGGTCGTCGTCACGGGGGTGGCGGGTTCGGGCAAGACCTCGCTGATCGACGGGTCGGTGTCCGGGCGCGACGGGGTGGTGACGATCGACCAGGGCGCGATCCGGGGCTCCCGGCGCAGCAATCCCGCCACGTACACCGGGCTGCTCGATCCCATCCGCACCGCCTTCGCCAAGGCCAACGGGGTCAAGCCCGCCCTGTTCAGCGCGAACTCCGAGGGGGCCTGCCCGACCTGCAACGGCGCGGGGGTCGTCTACACCGACCTGGCGATCATGGCCGGGGTGGCCAGCATGTGCGAGGACTGCGAGGGCAAGCGGTTCCAGCCGGCGGTGCTCGACTACCACCTGGGGGGCCGCGACATCAGCGAGGTGCTGGCGATGTCGGTGGCCGAGGCCGAGGAGTTCTTCGGCGTGGGGGAGGCGCGCACTCCGGCCGCGCAGGCGGTCCTGCGAAGGCTCGCCGATGTCGGGCTCGGCTACCTCGGCATCGGGCAGCCGCTGACGACGCTGTCCGGCGGGGAGCGGCAGCGGCTGAAGCTGGCGGCCCGGATGGCGGACAAGGCGACCGTCTACATCCTCGACGAGCCGACCACGGGCCTCCACCTCGCGGACGTGGAGCAGTTGCTCGGGCTGCTGGACCGGCTCGTGGACTCCGGCAGGTCGGTGATCGTGATCGAGCACCACCAGGCGGTCATGGCACACGCCGACTGGATCATCGACCTCGGCCCGGGCGCGGGTCACGACGGCGGGCGGATCGTCTTCGAGGGCACGCCCGCGGAGCTCGTCGCGGCCCGTTCCACCTTCACCGGCGCACACCTTGCGGACTACGTGGCCGGCTGAGTGCCCGAGGGGCCGAGCGTGGCCGGCTGCTCACCGTGTTCGTCGGCGGATCAGCGGTGAACGTGGTGTGACGTGCGGGTCGCCGCCTGTGTGAGATGTCCCTCTCCCGTTGTCGTGGCGTGGTGACCCGGGGAGGTTGACCATGTCGTGATGACCTCCTCGCCTCGTCTGCCGGACGCCGGTGGCCAACTGGATCCGGTCGGCGTGGCTACCGTGCCCGCAGGGGAGTCCGCACCTGCCCGCGGGTACCTGCTGGACAACGCGCGCGCCGAGGCGGGCGAGCGGTTCACCTGGCTGGCTGAGCTGTTCGACGGTGTGACGCGCGCGCACTTCGATCGGCTCGGGGTCGGAGCCGGCTCACGCTGCTGGGAGGTGGGGGCCGGTGGCCGCAGTATCCCGGAGGCGCTCGCGGCAGCTGTCGGCCCGACCGGACACGTGCTGGCCACGGACATCGACCCGTCGTGGCTGACGGCAGGCGACGGGTACGAGGTGCGCCAGCACGACGTCGCCGCTGATCCGCCCCCGGAGCCGGGGACGTTCGATCTGGTGCACGCCAGGCTCGTGCTGATCCATGTACCCGACCGGGCCCGGGCGTTGGCCACGATGGCGGCAGCGCTTCGGCCCGGCGGCTGGCTGCTGGTCGAGGACGCCGATACCGCTCTGCAGCCACTGGCCTGCCTGGACGACAGCGGCCCGGCGCAGCAGCGGGCCAACCGGCTGCGCGACGCGGTCCGGGAGTTGCTGACGCGCCGCGGTGCGGACCTGCGCTACGGCCGGACGCTGCCGCGGGCATTGCGTGAGGCCGGCTTGGTCGATGTCGCCGCGGCGGGCTCGTTCCCGGTCGGCGGGCCGGCCTGCGACCAGCTGGAGGCGGCGACCCTACGGCACGTGCGCGGCGAGCTGCTCGGGGCCGGGTTGGCTGACGACGCCGAGATCGACGCGCACCTGGCCGCCATCCACGCCGGCGAACTCGACCTGACTCTCGCACCGCTGATCTCGGCCTGGGGACGCCGTCCGCAGGAGTAGTCCTTCCCGCGGCTCCAGGCGTGTCTGAGCAGTCTGAGGCAACTCGACGGATGGCGTATGAGGCGTCCGCCGGCCGGCCGTCGACGAGGCCTTCGGTGGTGACCTGATCCCGGACGACTCAGCGACGAAGCGCCGATAACTAACGCCGATAATGCACATTATGTCAACTAACAGGGTTTTCGCGCGGCGTGGGATTCCGATGGTGCATGGCCTCGAGGAGATCGGCGAGGCCGGTGCCTGACGCGGATTCCAGCAACGGGAGGACGAGATCGTTCTCCTTGCCGACATGGGACGCGAACACCACCTGCAGGGCGCCGGCGGTCGCGACCGAGGAGATCGGCCGATCGCTTGCGGCGAGCTCACGGACCAGCCTGCTGATCAGCTCGTGCTCGGCGGTCATCGAGGTGATGAGCAGCCGGGCAGGTTCCTGTGAGGCGGCGGCGGGATACAGGGTCTCCTCCTCGGCAGCGGCGTGCGGGAGCAGTTCACGCTCGCACCACCCGACCACGTGCTCTGTGGCGTCCCGGATGCCGGCGGGATCACCCCCGTCGACGGCGTCCAGCAGGGTGGTGACGGCCTGCTGGAGCGCGCCGGTGAGCTCGGCGTGGTGAGACCTGATCGCCGCGGCGGCGCGGGCGTTGGTGGTCGGGGAAGCGTGTGCGGAGGCGGCCATCAGCAGCCCCTTCCTGTCCGGGTCCGGTTCGGGCCGGTCACCGGGGTGGCGACCCGGTCTCCATTTAATTACGGTTACTACCGTGAAAAATAGTCCTGGACGCCCGCCTCTTGCCGAAGGGCGACCCACAGACGGTCTCGGTCCACGGACCGCCGAGCGGCCGGAGGGCAGCCCCAGGACGTCGCCGGCCCAGGCGGTGGTCCTGCAGGCTCTGCGGGACGGGGCGGTCCCGATGACTCTGGCGGCCGTGAGCACGGCGATCTCGCTGCACCCCAACACCGTGAGGCAGCACCTGGAGGCACTGGAGCGGCAGGGGTTGGTGTACCGGGGCAAGGCGGCGGTGCAGGGCCGGGGCCGTCCCGCCTGGCAGTACGAGTCGGCCGGGACGGATGGCGGCGGGGAGTTCCCCGAGTATGTGGGCCTGTCATCTGCGCTGGCCGCGGCCCTGCACCGGGACGCGCGTCGTCGGAGGCCGGACGCGATCGCCGCGGGCCGGGAATGGGGCGAGGACCTGGCCGCGATGATCCCTGCCCCGAGCTGTTCCGAGCCGGAGAGGGCACGGGCCGGGGCCGTGGACCTGCTGGAGCGGCTGCGTTTCGGACCGGTCACCAGCACCGGCTCCGCCACGGTGCGGCTGACCCGGTGCCCGCTGCTGGCGGCGGCCCGGCAGTACCCCGAGGTCGTCTGCGGGGTCCACCAGGGAGTGGTCGAAGGCGCGCTGCGGCACTGGGGGGAACCGGCGGCCGTGGTCCGGCTGCGGCCGTTCGCCGAGCCCGGCGCCTGCGTCCTGACACTGCCCTCGGCGACGTGACCCGGCCGGTCGGTGCCGTGCCCGCCAGCCGGCGCCGGTTCTCCCCGCTGCGCGACCTGCCCGCCGCGGCCTGGCTGCTGGCAACCGCGGTCGCGGCCGCGCTGGCTCCGGCCGTGGCCGTGCCCGGCTGGCTGCTGATCCACCTCGTGGTCCTCGGCGCCGCCGGCCACGCGATTCTGGTCTGGAGCCGGCACTTCGCCGACACTCTGCTGCACCTCCCGTCCGACGCCACGGCCCATCGCCACCAGGCCGTTCGGCTGGTGCTGTTCAACGGCGGCGCGCTGCTCGTGATCACCGGGGTCCTCGCCGCGGGCCAGCCTCTGGTGATCCCCGGGGCGTGCGCGATCGCGGTCGCGGCGGTGTGGCACGCCGGGTCTCTGCGCCGCCAACTGCGGCAGGCCTTGCCGTCGCGGTTCCGGGTCATCGTGCTGTACTACGTGGCCGCCGCCGCACTGCTACCTGTCGGTGCGCTGCTGGGCACCGTGCTGGCGGCTGCGGACGACGTCGAGGCCGAGGCCGCGGCGGCGGGCCGACTGGTGGTCGCCCACGTCGTGACGAACGTCCTCGGCTGGCTGGGTCTGACCGTACTGGGCACCCTGGTGACCCTCTGGCCGACGGCTCTGCGCACCCGGCTCGTCGAGGGTGCCGAGCGGGCCGCGTCCCGGGCGCTGCCCGTGCTGCTCGCCGGGATCCTCCTCACCGTCGCCGTGGCGCTGTGGGGCCCGCCGCCGGGGGCTGCCGCCGGTCTGGTCGGGTACCTCGCCGGGGTCGCGATCCTCGCTGTGCCGTTCGCCCACACCCTACGCACCAAGCCGGCGACCCACTTCGCGACGTGGTCGCTGCTGGCGGGGATGGTCTGGTACGTCGCGGCGGTCGGTTTCGTCGCCGTCGACCTGGCCACGGCGACCGACTGGCGTCAGGCCGGCGACCGGCTGGACCTGATCGTCCCTGCGCTGGTGGCCGGTTTCGCCGCTCAGGTCCTGGTGGGCGCCCTTTCCTACCTGCTGCCCGTTGCGCTCGGCGGCGGTCCGGCGGTGGCCCGGCGGACCAATGCCCTGCTGGGCCGGGCCGGGGCGCTGCGGATCCTCCTCGTCAACGGCGGGCTGGCCCTCACGCTGCCGCCGGTGCCGTCCCCGGTGCGCGGGCTCGCCTGGGTGCTGGTGGTCGGCTCGCTGGCGAGCTTTCTCGTCCTCGTCCCCCAGGCCGGTCGGCTGGCCCGGTCTGCATCCGGGAGGCCTGCTGCCCCAGGGGGTGCGGATGGCCGGTCCGGTCGGGCGGGCGCGCGCAGGAGGTCGGCCTCTCCTTGACCGCCGTCCGGTTCCACCCGGCTGTCTCAGCGGGAGCCGAGCAGTCCGCGGACCTCTCGGGCGAGTTCCACCGACGCCTCGATCTCCACCTTGCGGTTGGTGACGCTCTCGATGTTGATCCCGAACGGCAGGCCGAGCCGGCGGCAGAACGCGATCAGGACCCGCGCCCCGGCGAGGCACTGCTCATAGGACTCCCCCAGCGGGTCGGCCGAGTAGAGGATCTCATTGCGCACCCAGCGTGGGATGTCGATCCCGAGCCAGGTCATGAAGTCGAGTGTCCTCGCCGAGCCGCAGGGAGCCAGGGTGAGCACGACGGGAGTGGGTGCCAAACCACGGTCGCGACAGGTGTAGGCGTAGTCGGACAGCAGGTTGCGGGTGTGGTCCAGGTCATAGCAGACCTGGGAGACAAAGAATCCGCAGCCTGCAGCCTGCTTGCGCAGCATGCGCTCATGTTCGTCGCCGCGGGCGGCGTGTCGCTCGGCGATGAGCACCCCGCCGAGGGTGAGGTCCGGCCGGTGGGCCGACCGCAGGCGGTAGGCGTCGTCCAGGGTGGTCTGCATCGGCTGGTCGGCCGCTGATCCGCCGACGAACACGGTGAGCAGCCGCTGCGGATCAGCAGCCTGCAGGAACTGCCGGAGTTCCGCAGGGGCGTACTTGGCCACGGCACGGTAGACGACTGCCGGGCCGCCCCAACGGATCAGGTGCCGGGTCAGGAACGCCGCCGGATCCATCATCGGCACGAAGGGGAAGGGCCGCTCCCCCGCTGCCCGGTCGCTCTCGGCGTCCACGTCGTAGAGGATCAGGGCGTCCAGGTCCAGTGCCGCCAGCCGATCCACCGTGATGGCCGCGATCTCGTCCGCCCGGTCCGGGTCGGTCTCCAGACGCGGTGGTGTCAGGCCGTAGAGCAGGACTCCACTGCCAGCCTCCTGGAACACCTCACCGGCCGTTCGCCGGACCCGCGCCGTCACCC
Organism: Kineosporiaceae bacterium; assembly: GCA_035719045.1. GTDB lineage: Bacteria > Actinomycetota > Actinomycetes > Actinomycetales > Kineosporiaceae > DASTGO01. The sequence goes on along the minus strand of DASTGO010000441.1, from coordinate 12,820 downwards.
GCTCAGCATGCCAGGTGGCCTCTGTGCGCCTCCGCCCGGCCGGAAACGGGCTATCGCGGTCATTAAATCCTAAATTGGACGTCACGATGAGTAGTGATTCAGGGGCCTTGGGCGACCACCTTGTCCCGGCGGTCGTGTCTGCTGTGACGGGCGGTTAGTCTGACCCGGGTATCGAACTCCGCTAGTGACGGACAGTAGTGTTTGTTCGGCTTTGAGTGTGTCCCCGGGCGGTGAGAGGCGGGGGCAGTCCCTGTCGTCCTCGCCTCTCCGTCCGCGGCGCACCCTCTGACGAGCCGCCCCCAGCGAAACGAGGCGACGTGAGCAAGCACCGCCCATCCCTGCGTCGACGACGGCGCCGGCTCGGAGTGCTGATCGTGATCGTGTTCGTGGCGGGGACCGTCCTGGCAGGTCCCAGGCTCGCGCGTGCACTCGGGTTCTCGCTGGACCTGCCCTGGAGCAGCGCCGTGGGAGGAGACTGCCCGCCCACCCCGATCAGTGTCGTGGTGGCGCCCGAACTGCTCAGCGCCGTGCAGTCCATCGTGCGCCCGCTGCAGGGCGCGGCCCTCGGGGACGGCACCTGCCTGACGGCGGCGGTGACTGCCGAGGCGCCCGCAGACACCGTGCGCAAGGCCCAGTTGCTGCCCGCGGAGCGCGCTCCGCAGCTGTGGATCCCCGACTCCTCGCTGTGGACGCGCCAGGTCGACCAGTGGCCGCTGCGGCCGGAGACCTCCTTCGCCTCGTCCCCCCTGGTCATCACCACCAGTGCGGCCGTCGTCAGGCAGCTCGGGTGGGCCGCTCATCCCCCGACCTGGGCCGGGGCACTGAGCGGGGTCCGCCCCGTCGCCATGCCCGACCTGCAGAACAACGCCTCGGGTGTGCTGGCCGTGCTCGGGCTCTGGCAGACCCTCGGCAAGACGGCGGCCGCCGACCAGGCCGTCGCGGCCGCCGTGCTGGCCTCGACCCGGTCCACCGCGCCCACCCCGAAGCGGGTCATCGACGCCGCGGTGCAGAACGACGCCGAGACACCGCTGCTGGTCACCAGCGAGATCAACGTCTTCACCACCAACCGGAAGCAGTCCTCCTCGCAGATGGTGGCGGTGTACCCGCAGGACGGGTCACCGTCCCTGGACTACCCCGTGCTGCGGGTCGCGCCACGGCTGCAGGGGTCCTCCCGGTCGATCGCCACCGACACCGTCGTGGGGGCCCTCGAGGGTGCCCCGGCCCGTGAGATCGTCCGGCGCAGCGGCTTCCGGGACTCCAGCGGTACCGGTGCCGGTGGCGCCGGCGTGAGGGCGAACGCCGTCACCGCACTGTCCATCCCGGACCCCAGCGCGATCACCGCTTTCCTGGAGCGGCTGCAGTCACTGGTCCGCCCGTCGCACATGACCGTGGTCATCGACGTGTCGCTGTCGATGAAGAGCCTGATCGGCGGCAAGATCACCCGGGCCCAGCTGGCCGGGGGCGCCGCCGTCGGCGCGGGCAACCTGCTCTCGGACAACTCCTCCGTCGGCTTGTGGATCTTCTCGCGGAACCTCACCCCCGGGGGCTCCTTCTACCGCCAGCTCGATGCGCTCGCGCCGCTCAGCGCCGAGGAAGGGGACGTCACGCACCGGGACTCGGTCAACGACCACCTGAAGAGCCTGGGGAACTACCTCGGCGGTGACGGCACGGCACTGTACGCCACGTCGCTGGCCGCGATGAAGTACGCCACCGAGCAGTACGACGCCGCCTCGGTGAACAGCGTCGTGCTCTTCACCGACGGTGTGAACGACGACCCGGGCGGGATCAGCCTGCAGGATCTGACCACCAAGCTCACCCTGCTGACCGATCCGCAGAAGCCGATCCGGTTCGTGGCGGTCGGGATCGGTCCCGACGCCGACCTCAAGGTGCTGCAGCAGATCGTGGCGCCCAGTCACGGCTTCGCCTACGTCACCACCGCGCCGGACGAACTCAAGACGATCCTCTTCGACGCGCTCGCCCGCCGGCAGCAGTAGCGACGCCTGAGGGTGGGTTCTCGGGCAACGCGCTCCGAGGACGTGGTGAGGGTCCCCGCCCGTGGGCAGGGACCCTCACCTTTGCGCTCAGCAGATCCGGACCGCGGGTCCGGGCCGTCCGGTCAGCCCACGACCAGGACCAGGTCCCCGCCCTCGACCTGCTGCACCGGGCCGATCGCGACCCGCTGCACGGATCCGGCGACCGGCGTGGTGATCGACGCCTCCATCTTCATCGCCTCGATCGTGGCCACGGTCGCGCCCGCCTCGACGGTGTCGCCCTCGGCCACCTTGAGCGAGACCACACCCGCGAACGGTGCCGCGATCTGTCCCGGACGGGTCGGGTCGGCCCGCTCGGCCGTGCGCACCTCGACCGCGACGGAACGGTCCCGGACCTGGATCGGCCGCAGCTGCCCGTTGAGGGTGCACATCACGGTCCGCATCCCGCGCTCGTCGGCGTCACCGACGGCCTCCAGCCCGGCGATGAGTCGCACGCCGCGCTCCAGCTCGACGCTGTGCTCCACTCCGGGCCGCAACCCGAACAGGTAGTCCGCGGTGTCGAGCACGGACACGTCGCCGTAGGTCTCGCGGACCGCCTGGAACTCCCGGGTGGGACCGGGGAACAGCAGCCGGTTCAGGGTCTGCCGCCGGTCGCCGGCGAGCGCCTTGCGGTCCTCCTCGGACAGTTCCACCACCCGCCGCGGCGTGCCGCGGCCCGACAGGGCACGGCTGCGGAAGGGCTCCGGCCAGCCGCCCGCCGGCTCGCCCAGCTCCCCGCCGAGGAAGCCGATCACCGAGTCGGGGATGTCGAACCGCTCCGGGTGTTCGGCGAACTCGGCGGGGTCCGCCCCGACCGCGACCAGGTGCAGGGCGAGGTCCCCGACCACCTTCGAGGACGGGGTCACCTTGACCAGCCGGCCGAGGATCCGGTCGGCTGCGGCGTACATCGCCTCGATCTGCTCGAACTTCTCCCCCAGCCCGAGGGCGATCGCCTGCTGGCGCAGGTTCGACAGCTGCCCGCCGGGGATCTCGTGGTCGTAGACCCGGCCGGTCGGGGACGGCAGTCCCGACTCGAACGGTGCGTACGCCCGCCGGACCGCCTCCCAGTAGGGCTCCAGGTCCATCACCGCGCGCAGTTCCAGTCCCGGATCCCGCTGCGTGTGCAACAGGGCGGCCACCAGGGCGGACATGGGGGGCTGGCTGGTGGTCCCCGCCATCGAGGCGCTCGCCGCGTCGACCGCGTCCACCCCGGCGTCGATCGCGGCGATGAGCGTGGCCAGCTGCCCGCCCGCCGTGTCGTGGGTGTGCAGGTGGACCGGCAGGTCGAACCGCTCCCGCAGGGCCGTCACCAGGGTCCGGGCGGCGGGCGGGCGCAGCAGTCCCGCCATGTCCTTGATCGCCAGGACATGCGCCCCCGCCTGCACGATCTGCTCGGCCAGCCGCAGGTAGTAGTCCAGGGTGTAGAGCTTCTCGCCCGGGTCGGTGAGGTCGGCGGTGTAGCAGAGGGCGACCTCCGCGACGGCGGTCCCGGTGGCCCGGACCGCCTCGACGGCGGGACGCATCTGATCGACGTCGTTGAGGGCGTCGAAGATGCGGAACACGTCGATCCCGGTCGCGGCGGCCTCCTGCACGAAGGCATCGGTCACCTCCGTCGGGTACGGGGTGTACCCGACGGTGTTCCGGCCGCGCAGCAGCATCTGCAGGCAGAGGTTCGGCATGACCTCCCGCAGCGCCGCCAGCCGCTCCCAGGGGTCCTCGCCGAGGAAGCGCAGCGCAACGTCGTAGGTGGCCCCGCCCCAGCACTCCACGCTCAGCAGTTGCGGGGTCAGCCGGGCGACGTGCGGCCCGGCGGCCACCAGGTCACGGGTGCGCACCCGGGTGGCCAGCAGGGACTGGTGGGCGTCCCGGAAGGTGGTGTCCGTGACGGCCACCGCGGTCTGCGCCCGCAGGGCCGAGGCGAACCCCTCCGGGCCCCGCTGCTGCAGCACGGCCCGCCAACCGTCGGCCACCGGCTGCCTGAGGTCGAGCGGAGGCAGCTTGGTCTGCGGGGCGACATGCACCTGTGCCGGGCCGTGCGGCCGGTTCACCGTGACGTCCGCCAGCCAGGTGAGCAGCTTGGTGCCGCGGTCTGCGCTCGGTCGTGCCGACAGCAGGTGCGGCCGCTCGTCGATGAAGGAGGTGGTCACGCCACCGGCGAGGAAGTCGGGTTCGGCGAGCAGGGCCTGCAGGAACGGCAGGTTGGTACTCACCCCGCGGATCCGGAACTCGGCCAGCGCCCGCCGGGCCCGGTTCACCGCGGCCGGGAAGTCGTGACCCCGGCAGGTCAGCTTCACCAGCATCGAGTCGAAGTGCGGGCTGATCGAGGCGCCCGCGTGGGCGGTACCCCCGTCGAGCCTGATGCCGGCCCCGCCCGGGGAGCGGTAGGTGTTGATCAGTCCGGTGTCCGGGCGGAAGCCGTTGGCCGGGTCCTCCGTGGTGATCCGGCACTGCAGGGCCGCCCCCCGGAGCTGGATCCGGTCCTGGGACAGACCGAGGTCGGCCAGGGTCTGTCCGGCGGCGATCCGGATCTGCGCCTGCACCAGGTCGACGTCGGTGACCTCCTCGGTGACCGTGTGCTCGACCTGGATCCGCGGGTTCATCTCGATGAAGACGTGCTGTCCGGCCCGCTCCCCCACGGTGTCCACGAGGAACTCCACGGTGCCGGCGTTGACGTAGCCGATGTGCCGGGCGAAGGCCACCGCGTCCCGGCAGACCGCCTCCCGGATGGCCGGGTCCAGTGCGGGCGCCGGCGCGATCTCCACGACCTTCTGGTGACGCCGCTGGACCGAGCAGTCCCGCTCGAACAGGTGCACCACCTCGCCGGTGGCGTCCGCCAGGATCTGGACCTCGATGTGCCGGGGCCGCCGGACCGCCTGCTCGAGGAAGACGGTCGGGTCGCCGAAGGCCCCCTCGGCCTCCCGCATCGCGGTCTGGAGGGCATCACGCAACTGCCCGGGCTCCCCGACCCGGCGCATACCCCGCCCGCCGCCGCCGGCCACCGCCTTCACGAACAGCGGGAAGCCCACTGCACCCGCCGCGGCCATCAGTTCGTCCGCATCGGCCGAGGGCGCGCAGGAGCGCAGCACGGGAAGTCCCGCGGCGCGCGCCGCCTCCACCGCCCGCACCTTGTTGCCGGCCAGTTGCAGCACAGGGGCGGGGGGCCCGATGAACGCGATGCCGGCCGCCGCGCAGGCCTGCGCGAGATCGGGGTTCTCGGACAGGAAGCCGTAGCCGGGGTAGACCGCATCCGCGCCGGACTCGCGGGCCACGCGGACGATCTCGGTCACATCGAGGTACGCGTGGACCGGGTGTCCCCGTTCGCCGATCAGATAGGCCTCGTCGGCCTTGATCCGGTGGACGGCGTTACGGTCCTCCCAGGGGAAGATCGCGACCGTGCGGGCGCCGAGCTCATAGCAGGCGCGCGAAGCCCGCACCGCGATCTCGCCGCGGTTGGCGACGAGGATCTTCGAGAACACTGTTGCCTCCGCTGGTGCCTGGGCACCGGTGGCGCCCGACCGGCCCTCCGGGCCTGGTCAGGGGCGGGACCGGGCTCGGCACCCGCCGGACGGACGGGGTGGGTGGGTACGGGGTCACCGTACCCACACCCCGCAGGCCGACCACCTACCGTTCCGCCATCCGGCCGCGGGTCGCCACCCTGCGCGCAGCTGATCCGGCGCACGGGCGGGCACGCGCACCGGCGGGCAGGTGTCGTCCGTCCACCCGGACCGGCGGGGGCTCAGGCGGAGGGCTTCGCCAGGTAGTCGGTGAGTTCGGCGAGGGTGATCCTGCCGTCGCGGTCTCCATCCGCCTGGGCGAACATCGAGGCGGCGATCTCCTCGTTCACCTTCCACTCACCGAGCAGGTTGATCATCCGAGTGAACTCACTCACCGTGATGAAGCCATCCTGATCCGTGTCGATCATCGCGAACGTCGCGCCGAAGCCGTTCCCGCCGGTCACCGGAGCCCCCTGGGGTCGATGCGGCACTCCGGGACGGCGCCGCCGGCCGGGACTCTATCAGTGGGGTGATCACGGCCGGTGATGGCGTCGGTGACACCCGGCGCTCAGCGGCCCTGGACCGGGATCTCCGCGAGTCGCTGCACGAGTTCCGGGACCAGCTCGAAGTTGCGCGGGTCACCGATCCCGGGGATGGACACGATCACCTGGTCGACACCGATCGCGGCGTACCCGGCGAACCGCTCCACCGCCTGGTCCACGGTCTGGGTGCCGTCGGTGCCGTCCTTCGACAGGCTGAGCACGCCCAGGGTGGTCTTCTGGATCGCGCCGTAGTTCCGCCCCACGTCGGAGCAGTGCGCGCGCAGCACGTCGAGCTTCGCCTCCACACCCTCGGTGCCGAACTCGAAGATGTTGCAGGCGTCGGCGTACCGGGCCACCAGCCGCAGCGTCTTCTTCTCCCCGGTGCCGCCGACGAGGATGCGCGGATGCGGGGTGGACAGGGCGGGTGGGGAGTTCAGCGGCCGTTCCAGCCGGTAGTGCCTGCCCTCGAATGGGCTCTCGTCGCCGCTCCACATCTGGTGCGCGATCCGCAGGGTCTCCTCCAGCCGTTCGAAACGCTCGGCCAGCGGCGGGAACGGCACGCCCAGCCCGCGGTGCTCCTCCTCGTTCCAGGCAGCCCCGATGCCGAACCAGGCCCGACCGCCGGAGAGCACGTCAAGCGTGGTGGCGGTCTTCACCAGCAGCCCCGGATGCCGGTAGGTGACCCCGGTGACCATGGTGCCGAGGGTGATCCGCTCGGTGACGGCGGCGGCGTGCGCGAGCGCAGACCACCCCTCGAGCATCTCGCGCTCGGACGGGCCGACGGCGCGGATCTGGAAGAAGTGGTCCATCACCCAGAGGCTGGCCAGGCCCGCCTCATCGGCGTCCCGGGCGATGCGACGGAAGGTCGGGCCGATGCTGCGGGGAGCGTCCGGCCAGGTGAAGTCGGGAACCTGCAGTCCGAGCAACATGCCCGCATCCTCCCCCGCCGGTGGCGATCGCGCGCGTCGGACCGGGACGGCGCCGTCGGTGAGGCCAGGGGCCGGGGGGCGACCACGGTCACGGGATGGGGGCGGTGACCTCCGCGACCTGCGGGAGCGGCCCCTCGTGGGAGATCACCAGCTCGTGCAGGCCCCGGATGACGAACTCCGGCCGCCGGGCGGGCACCGCCGCGAGCTGCAGCCCCGGCAGCCGCCGGCGCAGCGCGGACAGCACCGACTGGACCTCGACCCGGGCCAGCGGCGCCCCGATGCAGAAGTGGATCCCGGCACCGAAGCCGAGGTGCGGATTGGGGGTGCGGGAGACGTCGAACCGGTCCGGGTCGGCGAACACCTCCGGGTCGCGGTGGGCGGCCCCGAGCAGCGCGGCGATCTTGGTCCCGGCGGGCACCGTGGTGCCGAGGACGTCCACGTCGGCGGTGGCCGTGCGCTCGAACAGCTGCAGGGAGGAGTCGAACCGGATCATCTCCTCGACGGCGGGCACGACCAGCTCGGGGCCCGCGACCACCCGCCGCCACTGGTCCCGGTGGGTGAGCAGGGCCAGCAGGCCGTTCCCGGTCACGTTCACGGTGGCCTCGTGGCCGGCCATGAGCAGCAGGACGCAGGTGCCGACCACCTCGTCCTCGGTCAGCCGGTCCGCGCCGTCGGCGGCGGCCACCAGATCGGACACCAGGTCGTCGGCCAGCGGCTGCCGGCGGCGCTGCGCCACCAGGTCCCGCAGATAGGCCACGAAGGCCGCGGCGGCCTCCTCTGCCTCCTGCTGCTGGTCCACCGGCAGGCCGTACTCGTACATCTTGACGATGGCGTTCGACCACGGCCGCAGCAGGTGCCGGTCGGCGTGCGGGACGTGCAGCAGTTCGGCGATCACCTCGACCGGGACGGGTTCGGCGACCAGGGCGAGCAGGTCGGCGGCTCCCCCGTCGCGCAGCCGGCCGGCGAGGTCCGCGACGAGCCGGTCGGCCAGTGCGGCGATCCACGGCCGCAGCCGCTCCACGTGCCCGCGCCCGAACGCCCCGCTGATCAGCCGTCTCAGCCGGGTGTGGGTCGGGGGCTCGTTCTCCAGGATCGAGGTCCGGTGGAGCAGGTTGAACGCCGGGAAGTGTGCGGCCGGCTCCCGGTCCCGCCAGATCCGCCCCAGGGACCGCTCGCGCAGGACGGCGTCGCAGGCCCGGTGGGAGACCGCGACGAACAGGCCCAGCCCCTCATGCCAGTGCACCGGCCCGGCGGCCCGCAGCGCGGCGAAGCTCGGGTACGGGTCGGCGAGGAACGCCGGGTCCGCGGGGTCGAACGGCGGCAGCGTGGCGGGCACGGCTGAACCGGTGGTGGACATGGCTGAACCGTAGGCGACACCGGTCCCGTCCGGCGGCCTGCACGGGGAAGGTCCCCGGACCGGCCGCCGGACGGATCGGATCAGGCCCGGATCAGGCGGACACCTCGGGGAGCTGGGCCAAGGCCTCGGCGAACCGGTCGGGAGTGGTCTCCTCGTCGGTCATCCGGCCGCCGAGGTACGCGTCGTAGGCCGCCAGGTCGAAGTGGCCGTGCCCGGACAGGGCGATCAGGATGGCCTTCTCCTCACCTGACTCCTTCGCGGCCTGCGCCTCCCGGACCGCCGCGGCGATCGCGTGCGAAGACTCCGGGGCCGGCACGATCCCCTCGGTCCGGGCGAACTGCACGGCGGCGGCGAAGCACTCCGTCTGGGGCAGGGCCAGCGCCTCCATCAGCCCCGACTCGTACACGTGCGACACGAGCGGGGACATCCCGTGGTAGCGCAGGCCGCCCGCGTGGATCGCGGCCGGCACGAAGCCGTGCCCGAGGGTGTGCATCTTCATCAGCGGGGTCATCCCCGCGGTGTCGCCGAAGTCGTAGGCGTAGGTGCCCTGGGTCAACGACGGGCAGGAGGCCGGCTCGACGCCGCGCAGCACCGGGGACATCGTCCCGGCGAGCTTCTCGCGCAGGAACGGGAAGGCCAGACCGCCGAAGTTCGAGCCACCGCCGGTGCAGCCGATCACCACGTCGGGGGTGTCCCCGATCTTGGCGAACTGCAGCAGCGCCTCCTCGCCGATGATCGTCTGGTGCAGGATCACGTGGTTGAGCACGCTGCCGAGGGCGTACTTGACCTCGTCGTTCTGCGCGGCGACCTCGACCGCCTCGCTGATCGCGATGCCGAGGGACCCGGGGTGGTTCTCCTGCTCGGCGAGGATCGCCTTGCCCGCCTGGGTCAGCTCCGACGGCGAGCGGTGCACCTTGGCGCCGAAGGTCTCGATCATCATCCGGCGGTACGGCTTCTGGTCGTAGCTGGCGCCCACCTGCCAGACCTCGCACTCCAGGCCGAACAGGGAGCAGGCGAACGACAGTGCCGTCCCCCACTGGCCGGCGCCGGTCTCGGTGGTGAGCTTCTTCACCCCGGCCTGCGCGTTGTAGAACGCCTGCGGCACGGCCGTGTTCGGCTTGTGCGACCCGGCGGGCGAGACGCCCTCGTACTTGTAGTAGATCCGGGCCGGGGTGCCGAGCGCCCGCTCCAGCCGGTGTGCCCGGAACAGCGGGGACGGCCGCCACAGGCGGTAGACGTCGAGGACCTCCGGCGGGATGTCGATGTACCGCTCGGTGGCGACCTCCTGCAGGATCAGCGACATCGGGAACAGCGGCGCGAGGTCGTCCGGGCCGACGGGCTGCTTGGTGCCCGGGTGCAGCGGCGGGGGCGGCGGCGTGGGCAGGTCCGGGATGATGTTGTACCAGCGGGTGGGCATCTCGGACTCGTCGAGCACCACCTTGTGCTGCTGCACCTCGGCCAAGGTTCTCTCCTTCGCGTGCACCTCAGGCGGCTGCGCTACCGCCTGGCGCACAGCGTTGCAGCACCCGGCGGCCACGGGTAGCCCAGGGTGCCGCTGATCACTCCCCGCAGTGCTCCCAGGTCAGGGGATCGACCAGGTGTGTACCGGTTCGTTCGCGTGCATCCCCTCGCAGTACCGGCGGAGCATCTGCGTCAGGGCCTCGACCCGGTCGGCGCCCCGGTCCTGCAGGGCGTGCACGGTGTCCACCTGCCAGGAGGCGGGGTTGCGTCCGGACTTGGCCCGCTGCTCGATCACCCCGAGGAAGCGGTCGCGGACGTCGGCGGCCACCCCCCACCGTTGCAGGCCCTCGTGGGCCATCGGCAGCAGCCGGCGCAGGACGAGCTCGTCCACGGTGACCTCGCCCAGCCCGGGCCAGTACACGTGGGCGTCGATGCCGCGCTGGGCGCAGGCGCTGAAGTTCTCCTCCGCGGTGGAGAAGGTCATCTTCGACCAGACCGGGCGGTCGTCCTCGGCGAGGACCCGCAGGGCGCCGTAGTAGAACGCGGCATTCGCCAGGACGTCGACGACCGTCGGCCCGGCGGGCAGCACCCGGTTCTCGACCCGGACGTGCGGCTGCCCGTCGACCACGTCGTAGACCGGCCGGTTCCAGCGCCAGATCGTCCCGTTGTGCAACCGCAGCTCCTGCAGCCTGGGTGCCCGGCCGGCCTCCAGTTCGGCGAGCGGGTCCTCGTCGGTCACCTCGGGCAGCAGGGCCGGGAAGTAGCGGACGTTCTCCTCGAACAGGTCGAAGATCGACGTCACCCAGCGCTCGCCGAACCACACCCGTGGCCGGACGCCCTGGTTGCGCAGCTCCTGCGGGCGGGTGTCGGTGGCCTGGCCGAACAGGTCGATGCGGGTCTCCCGCCACAGCTCCCGGCCCAGGAAGTACGGCGAGTTCGCGCCGAGGGCCAGTTGCGGACCGGCCAGCACCTGGGCGGCGTTCCAGGTGGGCGCGAAGTCCTGCGGAGCCACCTGCAGGTGCAGCTGGAGGCTGGTGCAGGCGGCCTCGGGAGCCAGGGTGGAGGCGTAGGCCGACAGCCGTTCCACCCCTGAGATGTCCAGCCGGATGTCCTCGCCCCGGGCGGCGAACACGGAGTCGTTCAGTGCGGCGTAGCGGGCGGAGGGGCTCATCCAGTGCGGGGAGTCCAGGTGTTCCTGCAGCAGCGTGGGCAGGATCCCGATCATCACGATGTGGCCGCCCCGCCGGTTCGCCTTCGACTGGGCGGCGTTCAGGGACGCCCGCAGGTCCGCCTCCAGCTCGACCAGGGCCCGTCCGGTCAACGAGCGCGGCGGCACGTTGAACTCGATGTTGAAGGCGCCGAGCTCGGTCTGGAACGCCGGGTCGGTGATCTCTGCGAGTACGTCGGTGTTGCCGAAGAACGGCTGGTACCCCGCGTCCACGAGGTTCAGCTCGAGCTCCAGGCCGGACAGCGGGTCCTCCGCGTCGAAGGTGGCCGAGGCGAGCATCCGCTCGAACACGTCCAGGCAGAGCTGGACCTTCTCCCGATAGCGCTGGCGCTGCTCCCGCGGGAACAGGACCTGCGAGACCTCATCGCCCATGCTCGGAGTGCACCACAGTGAGGCCGCGGTCACCAGGGTGATCTCGACCCTCGGGCGTGCAGACGATCGGGCGGTTCCTCCGGGATGCCCCGTCTCGTCCCGGGACATCCGTTCCGCCGGACTGCCGCGAAGCTGCTGCGCGCTGTCGGCCGCGATCCCTACAGTCGGGGCCGTGCGACTGCTCCACACCTCGGACTGGCATCTCGGCAGGTCTTTCCACCGGGTCGGCCTGCTCGGCGACCAGGCGGCCGTGCTCGACCACCTGGTGGAGGTGGTCCGGGCGGAGCGGGTCGACGTGGTGGTGGTCGCCGGGGACGTGTACGACCGGGCGCTGCCCGCGGTGGACGTGGTGTCCCTGCTCGACGACACCCTGGCCCGGCTGGTCGCCACGGGTGCCGAGGTGGTGCTGACCAGCGGTAACCATGACTCCGCCCGGCGGCTCGGCTTCGGGTCCCGGCTGCTGGAGGCCGCCCGGCTGCATGTCCGGACCGATCCGGCCCGGCTGGCGGACCCGGTGCTGCTGCAGGACCGCCACGGCCCGGTGGCGTTGTACCCGCTGCCCTACCTGGAACCGGCCCTGGTGTCCGGGGAGTTGGCGGTCACGGCCGGTCACGAGGCGGTGCTCGGCCGGGTGATGGAGCTGGTACGGGCCGACCTGGCCGACCGCCCACCGGGAACCCGCAGCGTGGTGGCGGCCCATGCCTTCGTGGCGGGCGGCCAGGCCAGCGACAGCGAACGGGACATCAGCACGGGCGGGGTCCAGGCGGTGCCGTCCGGGGTCTTCGACGGGGTCGACTACGTCGCTCTCGGCCATCTGCACGGCCGGCAGCGGCTCGCCGAGGCGGTCCGGTACAGCGGTTCGCCGCTGGCGTACTCGTTCTCCGAGTGCGGCCAGGTCAAGGGCGCCTGGCTGGTGGAACTGGAGCGTGGCGGGCTGGGCCGGGCCGAGGCGGTGGACACGCCGGTCCCCCGGTCGCTGGCCGTGCTGCGCGGCAGGCTGCCCGAGCTGCTCACCGATCCGGCGCTGGCCCGCCACGAGGACGCCTGGTGCCAGGTGACCCTGACGGATCCGCAGCGGCCGCGCGAGGCCATGCAGCAGGTCCGCAGCCGTTTCCCGCACGCCCTGGAGTTGCGGTTCGAGCCGGAGGGCGGGTCCGCGGCGGCCGGGCGCAGCTACACCGAACGGGTCCGGGGCCGTGACGACATCGTCCTGACCCAGGGTTTCCTGGAGCATGTCCGGGGCCGGGAGGCCGCTCCGGCGGAACTGGCGCTCCTGCGGCGGGCGGTGCAGGAGATCCGGCTCGGTGAGGCCGAGCAGCGCGGGGCGTCCGCCCTGCGACCCAGGTCCGCCGCGGGTGACCACGCGACGGTCGCCGAGCCGCCGGAGCCGGTGACGGTCCCGGCGCC
>DASTGO010000440.1:0-13887 GCA_035719045.1 Kineosporiaceae bacterium | reverse complement strand
GAGGTCACCGACATCGTCCGCGCCGCGGAGGCCGCCGCGGTCGCCGCCGGACCCGCCGAGGATGCCCAGCCCCTGGTCGCCGCTGCCGAGGTCCCGTCACCGGTGTCCGCGGACTTCACCACCGAACCCGCCACCACCGCGATCGACGTGTTCGCCGCACTCGCCCCGGCTCTCGGCGACCGCTTCGGCCGTTCCCGTGCCGCCGGGCAACTGCTCTACGGATTCGCCCGTCACGAGGTGGTCTCCACCTACCTCGGCTCCACCAGCGGCCTGAGGCTGCGCCACGACCAGCCCACCGGGACCTTCGAGCTCAACGCGAAGACTGCTGACGGCCTCGGCTCCGCCTGGTCGGGCACCGCCACCCAGGACTTCCGCGACGTCGACCCGGCAGGTCTGCACGAGCAGTTGATGACCCGGTTGGACCAGGGCCGCAAGCGGCTGGACCTGCCCGCCGGGCGATACGAGGTGGTGCTGCCGCCCAGCGCCGTCGCGGACCTGATGGTCTACCTGACCTGGTCGGCCGGTGCCCGTGACGCGGCGGAGGGCCGCACGGTGTTCAGCCGCCCCGGCGGCGGCACCCGGATCGGCGAGCGGCTGTCACCGCTTGCGCTGACCTTGCGGTCGGATCCGGCGGAACCCGGTCTGCAGGCTGCGCCCTTCGTCATCGCGCACGCGTCCGGGGACCTGCAGTCCGCCTTCGACAACGGGCTGCCGCTGTCCGGAACGGACTGGATCCGTGACGGCGAACTGGCGAACCTGGTCACCACCCGGCACAGCGCACAACTGACCGGCCTGCCGGTCCGGCCCGCCGTGGACAACCTCGTCCTCACCGGACCCACCGCGCAGACCGGGCCCACGCTGGACGACCTGGTCGCCGGCACCCGGCGCGGGCTGCTGCTGACCTGTCTGTGGTACATCCGCGAGGTCGACCCCGCGACGCTGCTGCTCACCGGGCTGACCCGGGACGGGGTCTACCTGGTCGAGGACGGGGAGATCGTGGCCTCGGTGAACAACTTCCGGTTCAACGAGTCCCCGGTGGCGCTGCTCGGGCGGGTGACCGAGACAGGGCGGACCGAGGGCTGCCTTCCCCGGGAGTGGTCGGACTGGTTCACCCGGGCCGCGATGCCCGCGGTCCGGGTGGGTGACTTCAACATGAGTTCGGTCAGCCAGGCCTCCTGACCGTCAGGTCTCCGTCACGCCGGTCCGGCCGCCACGGGGAGGGCCGGACCGGCGTGAGGGAGGACGGCCCGAGGGCCCCGCTCAGTCCGCGAACAGGTGGTCGAACTCGGCCTTCTTGGCGCCGTCCACCCATGCGGCGAACTCCGCGTCGGTGAAGTGCAGGATCGGACCCCCCGGGTCCTTGCTGTCCCGCACCTCGATTCCGTGGTGATGCCGGCGCATCTGCACGCAGTTGCCGCCCTGGGCCGAGGCCGCGGCCTTGATCCAGCCGACCTCACGGTCACGCGGTGTCTGTGCGCTCATCGAGGAACTCCTCCAAGGGGATGGACATGTCGTGAATCAGCTCCAGCCGGCGCCGGAACCGGGCGACCTGCGGCGGCGCCTCGGGGTAGCGCGCCGCGTCGTAGGTCTCCAGGTAGGCCACCGGCGGATCGTTCGGATCGTCGAATTCGAGCAGGGTCAACGCACCGAACACCCCGGGATGCAGCCCCGAGGCGTACGGCAGGATGCGCACCTCCACCCCTGGCAGCGCGTTGCGCCGGCGGAGGTGCTCCAACTGGGCGCTCATCAGTCCCGGCCCTCCGATGGCCGGGTTCAGCGCCTGTTCTCCGAGCACGACACGGACCCGCGGTGGGCCCGTGCGACCGAACACCCGCTCCTGGCGGGCCATCCGGACGGTCACATAGCTCTCGACGGTTTCGCCGGGAGCTTCTGGGCTGACCGCACGCTCCACCTCACGGGCGTAGTCGGCGGTCTGGAACAGCCCGTGGACGAGCAACGGCTCGAAACTGGTGATCGAACTGGCAACCGCTTCCAGGCTCAGGTACATCCCGAACCAGCGTGGTAACCGGCCCGCGCCGTACTCCTCCCACCAGGCCTCCTTGTTGGTGGCCAGCGCCATCGCGGCGAGCGTTTCACTCGTCTGGTTGCCCGCCTCGTACAGCCGGCACAGCTCGCGGACGTCGGCGAGCTTCACCGGCGTCTGACCTGCCTCGATCCGGGCGAGCTTGGCCACCGAGGCGATCGAGGCTGCCGCGACGTCCTCGCGGGTCTTGCGAGCGGCCTCTCTGAGCGCCCTCAGCTCGCGGCCCAGTTGACGGCGCACCACCGTGGACCCGGGCGAGGACATCCCCGATCACCTCCCTGGCCGGACACTCCGTGAGCGCCAATACTCTACGACACCGATCAACTGCTCACGGTGAGATGTTGATATTGCGTGATCGAACTAGAACTCTAAGTACACAACCTCGGCGAGCACGCTACGCCACCTACGCCCATCTGTGGGTGACTTTCGCCAGGCTCTCCTGGCAGCCACGAGCCGGTGGGGCCTGCGGTCGGCAGTCGGAGCCGTCCGCAGGTCCTGCCTACCAAGCACCACCCGCCGCACCGGCCCCGCCGTCAGCGACAAGCATTGCGCAGGCGCAATCCGGCGAGCCCCGGCCCGCTGGTGCCACCGGGCCGGCGAACCACGCAACCACCACTCGCCGTCGGCGAAGACAGCAGCCGACGAGAGGAGGCCCGCCGATGAGCCGCGCTCCGGGAACCCGCTGCCGGGAGATCACCGCACTGCTGGTGCCCGCCGACGACTGCCGGCCGGTCCGCCTCGTCCGGGTGGAGGACCGGGCACAGGTCTACAGCGAACTGATCGGGGGCGGATTGCTGGACGAGACGCCCCTTCTCCTGCCGGACGGGCAGACGGTGGCGCTCTACCTGGACGAGGACCGGGTGGCGGTCGGGCTGCCGCGCAACCCCAGGGCCGCGAGACTGGCCGACCGGCTGCACCTGCGCCCGCGGACACCGCTGGAGTTGCGCGGCGATCTCCTGGTCACCGGGCTCGGCAGGGGCGCCACCGACACCGACGTTCCCTCCGCGGTACTGGCTGCCGCCTGTTCCTCCGGGCTCATCGAGCCCCAGCACAGCGATCCACCGTCCGGCGACGGGACCGGCTCGGGCTGACCTCGCACGGCGGCTGCGGGCTGCGGGCAGTTCCGCACTCCGCCGACGGACCCGATCAGGCCGCGCGTCACCAGCCGCAACCGCAGGCCGGTGTGCCGCACCGGCCCCATGCGTCATGTTCGTCCACGTCATGCCGGCACTGCCAGCAGACGCAACGATCGTCGTCGACGGCCATCTCAGACCTCCTCGGCAGCCAGGTGCGGCATACCCTCCCGCCCGGTCACGCCAGCAGGGTCGCCCACATCACCGGTGCCGTCGGAGGACCTTCGTCTGCCCGGGACGCCCCCCGCGCCTGCGGACGGCTCAGGCAGACGAGGACGTCACTGCCGCGGGCCGAACACCATCACGGGGATTTCCCGTTCGGTCCGGATGGCATGGCTCGGTAGTCCGGCCGGCTCCGCCCGACGGCGCTACCACCCCGTACGATCTTGGTCGTTCTCCGTAACGATGACAGGCAAAACTGCCGCCCACGCCTACCGTACGTGCCGGTAAAGCCTTCTTTGGCCACGCAGCGAATTCCCCCCCTACCGCAACGTAGAGAGAATTCGCGGCGTCTGGTACTTTTCCGGCCTTAGTCGGGCGGTGATCCCGCTCCCGGACAGACCAGGTGCCTTCGCCGAGGAGCCGCTGTGCGCTCGCAAGTCCCCCCACCCGGTCGGTGGACCCTTCTCTCCCCGCATCGGTGCCCTCCCGGCGGCCTGCCCGCGGCGGCGACGCAGTGAGCACGGCCGCCGCCCACCGCGGACCCATCGCGCGACGGGTGGCGAATCCCGTGGAAGGAGCCGTCGCCATGGTCGGCGGCACGATCCGGCGACGGGTCGCCCGCATCCTCGCCCTTCCCGCGGTGGTCGTCCTGGTCCTGCTGGCGTTCGTGGCGACCGGACAGGTGCAGGGTTACCGGACCTCCCAGGCCACGGCGCAGTCCGTCAGACTCACCCTTGCCGTGCAGGACCTCGTGTACCGCCTGGCGGCGGAACGTGGCATCACCGCCGCGGTCCTCGGGGGCAACCCCAGCTTCCGCAACGAACTCCCCAGCGCGCGGGAGCAGGTGAACCAGCAGCGCACGGCGGTGCTGCAGGTCATCACCGGCGACTCCGCCGCAGAGACCCAGCTGCGCTCGGCACTGCAGCAGCTCGACGGCCTCGGCGCGGTGCGTGCCGCCACCGACGCGGCCACCGCGGGACGAGCGGCGACCTTCCAGTACTTCACCGACCGGATCTCCGCCCTGTCATCGGTCGACGTCGGTCTCGACCGCGCCGCCGACGACCAACTCCGCCGTGGTGCCTCCGCCCTGCAGGCCCTCCAGGACCTTGCCGAGGGGCTGTCCCAGGAACGTGCCTTCCTCAACGGCGTGTACTCCGCCGGCGGCTTCGCCCCGGGCGAGTTCGTCCAGTTCGCCGCCATGCGGGCGACGAAGGAGTCGGCGCTGTCCCGGTTCCAGCGGTTGGCCACCGTCTCCGAGCGGCAGGCCGGCGACTTCGTGTTCTCCACCGGAGCCGCCCGGATCACCGCCTACTTCGAACAGGTCGCGGTGGAGGCCGCCGACGGCCACCACATCGTGGTGAACCCGCAGTCCTGGTGGTCGGGCATGACCACCGTCCTGGACGACCTGCGCCAGCTCCAGCAGCACGTCGGCTCGCAGATCCAGATCCGCGCCCACGACCTGCAGCAGGGATCCGCCCAGCGGATCGCCGGACTGGTCATCGTCGTGCTGCTCACCTTCGCGGGTTCGATCTACCTGGCGGCCTTGGCCTCGATGTCCATCACCCGGCCGCTGGCGTCCCTGGCGGCCGAGGCGAACAGCGTGGCAGCCGACCGGCTCCCCGCGGCGGTGAGCCGGGTGCAGGCCGGGGCGGTGGAGGACGATCCTGCGCAGCCGCCCCCGCCGGTGCAGATCCCGACGCGCGCGACCGAGGAGATCCGCTCGGTGGCCGCGGCACTGGACCGGCTGCAGTCGGCGGCCTACGGCCTGGCGACCGAACAGGCACTGCAGCGGCGGCGCACGATCGAGTCGCTGGCGAACCTCGGGCGGCGCAACCAGAACCTGATCCGCCGTCAGCTCGGCTTCATCACCGCCCTGGAGCACGAGGAGATCGACCCCTCCGCGCTGGCCAACCTCTTCGAGCTGGACCATCTCGCCACCCGCATGCGCCGGAACGCCGCCAGCCTGCTGGTCCTGGTCGGCGCGTCCAGCCCGCGGCAGTGGTCCCAGCCGGTGCCTATCGCCGACGTCATCCGGGCCGCCGTCTCCGAGGTCGAGGAGTACCGGAGGGTCGTGCTGCGCCGGGTGGACGATGCCCTCGTCGTCGGCACGGCGGTCGGCTCGGTGGCGCACCTGCTCTCGGAGCTCATCGAGAACGGCCTCACCTTCTCCCCACCGGACTCCGAGGTCGAGGTGCAGGGGCGGCGGCTCGTGGACGGCTACCTGATCGCCATCACCGACCAGGGCGTCGGGATGAACGGCGAGGACCTGCGTCAGGCCAACCGCAGGCTGCGTGGCGAGGAGGACTTCATCGCCGCGCCCACCCGCTTCCTCGGCCACTTCGTCGTCGGCCAGCTGGCCGGTGAGACGGGGACCCAGGTCGAGCTGCTGCCGAGCCCGGTCACCGGGGTCACCGCCCGGGTCACCCTCCCGGCCGGCCTGCTCGCCACCTCTCTGGCGGTGGAGGGACGGGGCACGGCACCCGCCGTCGCAGGGCCCCGCCACGCCACCGGTCCCCTGCCCGTGGCCGTGGTCCCACCGCTGCTGGCTCCGGCTCCGACCCCGCTGTCCCTGCCTCAGCCACCGGTCCCGGTGGGTCCGGTCAGCGGGCCGATCGTGCTGCCCCCCGCCGCCCGGACCCCCGAGCTCTCGCTGGTGGCCGACGATCTCGACGAGGAGCCCGGACCGGCCCTGCCCGCCGAGCTGTCCAGCATGCTCAGCGCCCACCCCCTGGTGCACCCGTTCGCCGGGGACCTCACGGTGACCGCGCCGAACGACGGGTTCCAGGTCCGCCCCACGGCCGCAGCCCAGGCGCCTGCGACGGGGCAGACGGGCTCCGCCCCCGGGTATCAGGAGGCCTTCGGTCCGGCCACGGCCTCGGTGCCGACCGCCGGATCGATCTCGGGCCCGGCGACCGGGTCACTCGCCCTCGACTCCGGACATCCCGCGGACACCGGATATCCCACCGCGGGGAAGTTTGATCCCACCGCGGGAGAGCTCGGTCCGGGTGACGCGGACGCCGACGCCGCCCGGACGCGCAACGGACTGCGCAAGCGGCTCCCCCGGGAGGCCCGCCCGAGTTCGGCGCAGCCCCAGCCGGTGCGGCGGGTGATCGACCTGACGGCGGCGGCCCGGCCGGCGGTCGACGATTCGCCGGCGGAGGTCCGCGCGCGGCTGACGGCCCTGCGCGCAGGTATGCAACGTGGACAGGTCACTGTCTCCCCAGGACAGGCTGCAGGCAGTGACCACGTCGGGAGGACTGACGGATGAGCGTGAACACCCACCTGGACCGGCACCAGTTCGGCTGGCTGCTCGGCAACTTCGTGCACGGGACGGACGGAGTGCGCGAGGCGGTGGCGGTGTCCTCCGACGGACTGCTCATCGCCAGCTCGGACGGCCTGAACCGGACCGACGCCGACCATCTCGCCGCGATCGTGTCGAGCCTGGCGAGCCTCGGCCGCAGCGCCGCCCGGCGTTACGACTTCGAGGCGCTCAAGCTCGTGATGATCGAGATGAAGCGGGGCTTCCTGCTGGTCTCGACCATCGCCGGCGGCAGCTGCCTGGGAGTGGTCGCCGAGGGTGACAGCGATCTCGGCCTCATCGGCTACGAGATCGCCTCCCTCGCCGAGCGCTTCGGCCCGCTGCTCACCCCGGCGCTCATCACCGAGTCCAGGCAATACCTCCCACAGTGAGCGAGTCGTGGGACGGCGCCCGGCCGCGACCGCCGGACCCGCGGATGATCCCGCCCTGGCAGCAGCCCGAGGCGACAACCCCTGGTGCGGGGTCCCACCGCCCTGCCCCGGGTGCCCGGCATGCCGGACCCCCAGATGACGGCAGCGGGTCCATCGACCTGTCCGGGTTCGAGGACGACGCCGCCGAAGACCTGGTGATCCGCCCGTTCCTGCTCACCGGCGGCCGGACCCGTCCGGCGCGGGAGGGGCTGCGGGTCGAGGCGCTCATCCAGGCCCGTCCCGATGCCCTGCGCGGCAACCTGCGGTTCGAGGCCCGGCAGATCGTCGAGCTGTGCCAGCGACCGATCTCCGTCGCCGAGCTCGCCGCTGCCTTGCACGTCCCCCTCGGAGTCGCCAGGGTGCTCGTGTCCGATCTCATGGCGGACGACCTCGTCACCCTCGTGCAGCGCGAGGAGTTGTCGGTTCAGCTGATCGAGAGGATCCGGGACCGTGTCCGCGCCCTATAGCCCCACCTCGTCACCGGTGTCCGTGAAGATCGTCATCAGCGGCGGGTTCGGCGTCGGCAAGACGACCTTCGTCGGTGCGATCTCCGAGATCGAGCCTCTGCTCACCGAGGCGGACATGACCTCGCAGTCGATCGGCGTCGACGACCGCACCACGATCCCGGGCAAGGTGACCACCACGGTCGCCCTCGACTTCGGCCGGATCAGCCTGGACGAGTCCCTGCGGCTGTACCTGTTCGGCACCCCCGGCCAGGACCGGTACGCCTTCCTCTGGGACGACCTCGTGGAGGGCGCCCTGGGAGCCGTGGTCCTGCTCGACACCAACCGGATCGAGGACTGCTTCCCGGCCATCGACTACTTCGAGGAGCACAACGTGGCCTTCCTCGTCGCGGTGAACGTCTTCGAGGGCACCCGCCGGTTCGACCTGGGCGAGATCCGCGAGGCCCTCGGCGTCGTCCCGGACGTGCCCGTGCTGGAGTGTGACGCCCGGCGGCGCGAGTCCGTCAAGGCGGTGCTGGTCGCCCTCACCGAGGAGGTGCTGGCCCGCCGGCTGGCCGAACTCGGTCAGATGGCCACCCGGTGACCTGCGCCGTCCGCCCCGTACAGATCCCCGCACGGAAGGAACCGTCGTGACAGCCGCCGTCCGCCGCAGGATCCGGGCCACCGTCGTAGCCGCCGCCGGCGTTCTCCTGCTGAGTGCCTGCGCGACACCTGCGCCCGCGCTGGCGCCCGCGCCGGGACTGAAACCCACCAAGTGCGGCACCGTCACCCTCGCCGTCAACCCCTGGGTCGGGTACTCCGCCGACGTGGCCGTCATCAGCTACCTGCTGCGCACGGAGCTCGGCTGCACCGTGGTGCAGAAGGCCGAGGCGGAGACCGACTCCTGGAAGCACCTGGCCGCCGGGCAGGTCGACGCGATCCTGGAGAACTGGGGGCACGACGACCTGAGGAAGCTGTACATCGACGAGCAGAAGGTGGCCGTCGAGGCGGGGCTGACCGGGAACAAGGGCATCATCGGCTGGTATGTCCCGCCGTGGATGGCCAAGGAGTTCCCCGACATCACCGACTACCGCAACCTCAACAAGTACGCGGACATGTTCGCCACCAAGCAGTCCGCAGGGAAGGGCCAGCTGCTGGACGGCGACCCGACGTACGTCACGAACGACGCCGCGCTGGTGAAGAACCTCGGCCTCGACTTCACCGTGGTGTACGCGGGGTCGGAGGACGCGCTCATCGCCGCCTTCCGGGACGCCGAGCGCAACCGCAAGCCGCTGCTGGGCTACTTCTACTCCCCGCAGTGGCTGCTGTCGGAGATCAAGCTCGTACACATCTCGTTGCCGGCCTACACCCCGGGCTGCGACGCCGATCCCAAGACGGTGGCCTGCGACTACCAGCCCTACGACCTGGACAAGATCGAGAACCGGAAGTTCGCCTACTCCGGAAGCCCCGCGGCCGCGCTGATCCAGAACTTCCAGTGGACCAATGACGACCAGAACCAGGTGGCCGGGGACATGACCGACCGCAAGATGCCGGCCGACCAGGCGGCCAAGCGCTGGTTGGACACGCACCGCCCGGTGTGGCAGAAGTGGTTGCCGCAGCAGAGTTCCTGAGCCGTTCCCGGGACCGGACGACCGGCGTGATGTCCGGTCCCGCGACGTCCGCTCCCGGGGCGGTCGGTGTCCCGAGCGGCAGGACGGCGGCGTTGCCTGTCCCGTTCGGCCGGTCCCGTACCCGCCCGCATTCAGTTGCGCGCCTCGGGGGACCGCAGCCATGCCGGCGGTTCCTCGGCCGAGTCCGGCTGCGCGGCCGCCAGGTCCCGGACGTTCTTCTGCACGGCGACGGCCGCGAACAGGCTCAGGGCGAAGGACATCCCGTAGAAACCCTTCTCGCTCAAGGCGAGTGCCGCGTTCCAGAGCCCCACGGTGAGCAGGAGGAGCGCGGCCGCGACCGAGACCCAGCACAGCCCGAAGTAGATCCCGCTGACCCGGATCCCCTCCAACTGGTCGCGTACCGACTTCTGCAGGGAGACCGCGGAGAAGAGCCCGTACAGCAGGATGGTCAGGTAGTAGCCCTTCTCGCTGAGCGACATCTGGGCGTTCCACAGACCGACGACGAACGAGGTGCCGCCGAGCAGCATGGCGGCCCATGCGGCGGCGACGAAGGCGCCGGTCGGCTTGGCGGTGGCGGTGGCGGTGGCGGTCTGCGGTGTCATGCGGGGCTCCCCGATCGGACGGCCGGATGCGGTGTTCATGTGCCCCCGGCGACGGTCGGCCGGGCGGGACGACCGGAACCCTAGGCGGGATGCGCGACCCGTCACCTGAGTACGCCGACGCAGTCCGTTGAGTACGCCCGCGAGTGAGTACGCCCGCGAGACCTCCTGGGCGGCCGGTGCGGCCCGCGGGGTCCGCCGACCGCCGACCGCCGACCGCCGACCGGGCGATGGTGCCGTCACCGTGGTCACCGAACCACGAAGCGTGCTCGCCGTTCCGCCCACCAGTCCAGGTCTGTGTCAGGTCGCGTCCGCCCCCGTATAGTGACCCGATTCCACACCGTCACAGACCGTCCGCCTGACCCGAACCGGCCCTTCGGTCCCACGGACGTGCTCCCTCGAGGAGGTCACGTGGAGCTCGACACCGTCCGTCGGTCCGCCCTGCTCTCCGCCCTCGACGAGCAGACCGCAGCCCAGGTGCTCTCCCGGGTCGCGATCACCCGCCATCCGCGAGGTGAGGTCCTCTTCGCCCAGGACGACCCCGCCGAGGATCTCCAGTTGCTGGTCAGCGGCAAGGTGAAACTGACCCGCACGGTGGCCGGGGAACGCGAGCGGGTGCTCGCCGTGGTGGCTGCGGGCGAGATCTTCGGGGAGACCTGCCTGCTCGAGGGCACGCCCCGGGCGGCGACGGCGACCGCGCTCTGCGACGGCACCGTCGCGGTGATCTCCCGCCCCGACGTGGACCTGGTCATCGCCGCCAACCCCGAGGTGGTCACCACCCTGATGCAGGTGATGGCGCGCAGGCTGCGCAACGCCAACGAACTGTTGTCAGAACTGGCCTTCCGAGACGTGCCGGGGCGGGTGGCCCGCGCCCTGGTCGACCTCACCGCCCGGTTCGGCGAACCGACCGTCAGGGGGACGCGGGTCTGTCACGGGCTGACCCAGGAGGAACTCGCGCAACTGGTCGGCGCCTCCCGGGAGGCGGTGAACAAGGCGCTGTCCGACTTCGGCGCGCGGGGCTGGCTGCGGCTGGAGCAGCGCGGCGTCACGGTCACCAACCTCGACCGGCTCCGCCGCCGGGCCCACCTGGTGAGCCCGGACGGTCGTCTGCCGGTGTGACTGCTCCGACCGGGACGGGCAGGGTTCAGCGCAGGGCGGCCAACTGTTCGACCCGGCGGGCCCGGATCTCCTCCACCCTCCCCCGGACGAAGGCCCGCAGGTAGAGCTCGAGCTGGCGGGATTCCTGGGGGGTCAGGTCATTGACCGCTTCGCCCGCGAGAACGAGGAAGCCGCCTGGCTCCCACTCGCAGCGCAGGCCGAAGGAGTCCTTGTCGTCATCGTCGACGGTGGAACCCATGTCGCCGACGCTACTCCCATCGCCACTGACAGCAACGAGTTCGACGATGCGTCACATGTCTCGCCGGTCACCGGAAGGCCGCACGGTTGGCCGTGAGCGCCTCCGCGAGACCGTTCGCCGCGGCGGTCAGCCGCTGCGGGCGTCCCGGACCCATCCCGATCTCGTCGAGCATGCCCTGCGGTCGTTCCAGGGCGCGGACCAGGAGCCCGTGGAACCGGGCCCGCAGGTCCTCCGCCGCCTTGCGGATCTGTCCCCGGACCTCGCTGCGGTTCAGGGCCGACTCGGCCAGCCCCACGGCGACCGGTCCGATCCAGCCGGCATCCGCCCCGACGGCCAGGCTGAGCACCGCAAGCGCCGGTCCCGTGGCCGCCTCCCCCGTCGAGCCACCACCGGCGCGGGACACGACCCCCAGCCGCCAGGCCGACAGCTGCGCGGCCACCTCGTCGTCGAAGCCGTCCGGGGGCGCGAACAGCCACGGTCCGTCGCTGATGTTCCCGGCGGCGGCGTGCCCGTGCCACCGGTCGGCCAGCTGGGCCAGCGCTGCCAGGGCCTCGGTACGGACCAGACGTGCCGCGGCGGCCTGCACCCGGCGCCCGATCTCGGTGGCGTCCCCGGTGTCGACCCGGCGTCCTCCCGGTCCGGTGCCCCGGTTCAGCCAGCGCCCTGCACGGCTGTCGCCGGCCACCCGGTGCCAGAGTGCCTCGACCTCGGCGTCGATCAGCGAACCGTCCGCGATCCGACCTGCCAGTCGTTCACCGGCCCGGCCCAACGCGGTCCGCACGTCGCTGCGCAACTGCTGTTCCACGCCGGCCTGCGCCTGCGCGCCCTCCAGCAGCCCCTCGGCGCGGCGCAGGGCGAAGGTCAGGGTGCCGGCCACGGCGCGGCGGACATGCCCCTCCCGGGCCTGCACATCGGCCGCCTGCCGGGCCAGCCAGGTCTGCATGGCGACCATCCGCCAGGACGGCAGGAGCCCCTCGGCGAGCTCCGTCTCCGGCAGGGTGAAGAAGGCCGCCGAGGCGAGCCCCGCGTCGCGCAGCATCGTGGCGAAGTGCCGGCGCACCTCGATCGCCTCGGACTCGCGCATCCGGTTCAGCACCACCGCGATGGACACCTGCCGCTCCACCGCCTCGGCGAGCAGGTCCCAGGGTGCAGCGTCGGCGTAGTCGGTCCCGGTGGCGACGAACACCCACAGGTCCGCCACCCCGAACAGCTGGCGCGCCAGCTCCCGGTTGCCGTCCGCCCGTGAGTTCAGGTCCGGGGAGTCGATGATCGCCAGGCCGGGAGTCACCGCCCAGTGCGGCACCAGCCGGAGCTCGGCGGGCGCCTCGGCCGGAGGCGGTGCGGGCTCGCCGGCCGGAGCCGTCGCGGCCTCCCCCGTCGTCCGGGCCAGGCCGGGCAGCACCCGGCGGGACAGGAAGGCGCTCGCATCGCGGGGGTGGTGGGCCAGCACCGGGGTACGGGTGGTGGGGCGCAGCACGCCCTCCGGGCTGACCCGGGCACCGACCAGCGAATTGGTCAGCGTGGACTTCCCACTGCCCGCGGAGCCACCGACGACCACCAACAGCGGGGCGTCCACCCGGCGCAACCGCGGGAGCACGAAGTTGTCGAGCCGGTCCAGGACCTCGTCCCGGATCCTGCGGGCGTCCTCCACCCCAGGGACCACGTAGGGGAAGGTGAGCTCGGCGATCTCCTGCCGGAACCGTTCCGCGGCGCTGAGCACTGCCGCGGCCTCCGGCGCGGGCCGTTCCTCCGCCGGAGCAGCCGCGGCCGGCCCATCGGGCGGCAGCGCCCGGCGCAGGTCCCGGATCACGTCGGGCGGCCTGGGCTGCCCCCCCGTGGTGCGGGAGAGCCCCGCGGAGGGCTGGTCCACGTCGTCCGGCACCTCCCACCTGTTCCGTCAGGTCACCGGACGAGGCGACCCAACGTCACGGTAACGCCTGTCGCCGGCCTGTGGAGGGCCGGGCGGCACCCTACCGTCGCCACCTACCACCGTCCGGACGACGATCATCACACCGGGTGACCTCGGTGGCACAGAGAGGACGCCGGCATCCCCGCGGGCGGGATCCCACCCTCTCCCGAGCACGCGGTCAGTGCCCGTCCATCCGGACGAACGTGTACCCGTGTGAGCGATAGAACCCGATGATCGCGGGCAGAGCGGCCGCGGTCGCGCCCCGGTAGCCACCCCCGTCGTGCAGCAGCACCACGGGATGGTCCTGGCGGTCCGCGACGGTCGCGCGCGCGGTGATCCGCCGGGCCAGGGCACCACCGCCGTCGGCCCGTGCGCCCTTCTGGACCAGCCAGTCCTTGCTGTCCACCGACCACACCACCACCGCCATCCCCCGGGCCGTCGCTGGTCCGGCGGCGCCGGCGAGGATCCCTGCAGGCGGGCGGAACCAGCAGGTCCGTGCCCCGGTCAGCTGCCGCACCACGGCACTCGTCCGGTCCAGTTCCGAGCCCAGCCGCGCCGCCGGCCAGCCGGTGCGGGGCGGCGGGGTGATGTGCGTCCACGTGTGGTTGCCGACCAGATGCCCGGCCGCCGCCTCCGCCGTCACGGCCTGCGGATCCCGTTGGGCGTTGACCCCGACGACGAAGAACGTCGCGGACACCTGGTACCGCTTCAGGACGTCCAGCACCTGCGGCGTCCAGCGGCTCGGCCCGTCGTCGAAGGTGAGCGCCACGGTGCGGACGGAGCCGGGTGCGGTGCGGACGGCCGCCGGGGCCGGCCTGCCCGGACAGGTCCACGGCGGTGGCGGCACCGGCATCGGCGCGGCCGGCACCCGGGCGGGGAC
>DASTGO010000439.1:0-24940 GCA_035719045.1 Kineosporiaceae bacterium | reverse complement strand
CTGCGGACGGGTGGCGGCGGCCAGCGCGGCGACCACCCCGAGCCCCAGCACCAGCCACTGGGCCGGCCGCAGCCGCCTGCGGGCCAGCACACCGGCACCGGCTGACGCGGCCGCCAGCACCACCACGGCCCCGGCCAGCAGGACCTGCTTGTCATGGGTGCCGAAGAGGCTGACCGCAAGGTCCTTCAACCAGGGCGGGGTCAGGTCGACGAAGGCGCTGCCCGCAGCGACCAGCGGTGCCGACACCGGGCCCACCACCGCCGCGACCAGTTGCGCCGCCCCGATCCCGGCCACCCCCGCGACCAGCCCGAGCCCGGCCCAGTCCCGGCCCCGCAGCCCTGCGCCCCCTGGTCCGGAAGGTTCGCCGGGGTGCGCGCAGGGGGCGGACGGCCGTGGCAGCCCGTCGTGCAGTTCGGTCACCCGACCAGGATGCGGGCCGATCAGGCGGACGGCACGGCCAACTCGGGGCGCAGCAGCTCCGCGAGTGCCCGGAATGCCCTTCCCCGGTGGGAAATGGCGTCCTTCTCGGCCGGGGACATCTCCGCGGTGGTCCGGGTCTGCCCTTCCGGGACGAAGATCGGGTCGTAGCCGAACCCGTTGCCGCCGCGCGGCTGCCGGATCAGGGTCCCGGTCAACTGCCCCGTCGCGACCAGGTGCCGGCCGCCGGGGAAGGCCGCGACCGCGGCGCAGGCGAAGTGCGCCCCGCGGTGGAGGTCCGGGACCTCGTGCAGTTGGGCCAGCAGGAGCTCCAGGTTGGCCCGGTCGTCCCCGTGCCGGCCGCACCAGCGGGCGCTGAACACGCCCGGAGCGCCGCCCAGGACGTCCACGCACAGGCCCGAGTCGTCCGCGACCGAGGGCAGCCCGGTGGCCTCCGCCACGGCGACCGCCTTGAGCACCGCGTTCTCGGCGAAGGTGACCCCGGTCTCGGCGACCTCGGGGACGCCGGGGAAGGCGTCCAGGCCGCGGATCTCCACCCCGTCCGGACCGGTCTCGCCGAGGATCCGGCGCAGTTCGGCCACCTTGTGCCCGTTGCGGGTGGCCAGCACCAGCGTGCTCACGCCAGCGCCTCCCGCTGCAGTTCCGCCAGCCGGGCGCAGCCACCGACCGCGAGGTCGAGCAGGGTGTCCAGCTCGGCCCGGTCGAACGGGACACCCTCGGCGGTGCCCTGCACCTCGACGAACCGGCCGTCCCCGGTGACGACGACGTTCATGTCCGTCCCGGCCCGGACGTCCTCCTCGTAGCAGAGGTCCAGCATCGGGATCCCGCCGATCACCCCGACGCTGACCGCGGCCACCGAGCCGATCAGCGGCCGCGCCGAGGCCGGCACCAGCTTCTGCTCCCGGGCCCAGGCCACGGCGTCGGCGAGCGCGACGTAGGCGCCGGTGATGGCTGCGGTCCGGGTGCCGCCGTCGGCCTGCAGCACATCGCAGTCGAGCACGATCGTGTTCTCCCCCAGCGCCTTGGTGTCGATCACCGCGCGCAGGGACCGGCCGATCAGCCGGGAGATCTCGTGGGTCCGCCCGCCGATCCGGCCCTTGACGGACTCCCGGTCGCTGCGGGTGTTCGTGGACCGCGGCAGCATCGCGTACTCCGCGGTGACCCAGCCCTGCCCGGAGCCCTTGCGCCAGCGCGGGACCCCTTCGGTGAAGCTGGCCGCGCACAGCACCCGGGTCCGGCCGAACTCCACCAGGACCGAGCCCTCGGCGTGGGCCAGCCAGCGGCGGGTCAGCCGCACCTCGCGCAGCTGGTCGGGGCTGCGTCCGTCGATCCGGGTGGCGGGTGCGCCGGTCGGCGTCGTGTTGATGTCGGGCATGCCGGACACCCTAGAGCGTGGTGGGGAACTCCGCCGACAGTGAGCAGGTGCCCGGCCCGCTGTGCTTCCCGGTTCGCTCGCTTCCGCTCGCCCGATGCTTCCCGGTTCGCTCGCTGCCGCTCGCTCAGAGCGGGTAGGACTGCCCCGCGCTCACCACGTCCAGGGGGCCGGGGTAGCTGCTGCGGGCCTCCGCGAGCACAGCCCCGGGATCGTTCCACGGCGGGAGATGGGTGAGCAGCAGCCGCCGGGCACCCGCCTCGGTGGCGACCTGTCCGGCCCGCTGCCCGGTCAGGTGGACGTCCCGGACGGTGTCCCGGCCCTCCTGGAAGGACGCCTCGGCCAGCAGCAGATCCGCATCCCGGGCCAGCTCGTGCAGCGCGGGACAGGTGTCCGTGTCGCCGGTGTACGTGACCACCGCGCCCCCCGCCTCGGCCCGCAGCCCGTAAGCCTCCACCGGATGGTTCACCCGGATCGGGGTCACCGCGAGGCCGCCGACGACGACCGGTTCGTGGTCGCGCCACTCCCGGACGTCGAACACCTCCTCCAGCCTGCCGACGTCGCTGCCGTAGGCCTGCCGCAGCCGGTCGGCGGTCCCGCCGGGTCCGTACACCAGCAGCCGGCGGCCCAGGGACCGGTCCGGGTCGTACTTCAGCGCGACGTACAGGCCGCACAGGTCCATGAAGTGGTCCGGGTGCAGGTGGCTGAGCAGCACCGCGTCCAGGTCGTGCACGTCGGTGAGCCGCTGCAGTGGGCCGAGCGCGCCACTGCCCAGGTCCAGCAGCACCCGGGACACCGCCCCGCCGGCCCCCGCGGGCGCCTGCAGCAGGTAGCAGGAGGCCGCCGAGTCCGGGCTCGGGAACGACCCGGAGCAGCCGACGATCGACAGCGTCAGGCGGCCCACCGCGGACCCCGCTCCGCCCGGTCCGCCGGCCGGGGTGCCGCCAGCTCCCCGGGCCACACCGGCGGAGGTCATGCGAAGACGCCCGCGTGCTCGACCTCGGCCACCTCGGGCCCGAGGAACCGCCGGGCCAGCCGGGCGAACGGTGCGGGGTCACCGGTGGCCAGGAACCGGTGCTGCGGCGGCGGCAGCGCGGCGTCCCGGAGCAGGTCGTGGGCGACCAGGGTCCGGTACACGTCCTTGGCGGTCTCCTCCGCGCTGTTCACCAGGGTGATCTCCTCCCCCATCACGTAGGAGATGACCCCGGTGAGCAGCGGGTAGTGCGTGCAGCCGAGGACCACCGTGTCCACCCCGGCCTCGCGGACCGGGTCCAGGTAGTCGTGGGCGGCGGCCAGCAGCTCCGGCCCCCCGGTCACGCCGCGCTCGACGAACTCGACGAACCGCGGGCAGGCCTGACCGGTGATCGTCAGGTGCGGGGCGGCGGCGAAGGCGTCCTCATAGGCCCGGGAGGCGACGGTGACCCGGGTCCCGATCACCCCGACCCGGTGGTTGCGGGTCGCGGCCACCGCCCGGCGCACGGCCGGCTGGATCACCTCGACGACCGGCACGTCATAGCGCTCCCGGGCGTCCCGCAGGGTGGCCGAACTGGCCGAGTTGCAGGCGATCACCAGCAGCTTCACCCCGGACTCGACCAGCCCGTCCATCACGTCCAGGGCGTGCCGGCGGACCTCGGCGATGGGCTTCGGACCGTAGGGGCCGTTGGCGGTGTCGCCGACGTAGCGGACCGGCTCATGGGGCAGTTGGTCCAGGACGGCCCTGGCCACGGTCAGGCCGCCGACGCCGCTGTCGATGATCCCGATGGGTGCATCCGTCACCCGAGGGAGACTAGGCGACGCTCCCGGCCGCCGTCTCCGGCCCGCGATGTGCGCCCCGACACGGGCCGGGGCCGCCCCCACACCGGGCGCGGAGCCTGCGCGGACCGTCCCGCCGGGAGTCCCGGACGCCGGGCGGTTCGGGACGGTCAGGACATCAGGGCCGCGATCAGGGCCTCCTGCCACCAGGTGAGCACGTCGTACAGCAGGGCCGCCGACACCCAGGGGTCATCCGCCTGGGGCCGCTGCCGCAGCACCTCCTGGATCAGGTCGGCGTCCTCGTCGGTGCGCAGCCCGAGCCGCTCCCCGAGCACCAGCCGGGTGTCGGTCAGCCCCTTGAGCAGCGCGGACCCCTCCTCCCGGCTGAGCACGACCTGCCCGCCGCGCTGCAGGGCGGCACTGGCCAGGGTGAGGTTGCCGCGCTTGCGGGCCCGCAGCCCGGTCTCGGTGAGCCGGCGGAACTCCGCGGCCAGTTCCGGGTCGTCGTGGTGGGCGGGCGGCAGCAACCGGGCCAGGGCCGGATCCTGCTCCTCGTCCTGTGCCGCCGGCTCACCGGCGGGGGCGGCGTCCTCGGGCAGGGTGAGGTCGAAACCCACCAGGGCGGCCAGCGGGTCCGTCGACGCGGGCCTGCCGTCGTCGAGGAGTTCCGCCACCTCGTCGAGCAGCCGGGCGAGCAGGCGGCGTTCCTCGGCGTCCAGGCGCACCTTCACCCGGTCGCCGTCACGATCGAACGGCCGGCCCATCCTCGCTGTCCCCTCCCCGCCGGAGCCCTCCGGCATGCGCCGCGGCGGCGGTCACTGCTTCTGGAACGTCGCCCAGAGGCCGTACTCGTGCATGGCCTCGGTGTCGCGTTCCATCTCCTCCCGGCTGCCGCTGGCCACCACGGCCCGGCCCTTGTGGTGCACGTCCAGCATGAGTTTCTCGGCATGCGCCTTGGGGTAACCGAAGTAGGTCTGGAACACGTACGTCACGTAGGACATGAGATTGACCGGATCGTTCCACACGATGGTCACCCACGGGACGTCCAGCCCCAGGTCCTCGGCAGCCTCCGGCTTCTCGACCTCGACCGGGGCCAGGGAGAGCTCGACACCGGCGACGGACACGCCCCCACTGTAGTTGGGTGCCGCGCCGCCACCAGTCACCGCCGGGCAGCGGCCGGCGCCGGTCGGCGGGGCCGCCCCGTAGGCTTCCTGCTCGTGACGACAACCCCGCCGGAGGTGGCCCGGACGGCGACGTCCCTGCTCACCGACCACTACGAGCTGACCATGGTCCAGGCGGCCCTGCGCAGCGGGGCGGCCGGGCGCCGTTGCGTGTTCGAGGTCTTCACCCGCAACCTGCCCGACGGGCGCCGGTACGGGGTGGTCGCCGGGACCGGGCGGCTGCTGGAGGCGCTGACCCGGTTCCGTTTCGACCAAGACGAACTGGACATGCTGCGGGCCGCCCGGGTGGTCGACGAGCGCACCCTGGAATGGCTGGCCGGATACCGGTTCGGCGGTGACGTCTGGGGGTACGGCGAGGGCGAGTGTTTCTTCCCGGGTTCGCCGATCCTCGTGGTCGAGGGGACCTTCGCGGAGGCGGTCGTGCTGGAGACCCTCGTCCTGTCGATCCTCAACCACGACAGTGCCATCGCCGCGGCGGCCAGCCGGATGGTGGCGCACGCCCTGGACCGTCCCTGCCTGGAGATGGGTTCGCGTCGCACCCACGAGGAGGCTGCGGTGGCCGCGGCCCGGGCTGCCTATGTCGCGGGGTTCGCCGGGACCTCGAACCTGGAGGCCGGCCGCCGGTACGGCATCCCCACGATCGGCACCGCGGCGCACGCCTTCACCCTGGTCCATGACGACGAGCGGGCCGCCTTCGCCGCCCAGGTGGACTCCCTCGGCACCGGGACCACCCTGCTCGTCGACACCTATGACGTCACCGAGGGGGTGACCACCGCGGTGGAGGTCGCCGGGCCCGGACTCGGCGCGGTCCGGCTGGACTCCGGGGACCTGCTGGAACAGGCGTTCGCGGTGCGGGCCCAACTGGACTCCCTGGGCGCCACCGGCACCCGGATCGTCGTCACCAGCGACCTGGACGAGCACGCCATCGCCGCCCTGGCCGCCGCCCCGGTGGACGCCTACGGGGTCGGCACCTCCCTGGTCACCGGGTCGGGGGCGCCGACCGCGGGCATGGTCTACAAACTGGTGGCCCGGGAGCGGTCCGACGGAGAACTGATCGGGGTGGCCAAGCGCAGCCTGGACAAGCGCAGCGTGGCCGGCCGCAAGTCGGCCGTCCGCCGGCTCGGCGCGGATGGGGTGGCCGGCACCGAGGTGATCGCGATCAGTCCGCGCGGACAGCTGCCGCCCCCGCCCGGTGACGGCGGCCGGGACCGGGCGCTGCTCGTCCCGCTGGTTCGTGCCGGGGAGGTGGTGGGTGCCGAGCCGCTGGACTCCGCAAGGGCCCGGCATGCGGCCAGCCTGGCGGAGCTGCCGCCCAACGCCCGGCAGCTGTCCCGGGGCGAACCCGCCCTGCCGACCGTGATCCGCACCCTCGAAGGCTGAGCGTCAGGCCCGAGCGAGCCGACACCGCCGACAGCCGTCCGACCACAGTCCGGGGAGCCCCCGGCCGGGAGCGAGGAGCAGCCGTGACCAGGGCACTGATCGTCGTGGACGTCCAGAACGACTTCTGCGAGGGCGGGTCGCTCGCGGTGGCGGGCGGGGCCGGTGTGGCCGCCGCCATCACCCGCCTGCTGCGGACCGGGCGAGACCGGTACGCCGTCGTGGTGGCCACCCAGGACTGGCACATCGACCCGGGGACGCACTTCGCGACCGAACCGGACTGGGTGGACACCTGGCCGGTGCACTGCGTCGCGGACAGCCCCGGTGCCGCCCCCCATCCCGACCTGGACACCACCGCGGTCGAGGCGTGGTTCACCAAGGGCGAGCATGCGGCCGCCTACTCGGGCTTCCAGGGCGCGACCGCCGACCCGACCGGCCGCCGGGTCGCACTGGCCGAGTGGTTGCGCGACCGGGGCGTGGACGAGGTGGACGTCGTCGGCATCGCCACCGACCACTGCGTGCGGGCCACCGCCCTGGACGCCCTGGCCGAGGGGTTCGCCACCCGGGTGCTGCTCGACCTCACCGCGGGAGTGTCCCCGCAGACCACGGCGACCGCACTGGAGGCGCTGCGGGATGCCGGGGCCGAACTGGTCGGCACGCCGGTCCTCGGCGGCTGACCCCGCCGGGCAGGTGGTAGCGGTGCCGGCCGCGGACACGGCGGGCATCGTCACCACCCGGGCGTCACCGGGCGAGGGGGCCGCCGGTCAGCTCGTGTGACCGGCCAGCCAGCTCCGGGCCGCCGGGTGCAGGTTCACCGCGCCGGTGGCGGAGGCCAGGGACAGGTTGAGCTGCTTGCTCTCCGGGCGCAGCCAGAACCGCCGGGACTGCTTGGCGAACAACGCCTCCAGCACGGTGGTGACGACGCCGTCCGGCAGACCGGGCCGGGCCAGCAGCCCGTTCGGGACGAGCATGGTGTCGGTCGCGGACACCCCCCGGTAGGCCCCCGCCGGGATCGGCGCTGGCTGGTAGGAGCGGGGGATGTCCCGGTCGAGGAAACCGAAGTACTCCCCGAGCGAGACCAGGCGGATCGGGCGACGCTCGGCCAGCTCGGCGATCGCCGGGGTGGGATAGCCGGTGTTCGAGAAGGCGGCATCGATGGTTCCTGCCTGCAGGGCCTGCATCGACGGGATCTGCCCGAGCCGGAGCAGTTCCGCCGGCTCCACCCCGGCGTCCTTCAGCAGGCGCAGCGCGGTGAACTCCGACCCGCTGCCCGAGCCGCCGACGCTGACCCTCCGGCCGGCCAGCTGGCGCAGGTTCTGCACCGGGGACCCGCCGAGGACGACCAGCTGCACGTAACTGTCGAAGATCCGGGTCAGGGCGGTGATCTCCCCTTCCCGGACCAGCTGGTCCACAGCCGCCCCGTCGAAGGCGGCGAAACCGATGTCGATGCTGCCGGACCCGAGCCGGCGCAGATTGTCCACGGTGGCCGACGTCTCGACCACCTCGACCGTGCTGCCCGGCAGGTACGACTGCACGGCGTCGGCGATGTCGTTGCCGACCTCGACGAACACCGCCCCCTTCGGGCCGGTCCCCAACCGCAGGTGGACCGGGGACGGCGGCTGGTTGCGGCGGTTGAGAAGGGCCAGGCCGCCGCCCACCCCGAGGGCGGCCACCCCGGCGGCCCCGAACAGGAA
The DNA here is from genome assembly GCA_035719045.1 of Kineosporiaceae bacterium. Lineage (GTDB taxonomy): Bacteria > Actinomycetota > Actinomycetes > Actinomycetales > Kineosporiaceae > DASTGO01. The sequence goes on along the minus strand of DASTGO010000439.1, from coordinate 17,126 downwards.
GGCCCGCCGGGTGTGCGAACGGCCGGGCCGGCCCTCGGGGAACTGCCGCGAACCCGCCCCGGTGCCGGTGACCGTGCCCGCGGTGGTCGCGATCCCGCCCGGGGCAGGCTCGGCCGCCCCAGGAGCAGGGGCGGACCAGGCACCCGGGGCGGACCAGGCGCCCGGGGCACCCTGTCCCTCGCCGAGGGGAGCGGTGGGCAGGGAACCGGCGCCGATGGCCTGGGCGGCGGAGGTGTCGGCGGGCAGACCCCCGGTGGACAGGCCCCCGGTGGACGGACCACTCGCGGGACCCGATCCCTCCCCGGTGGGTGCGGTGGGCAGGGAGCCGGTGGCGAAGGCCTCGGAGGCGAAGGCGTCGGCGGACGGACCGCCCGTGGGGTGACCGACGGCTGACGACCCCGCCGCCCGATGACCGAGCGGACGGAACCCGGCGAGCCCGAGACGGGTCTGGGGCCGCGGGCTGCTCGGCGCGGCAGGCGCGGCCTCCGGATCGGAGGCGGGGTCCAGGGCCCAGGGGTCGGGGATCCCCTGCCGGGGGGTCGGGCGGGGCGGGCTGCCCCAGGAGGACGCTTCCTCGAGCCGGCGCTGACGGGACCGGCTCGGACGGACCGCCGGCTCGGGTTCCTGCTGTCGACCGGCCTCGTCCCGCCACTGGTGCGGATCGGGGTGGTACGGGTCGGTGGGGGCAGGGGCGGAGCCGTCCGCCTCCGGTGCGGGCTCCCCCGACGACCCGGGCAACTCCGGGAAGCCGGTCAGGGGTCCCTCGGCCCACGGGTCCCCTGTCGCGGGTTCCCCGGCACCCTGGCCGGAGGACCACGAGGGGGCGGTGGTCGGATCGGTGTGGCGGCTCCTGGCGGAAGCACCTGGGGGCAGCTCAGTCTCCCGGTCGCCTCTGGTCACCCGCTATACCTTAGGCAGGGTCCGGGCACCAGATGACCAGAACCACGGTGTGAATTTTCACTTTGCGTGACTTTACGTAACCGTTTTGACTGTGAGGGACGACTCGAACCGGAGGCTCCTACCGGTACGCGCGGATCGGGTGGACCCACCGGGGCACACCGCGCCCCGGACAGCACGGCTCGCGGGCGGACCCCGCCGTTCGCGGTACTACATTGCCGTGGTGCCCCACCCCTTGTCAGGCCTGCCCGGCAGCGAGCCCGGCCCCGGCGCTGGTCCCGTTTCCCCGGCCCTGCTGGAGGCGCTCTTCGACGACGCCGCGCTGCTGGCCGTACCGGAACCGGACCTGACCGCCAGCCTCGACCGGCACCGGCGCCTGCGTGCGGAACCCGCCGGCGAGCTGCTGCTCGGCCCGCTGCTGGTCCCGGCCGGCCGGGTGGAGGCACTGACCCAGGCCCTGCTGCCGGGCGATCATGCCCTGCCGGTGGTGCTGGTCCCGGATCCGGGCCCCGGACCGGCCGGCCCGCGGGAGGCCGTCGCTCAACTGGCGGCCCTGCGGACGGCCCGGTACCTGCTGCTCGACGACGACCGGGTGCAGCCGGTCGGGGTCGTCGTCGCCCTTCCCGGCGGGACGGACCCCGGGGCCGCCGCCCGGGCTGTCGTCGACGCCCTGGACTTCACGGTGCCGGCCTGGCTTCGGCCCGCCCCCGGCGACGACGGTGCGGGCCTGCTCGAGGTACTCGCCGAGGACGGCGCCGAGGGGCTCGCCCTGCCGGCCGCGGGACCGGACGCTCTCCCGGACCGGCTGCTCGCCGCCCTGCTGCGGGCGGCCGTGGACCGGGAGCTCACGATCCGCGCCACCGGTGGCCCGCTGCCGCTGCTGCGCCCGCCCGCGGGCGTCGCCACCGACGGGCCCGGGGCGCTCAACCTGCTGTGCGCCGTCCGGGCAGCCCTCAACGGCGCCGAGACCGCGGAGCTCACCGAGATCCTCGTGGCCGTCGAACCGGGTCCCCTGCTGTCGGCGGTCCGGGGGATGAGCGATGCCGACGCGGCCGTGGTCCGGGCATTCCTCGCCGCGGTGCCGCTGGCCCCCATCGCCTCGGCTCTGGTGGAACTGGACGACCTGGCACTGCTGCCCGCCGACGTCCGCTGACGTCGCCCCGCCACCGACACCGCCGCAACAGGACCGGGCCGCCCGCGGGCGGATCCGACACCGCCGCAACGGATCACGGCCGCCGGGCAACCGCGAACACCCGCCGGTACGGCGGGACGGTGCCGAACTCCTGCCGCGGAGCCGACCCTGTCGGGCCTGCCGTCCGATGAGCTCCGGCTATCAGGCGACCCGACTTCTCCCCAGGTCTACCGAGATGTGCAGCGACAGGTCTCCGCCGAGGGGCGGCCGGCCGGCATGCGTGCTTCGGCGGAGCGGGCTCCTCGTCCGGCACTTCGGATGCGGCCCGACATGAGAGGGATATCACCTGTGTCCACTTTCAAGGACACGGTGATGAATGGCCTCCATGATCGTTGACGCCAGGACCGTCATGGTGGAACTCGGAGGCGAGCAGATGGCGCATACGGGAGCAATGACTGCAGCACGACGCTGGACCAGGTGGGGGACCGCGGCGATCGTGGTCGCGGCCGGTTCGCTCGGGCTGACGGCAGGATCCGCACAGGCGGTTCCGATCGAGGGGGCGACCTCCTGGTCGGTACTCCTGTGCAAGTTCAGCGGCACGACCGACGAACCGAAACCGCTGTCGTTCTTCCAGGACTTCCTCACCGAGTCCGGGGCCGGCAAGGGCGGCGCCCAGGACTACTTCTCGACGGTGTCCCGCGGGAAGGTCACCCTCCGGGGGTCGACCGTCCACGGCTGGTACACACTGCCCTACACGTTGGCGCAGTCCCAGCAGCGCGACCGCTGGACCCGGATCCAGGACTGCGTGGCCGCGGCCAAGGCGGGCGGCTACACCGTCCCGGCAGGTAACCGCGTGGTCGCCTCGGTGAACCAGGGGATCGACGCCGGTAGCGCCGGTGGCCAGGTGTACCTGGACCCGGGGGCGCTGAACGACCGCTTCGCCGTCCACGAGATGCTGCACGGCTACAACCTGGGGCACTCGTTCTCCAACGACACCAGCTACCAGAACGCCTCCTGGTCCGCCCCGGGCGAATACGACGACACCTGGGACGAGATGAGCGCGCAGGCCACCTATGCGGTGCAGACGCCGCAGTTCGGCGCCAGCGCCGTCGGGCTCAACGCCTACCACCTGGACAAGCTCGGGTGGTTGCCCACCAACCGCGTCGTCACCGCAGGGGCTGACGGCCGCTCGACGGCGACGTACACCCTGTCCTCCCTGGAGACCCCGGCCACCTCTGGCGTCCAGCTCCTGCGGATCCCGTTCGACCCGGCGGACCTGAACCACTACTACACCGTCGAGCTGCGCAGCCCGCTCGGCGTGAGCCAGGGCATCCCCGCAGAGACGGCGCTCATCCACGAGGTGAAGAGCGGCACCCCGTACCTGCAGCGGGGAGTGCCCGCCACCCGCAACCCGATCACGTCGCTGACCGCCAACGGCGTGTCGATCCAGGTCGGCGCCGTCTCCAACCACACCGTCCCTGTCACGGTCACCACCAACATGACCACCCGGTGCGTGAACGGGTACGTCTGGCGGGAGGCCAGGCCCGGCGACCTCGTCTGCGTCACCGGCGCCACCCGCACCCAGGTCGCCGCCGACAACGCCGCCGCCTCCTCCCGCTGGGTGAACGGGCCCTACGGGCCGCACACCTGCATCAACGGCTACGTGTGGCGCGAGGCCTACACCGGTGACGACGTCTGCGTGGCCGTCGCCCAGCGCACCCAGGCCGCGGCCGACAACGCCGCCGCGGCATCCCGGGCCAATCCGGCCCGGCTGGTGTACGGCCCCAACACCTGCGTGAACGGATACGTCTGGCGGGAGGCCAACAAGGTCGACTACGTCTGCGTCACCGGCGCCACCCGCACCCAGGTCGCCGCCGACAACGCCGCCGCCTCCTCCCGCTGGGTGAACGGGCCCTACGGGCCGCACACCTGCATCAACGGCTACGTGTGGCGCGAGGCCTACCTCGGTGACGACGTCTGCGTGACCGGCACCCAGCGCACCCAGGCCGCGGCCGACAACGCCGCTGCCGCCTCGCGGGTCGCCAGCCCCAACGGCTGACCGTCCACCTGCGCGCGATCCCCGTCGTCGCCGGCGGGGATCGCGCGCGTCCGAGGTCCCACCTCACCTCAGCCCCGCCGCACCCCGTCGTGGACCACTGCGGGGTGGGGATGGCACGGTATGCGGATGCGCATCCTCGTCGTGGAGGACGACCACCGGGTCGCCCGCGGACTGGTGACGGCGCTGGTCCGGGCGGGGTTCGAGGTCGCCAGGGTGGCCACCGCCGCCGATGCGCTCGCCGCCGCCCCGGCCGACATCGTGCTGCTCGACCTGGGGCTGCCCGACGCCGACGGGATCGCGGTCTGCCGGCAGCTGCGGCGGCGGGGCAGCGCGGGGATCATCATGGTCACCGCCCGGGGGATGCCGAAGGACCGGGTGCTGGGCCTGCGCTCCGGCGCGGACGACTACGTGGTCAAGCCGTTCGGTGTCGACGAGCTGCTGGCGAGGATCGAGGCGGTCGCCCGGCGCACCCGCCCGGAACGCGCCGCACCGCAACGGCTCGGCCGGATCGAGCTCCCCGGCCTGGAGCTGGACCTCGACGGTCACCGGGCGGTGGTGTCCGGCCGGCCACTGGAGCTGACCCCGAAGGAGTTCGACCTGCTGGCGCTGCTGGTGGCGCACCGGGGCCAGGTGGTCAGCCGCAGCCGGATCATCGACCAGATCTGGCAGGCCGCCTACGAGACTCCCTCGCGGACCCTCGACGTCCACGTGGCGGCCCTGCGGGCGAAGCTGCCCGCGGAGGGCGGGGTGCGGATCGAGACCGTCCGTGGGGTCGGCTACCGGCTGCACACCGGCGGGCCCGAAACTGTCTCGGCCGCAACGGATCCCGGGCCTGGCGACCCGGGCGGCGAACTGTGCTGAGACGGCTGCTCCTGGGACTGCTGCCACTGCTGGCGGCGTTCGCGGTGGTGCTCAGCGTGCCGATCGGGGGGATCCTCGCCGACCGGGCCACCCAGCAGATGTACCTGGACCGGCTGGCGGATGCCGACCGGTTCGCCACGCTGGCCGACCGGGCCCTGGGCGGCGGCCCGAGCGCATGGATGGCCGATGAGCTGAGCCGCTACCACGAGGTCTACGGCATCGAGGCCTGGCTGCTGCGGGTGGACGGCCAGGCCGTGCTGTCCGCCGACGGCACCCAGCCACCGGCCTGGGTCCGTGACGACCCGAACGTCGACCTGGCCGAGCGCGGGGTACGGCCGGACCCGCCGTATGCGGTCACCCCCGGCGGGCCGGCCACGATGCTCGTCGCGGTGCCGGTCCGGTCCGGCTCCGAGGCGATCGGGGTGATCGTCACGCTGTCCTCCACCACCCGGCTGCGGCAGGAGGTGATGGTCCGCTGGGTGGATCTGGCGGGAGCGGCCGGTGCGGTCACGCTGATCCTGGCCGCGGCCACGGTGCCGTTCTCCCGCTGGCTGCTGCGCCCGGTGGCCAGCCTCGACGAGGCGGCCGGCAGGCTGGCCGCCGGGCAGCTGGAGTCCAGGGCAGGGCTCAAGGCCGGGCCTCCCGAGCTGCGCCGCCTGGCGGCCTCCTTCGACCGGATGGCCGACGTCGTCACCCGGACCCTGCAACGGCAGCAGCAGTTCGTCGGCGACGCCAGCCACCAGCTGCGCACCCCGCTGACCACGCTGCGGCTGGCCGTGGACAACCTGCGGGCCACCCTCCCCGAGGGCGAGCCGGGTCGGGCGGCCCGGGCAGAGCTGGACGATGCCCGCAGCGAGGTCCAGGCGATGACGCGGTTGCTGGACGGGCTGCTCGCACTGACCCGGCTGGGCAACGAGCCGGGTGAACCCGAGAACGTGGACGAGGTGCTGGCCTCGGCCGTCCCCGCCTGGGAACACCGGTGCGCGGCGGCCGGGATGCAGCTGCACGTCAGCGCCGCGGACGGGTTGCGCACGGCGTCCCCGCCGGGCGGGGTGCGGCATCTGCTCGACGAGCTGGTGGACAACGCCGTGCGGCTCAGCGGCGGCCACCGGGTGGAGGTCAGCGCCCGGGCCGGGACCACCCCGGGCGGGGAGCCCGCCGTCGTGCTCGCCGTCACCGACGACGGCCGGGGCCTGAACCCCGGCCAGCGGGTCCAGGCCACCCGGCGGTTCTGGCGGGCCCCGGAGCAGCAGAACGTCACCGGCAGCGGGCTCGGGCTGGCCATCGTCGCGGAGCTCACCGCCTCCGTCGGCGGGTCGCTGGCACTGCAGGACGCCACGCCCGGGCTGAGGGTCGAGATCACCGTCCCGGTCGCCCCCGCCGGCCGCTGAGCACGACCCGTCCGGTCAGGACTTGCCGGTCAGGACTTGCCGGTCAGGGCTTGTGGTCGCGCAGCCAGGTGACGGCGGCGGGGTGCAGGCCGACCTGTCCGGTGGCGATCGCCGAGCGGACGTTGATCCGGCTGCTGTCCGGGTGCACCCAGTACCGCCGCGACTGCGCCGACAGCAACACCCCGATGACGAAGGTGACCACCTCGTCGGGTAGTCCGGAGCGGGCCAGCAGCACGTTCGGCACGTACACGCTCTCGGTCGACGGCACCTCGGGGTAGGTGCCCTCAGGGATGGGTCCGGGGCCGTAGACCCGGGGTACCGCACCGTCCAGGGTCCGGAAGTAGTCCCCCAACGGGACGAGCCGGATCCGTTGCCGCCCAGCCAGTTTCGTGATCGCCGGGGTGGGGAACCCGGTGAGCGAGAACGCCGCGTCGACCGACCCGGCCGCCAGCGCGTCCATCGCCGGGTTCTGGCCCATCCTGGGCAGTGCCGCCGGGCGGATCCCGGTCGCCTGCAACAGTTTTGTCACGGAGAACTCCGTCCCGCTGCCCGCCGCGCCCACCGCCACCCGGTGCCCGGCGAGGTCGGTCAGCGCCCGGATCGGGGACCCGTCCAGCACGACCAGGTGCAGGAAACTGTCGTACAGCCGGCAGAGCGCGGTGATCGACCCGGTCCGGACCCGGTCGTCGGAGACCACCGCGTCGAGGGCGCCGAACGCGAGGTCGGCCCGCCGCTCGGCGAGCAGGCCGAGGTTGTCCACCGTGGCGGCGGTGACCAGGACCCTGACCGAGGTGCCGGGCGAGGTGCCCCGGATCGCGTTCGCCAGGTCGTTGCCCACCTCGACGAAGACCGCCCCCTGCGGTCCGGTCGCCAGCACCAGTGAGGCCGGGACCGGTGGGCCGGTGCGGTCGCGCAGCAGCAGGCCCACCGTCCCCGCTGCCGCAGCTGCGGCCCCGCCGAGCAGCAGCAGCCGCCGGGAGCGGTCCCGCACCCGGTCCGCGACCCCCTCGGCAGCGGGGCCGGATCCGGTGACCGGGCCGAGGTCGGCGGCAGTGCCGGGACCGGTGACCAGAGCTGGGTCGCCGGCCGGGGCGGGACCGGTCCCGCTCCGGTCACCGCCGGTCCGGCCGTCCGGGGCATGCGTCATGGTGCCGTCATTGCAGCACGCCATCGCGCGGACCTCGCAGCCGGCGCTCCGGGACCGCCCGAGGTGGCCGGGTGGCGCCGGCACCTCCTTGTGTAAGGACAACCTGAAGGTTCCCGGCCGGTTGTGGTCCGGGTCACGTGACCTTGCGCACCCTCGGGGAACCTGCACTCAAGGAGGAGCCGCATGGAAACCACCGCGCACAGCACGACCCCTCCCGGCCCCGCGGCTCCCGCCGCGCGTCGTCCCTTCTACAAGCACCTCTACGTCTGGGTGCTGGTCTCGATCGTCCTCGGGGTCCTGGTCGGCCTGGCCTGGCCGAAGCAGGCCGCGGACATGCAGTGGCTGGCCACCCTGTTCATCAACCTGGTCAAGGTGGTCATCGCCCCGCTGATCTTCACCACGGTCGTGGTCGGGATCGCCGGGATGGGGAACCTGGCCAAGGCCGGGGGCATCGCCCTGCGGACCATCGGCTACTTCATGGCCATGACGATCATCGCGCTGGTGATCGGCCTGGTCGCGATCAATGTCCTGCAGCCCGGTGCCGGCCTCCACATGACGGTCAGCGCGGCCAAGGCGAAGGCGACGCTGGGTGCGGCACAGACGGCCAGCGAGGGCGGCATCCAGGGCTTCGTCCTGTCGCTGGTGCCGAAGTCGTTCGCGTCGGCGTTCGTCGACGGCCAACTGATCCAGGTGCTGCTGCTGGCGATCCTGGTCGCGGTCGGGATCAGCTTCATGGGCCGCCGCGGGGAACCCGTGGTCCGGGCCCTGGACGCGGTCTCCCACGTCCTGTTCGGCGTGATCCGGGTGATCATGTATGCCGCCCCGATCGGTGCCTTCGGCGGGATGGCCTTCACCGTCGGCAAGTACGGCACCCAGGTGCTCGGCAACCTCGCGCAACTGATGGGCACCTTCTACCTGACCTGCGTCCTGTTCATCGCCGTGGTGCTGGGCGTGGTGTCACGGCTGGCCGGGTTCTCGGTGTTCAAGGTGATCCGGCTGATCAAGGACGAGCTCCTGATCGTGCTGGGGACCTCCTCCAGCGAGACCGTGCTGCCGCGGCTGCTGGCCAAGCTGGAGGCGTCCGGCGCGGACAAGTCGGTGGTCGGGCTCACCGTGCCGACCGGGTACTCGTTCAACCTCGACGGCACCTGCATCTACCTGACGATGGGCGCGATCTTCATCGCCCAGGCCACCGGGCGGCACATCCCGCTGACGACGCAGATCGGCCTGCTCCTGTTCATGCTGCTGACCAGCAAGGGCGCCGCCGGGGTCACCGGCGCGGGCCTGGTCACGCTGGCAGCGTCGCTGACCGCCTTCGGCGACACCATCCCCGCGGTCGGCATCGCGCTGATCGTCGGCATCGACCGGTTCATGTCGGAGGCCCGGGCGCTGACCAACCTCATCGGCAATGCGGTCGCCACCCTGGTGATCGCCCGCTGGCAGGGCGCCCTGGACACCGAGCGGCTGCAGGAGGTGCTCGACCGGCCGTCGCTGATCGACGTCGACGCCCTGATGAACCCCGAGGCCGAACAGCACCTGCACCTTCCGCAGGACCGGCCGGAGGAGCTGGCAGGGGTACCGGCCACCGCCTGACCCGTAGCGCAGCGCCGTCGGGCTGAACCCCTGGCCACCGGGGAACTGACCGACCACGACCGAACACCGAACACCGACCGCCGGCCACCACGCACCGGCCCCGGACCTGGCCCCGCCACCGCGCCTCGACGCCGGTCGCGGGGCCAGCCGTTCGTGGAGCCAGCCGTTCGTGGAGCCTGCCGTTCGTGGATCCGGCCGTTCGTGGAGCCGGGGTCAGGAGTAGGTGCGGGGGTACACCACCGGGTGCCGGTGCTGGACGACCACGGTTCCGGGCAGCTTGTCGTGCAGGCACTGGCGGCGCGGATCCCACAGCAGCCAGCCGCTGTCCAGCAGCCAGTACGTCGAGCCGATGCCGGCGAACGAGATCTTGGCGACGGCCTCCCTGGTCAGCCACCGGCTCATCGCCTGGGTCCAGGTGGGGCGGTCCGGACTCTCCCAGGTCCGCACCCGGATCCCGACCAGGAGCTTGCCGACCGTGCCGCCCCACAGCCGGACCATCACGGTCGAGTACACCCCGCCGACGAGCAGTGCGACGAACTGGTACCGCAGGAGCGGGCCGGTCACGGTCGGATCCTGGTAGAAGGCGTCGACCAGGGCGTTCGCGGCGGCCGACTGGGCGTCCGGGGTGGTGGCGCGGGTCAGGGCCACCAGCTGGGGGCGCAGCGCGTCGACGGCCTGCGCCAGGAAGGCGATCCCGGCGACCGCGCCGAGCGTCCCGGAGACCACCAGGTCGATCACCCGGGCCAGCCAGCGCAGGGCAGGCGCGGCCAGCGGCACCCCGTCCGGGGTGAGCGGTCCGGGACCGCCGGGGCGACCGGGCACCGGCGGCGGGGACGGCGGCCGGGACGGATCGACCGCCGGTCCGCCCTGCCCCGGGGTCGGCGGCACGTACGGGTTTCCGGGGTACGGGTTGCCGCCGGGGTACGGGTTGCCGCCGGGACGGTCCGGCGGCGCGGCATAGGGGTTCCCCGAGGGCCCGGGCGGTCCCGGCTGCGGCGGACTCCCCCACGGGCTGCCGTCACCGGCTCCACCTGGCGGGGAGGTGGGCCCCGGCGGCACGGACCAGGCGGGCGGCGCAGGGGCACCCCCCTGCCCGGCACCGGAGCCCGGCATCGTGGGGGACGGGCGGGTCACCGGACTCCAGGCGGAGCCGTCCCACCACCGCTCCACGGTCGGATCAGCGGCATCGGGGTACCACCCCGGCTCGGGTGCGACGGTCGGCTGGTCCACGTCCCTAGCGTGCCCTACCGATGCGGCATCCGACCCTGCAGGTCGAACACCCTGCCCGGGTTGAGCAGTCCGTCCGGGTCCAGGATGCTCGACGGCGCGATGCACTCCCGGGGCACCGGGCCGGCTCCCCGGCCACCGATCCCGGGGCACGCACACGTCGCGGAATCCTCACGGCCCACGATCAGCTGCCGCAGCTAACGTGGTCACACCATGACTGCACTCCTTCGCACCTACCTGCGCCCGTACGGCGCCCGGGTCGCCCTGGTGCTGACCCTGTTGCTGCTCCAAGCGGTGGCCAACCTCTACCTGCCCAGCCTCAACGCCGACATCATCAACAACGGCGTGGTCAAGGGCGACACCGGCTACATCACACGGATCGGCGGCCTGATGCTGCTGGTCACCTTCGCGCTCACCGTCGCCGCGGTGATCGGCGTCTACTACGGGGCCGGGGTCGCGATGGCCTTCGGCCGCGACGTGCGGGCCGCCCTCTTCCGCCGGGTCCAGAGCTTCTCGCTGCGGGAGGTGAACAAGTTCGGGGCACCGTCGCTGATCACCCGCAACACCAATGACGTCCAGCAGTTGCAGATGTTCGTCGTGATGGGCCTGACCATGATGGTCGCGGCGCCGATCACGATGGTCGGCGGGATCATCATGGCCGTCCGGGAGGACGTCCGGCTGTCGGCCCTGCTGCTGGTCGTGGTCCCGCTGATGGCGGCCGTGATCGGCGCACTGATCTGGCGGGCGATCCCGCTGTTCCGCAGCATGCAGGGCCGGATCGACAAGGTGAACCGGGTGACCAGGGAGACCCTGGCCGGGATCCGGGTGGTGCGCGCCTTCGTCCGCACCACCCACGAGGAGGAACGGTTCGCCGAGGCCAACGACGAGCTGACCCGGGCCACGCTCACCGTGAACCGGCTGTTCGCGCTGATGTTCCCCAGCCTGATGCTGATCATGAACCTGTCCAGCATCGCGATCATCTGGTTCGGCTCCGGGCTGGTCGACAGCGGGAGCATGCCGATCGGCAACCTCACCGCCTTCCTGTCCTATCTGATGCAGATCCTGTTCGCGGTGATGATGGCGACCTTCATGACCGTGATGGTCCCCCGCGCACAGGCCTCCGCCGAGCGGATCCAGGAGGTGCTGACCACCGAGCCCGACATCCACGACCCGGTGTCCGCGGCCGTCACGCTGCCCGCCCAGCGCACCGACGGCGCGGACCTCGACGAGGCCACGGTGGAGTTCCGCGACGTGGAGTTCCGCTATCCCGGCGCGGAGGAACCGGTGCTGCGCCGGATCAACCTGACCCTGCCGGCCGGCCGGACCACCGCGATCGTCGGCGGCACCGGCGCCGGGAAGAGCACCCTGGTCAACCTCATCCCCCGGCTGTACGACGTGACAGCCGGGGCCGTCCTGATCGACGGGGTGGACGTCCGGGAGATGCCTCAGGAGCAGGTGTGGAGCCGGCTCGGACTGGTCCCGCAGAAGTCCTTCCTGTTCTCCGGCACGGTCGCGGACAACGTCCGGTTCGGCCGTCCGGACGCCGCGGACGAGCAGGTGTGGCAGGCGCTGGAGGTCGCCCAGGCGGCCGGGTTCGTCCGGGAGATGCCGGACGGGCTGCAGTCCCCGATCGAGCAGGGCGGGGCGAACGTGTCCGGCGGGCAGCGGCAGCGGCTGGCGATCGCCCGCGCCGTGGCCAAGCAGCCGGCGGTGTACCTGCTCGACGACTGTTTCTCCGCCCTCGACTTCGCCACCGACGCCCGGCTGCGGGCGGCCCTGCGTGAGCACACCAGCACCGCCACCGTCGTCATCGTGGCCCAGCGGGTGAGCACGGTCATGCACGCCGACCAGATCGTCGTGCTCGACCTCGGCACGGTGGTCGGGGTGGGTACCCACACCGACCTGATGCGCGACTGCGAGACCTACCGGGAGATCGTGCTGTCCCAGCTCACCGAGGACGACGTGGCATGAGCATGATGCGAGGCGCAGGCAACGGATCGGGCCACGGCCCCCGCCCGGAAGGTCCCGGCGGCGGACAGCCCGGTGCGGCTCCGGCCCCGCCCGGGGGTGCGGGCGAGGGTGCGGTGCGCCGCCCGCCGGGGCGCGGTGGTCCGTTCGGCGGGGGCCCGCACGGGTTCGGCATGCCGGTGGAGAAGCCGAAGGAGTTCAAGGCCACCTTCCGCCGGCTGGCGGGCCGGCTGCGGCCGCAGTCCGCGGTGATCAGCCTGGTCATGGTGCTCGGCACGATCAGCGTGACACTGTCGATCATCGGGCCGAAACTGCTCGGCAACGCCACCCAGCTCGTCTTCGAGGGCGTGATCAGCAAGAACCTGCCCAAGGGCGTCACCACCGCCCAGGTGGCCGAGCAGCTGCGCCGGACCGGCCACCCGCAGCAGGCGGAGATGATCGGCAACATGCACCTGGTCCCGGGGGCCGGGATCGACTTCGGGGCGTTGCGGTCGGCGTTGCTGGTGGTGGTCCTCGTCTATGTGCTGAGCGCGCTGTTCGGCTGGGCCCAGGGATACCTGATGGCCGGGGTGGCCCAGCGCGTGGTGTACCAGCTGCGCGAGGACGCCGACCGCAAGCTCGGCCGGCTCCCGTTGCGGTACTTCGACTCCCACCCGCGGGGCGAGGTGCTCAGCCGGATCACCAACGACATCGACAACATCAACACCGCGATCCAGCAGAGCCTCACCCAGATCGTCTCGAACTCGCTGATGATCATCGGCGTGCTGGCCATGATGGTCTGGATCAGCCCGCTGCTGGCCGTCATCTCGCTGCTCACCGTGCCGCTGTCCTTCGTCGTCACGATGCTCATCGCGAAGCGCTCGCAGAAGCAGTTCAAGGCGCAGTGGATGTGGACCGGCAAGCTCAACGGCCACGTCGAGGAGATGTACTCCGGCCACGACCTGGTCAAGGTGTTCGGCCACCGGCAGCAGGCGATCGAGGACTTCGACCGGGCCAACGAGCAGATGTACCAGGCCAGCTTCCGGGCCCAGTTCGTCTCCGGGATCATCCAGCCGGCGATGGCCTTCATCTCCAACCTCAACTACGTCGGCGTGGCCGTGCTGGGCGGGCTGCGGGTGGCGTCCGGGACGATGTCGCTGGGTGACGTGCAGGCGTTCATCCAGTACTCCCGGCAGTTCACGATGCCGATCACCCAGCTGTCGTCGATGGTCAACCTGCTGCAGTCGGCGATCGCCTCCGCCGAGCGGGTCTTCGAGCTGCTCGACGCGCAGGAGGAGGAACCCGACGCAGCGCAGCCGGTCCACCTGCCGGAGCTGTCCGGCCGGGTCGGCCTGGAACAGGTGTGCTTCCGGTACCGGCCGGACACCCCGCTGATCGAGGACCTCACCCTCGACGTCCGGCCGGGCGAGACCGTGGCGATCGTCGGACCGACCGGGGCGGGGAAGACCACCGTGGTCAACCTGCTCATGCGGTTCTACGAGGTGGACTCCGGCCGGATCACCCTCGACGGCGTCGACATCCGGGACCTGACCCGCGACGAGCTGCGCCGGACGTTCGGGATGGTGCTGCAGGACGCCTGGCTGTTCGGCGGGACGATCCGGGACAACATCGCCTACGGCGCGCAGGCACCCACCGAGGAGCAGATCCACGAGGCCGCCCGAGCCGCGCACGTCGACCACTTCGTGCACACCCTCCCCGAGGGCTACGACACCGTGCTCGACGACGAGGCGTCCAACCTGTCCGCCGGGCAGAAGCAGCTGGTGACGATCGCGCGGGCCTTCCTGGCCGATCCCGCGATCCTCATCCTCGACGAGGCGACGAGTTCGGTGGACACCCGCACGGAGGTGCTCATCCAGAAGGCGATGGCGCGGCTGCGGCAGGGCCGGACCAGTTTCGTCATCGCCCACCGGCTGTCCACGATCCGCGACGCCGACGTCATCCTCGTGATGGACCAGGGACGGATCATCGAACAGGGCACCCACGAGGAACTCCTGGCCGCCCACGGCTTCTACCACGACCTGTACCAGAGCCAGTTCGCCCAGGCCCCCACTCTCGACGGGGTCGCCTGACCTCACCCACGGCGGCCCCGCGGGCACGGCCCCGCGGGGTGCGAGGGCGATTGCCGCCGAGATCCGGGTCCGCGTGATTCGCAAGAAAGGCCGCGCGGCGAGGGAATCCCTCGCCGCGCGGCCTTTCTGGTGCCGGTGCGTCTCTCGACGTACCGACGACGTGCGGTTGGTCAGCGGGGCAGGAGCTTCCAGAGGTGATCGGCCGTCCCGGTGTCGCCCCACTGCACGAGGTTCGCTCCTGGTGAGGTGCTCATGTTCGTCACGCCGAGGAGGAGGTGACTGTTGACGTTGACGATCTTGTACAGGCCGTTGCCGACGGCATTGACCTGCCAGAGGTGATCGCTCGTGCCGCTGTCCCACCACACCAGGGCGCGTTCCCCCCATGTGGTGGACGCGTTCCGGACACCCAGCACGAGGCCGCTGTTGACATTGACGATCTTGTACAGGCCGTTACCGCTCGGAACGAGCTGCCAGGTCTGGCCGGTGCCGCTGGAGGAGGTGGACTGGACGGCCATGGTGCCGGCCGTGGTCCTGGAGTCCTGGGTGTCCAGAGCGAGGCCACTGTGCGCGTTGACGATCTGGAAGCGCCCGGCGGACTGCGACCCACCAGCCGAGCTCGCGGGACCGCCCGTGGGACCTGGCGTGGTCGTCGGACTGGTCGTCGGACTGGTCGTCGTCGGAGGACTGGTCGTCGTGCCGGTGCCGGAGCCGGAGCCGGGGGTGATCAGCAGGCGGTAGGCACTGGTGCTGCTGGTGGTCACCGGAACGGTGATCGACCCGCCGGTCACGGCGTAGTCGCCTTCGGCGATCGTGGTCGCTCCGGCCGATGCGCCAGTGCGCCCGGTGTTGGTGACCTGTTCCAGCTTGGTGTGCACCTTGCCGCCGACGACCAGGGTGCTGGCGAGCCCGTTGACCTGAACGGCGCTGCCGCCCCCAGGCCCACCACCGAAGATCACGCTGAGCTGCCGGCCGTTGGCAGACAGGGCCGCGGCCCCGTCGATGCTGGTTTCGGAGGCCGCCGTGGTGACCACCATGTTCCCGGACATGTCGGCGTACCACGTGTACAGCCAGTAGGCCCCGTTGGGGGATCCGCCGCCACGTGTCAGCAGGTCACCAAGCGCGCCGGAAGAGTTCCAGAAGGCCAGTTCGGCGTCGTGCACTCCATAGCGCTCGAACTTCGCAATATAGCCGACCAACGAACCGGGCACCCCGACCTCCGAGGGCGAGGCGTACTCCTCGATCGCGATCGGTCGCGGGGTGATGCCCAGGCTCTTCTCCATGGCCACCACCTTGTCGATGTCACCCTTGATCAGGTTGGCACCGGCCAGTTCATGCCAGGCGATGATGTCGGGCACGGTGTTGGTGGCGACCGCGTTTCGCAGGAAGTTCTGCATGTCGCTGATGTTGTTGGAGAAACTTGGGCCCTGGATCGGCGTTGTCGGGTCCAGCGCGCGGACCTGACGGTAGGTGCGTGTCCAGAAGTCCTCGTAGGTGCCGTTCTGGGGCAGCCAGGTGTTGTCGGACTCGTTCCACAGCTCGTAGGCGGCGAGATTCGGCACCCGGGTCTTGTTGACCGTCTTCACCTGTTGATCCACGAAGCTCGACCAACTGTTCCAGCTGAACTGGTAGGGCCAACCGGGGTAGTAGTCCGACAGGCGGTCGACCACCTTGGCGCCCGCCCTCGCCGCCTTGGGTGCCACCACCAGGATGTCGCCGCTCCCCTGCTGATGCCCGCCTGCGGGCATCAGCACGAACGTGTTCGGCTTGATCGCGCTGACAAGACTGTCCGAGGGGGTGTTCGCGTCCGCCAGCCCGTAGAGGCTGCCGGTCGCGACGTGGGTCACCGGCCGCAGCGTCTGGTTGGCGTTGACGACAAGGGTCGTTGCCCCGGTGGCGGCATGGGCGCCATTGATGACGATCAGCGTTGTCGCCGCCACTACGCACGCACCCAGGAAGCCGGCCCCGGCCCCCATCAGCCGTCTTGAGCGGAGGTCAATAGCCACAGATGTGTCCCTTCGTGCACCGAATGTCACCGGCCGACTCGTGCGACGGTTGCCGTAGCCTCGTCGTCCAACGGCTCCAGACAGGTCAGTGTCACGACAGTCCACAAAAGGTTGCCGACCTGGTCCCACCAGTAGCCGATCATGGCAACGGCGAACGCGGCGGCGTCGGGGTCGGTGCCCACGGCGACACCAGCCGGTGTTGGTGGTGAGAGTCACGGTAATCATGCCCTCTGGTAGTTCAGGGCTTGCGGACCGCGGCGTGGCGTGTGGACGAACGTGACCTACGCCCCACCCCGCGATCACCGGCACCCATGACTCGCCAGCTCCTTTCAGGGAGGACCCCCGAAGAACTCACGGGCACGACCACGCAGCGAATCAGTTGGTCACGGCACGGGCCTTCTGCACGGCGTTCATGGTCTCCTGAAGGGTCTCACTGGCACGTCCGGTGGCCTCTGCGGCGACTGTTACCGACTGGGCGATCGAGTTCACGGCCTCTTCCTGGCTCTCGATTCCGCCAGCGATGTCGTTGATGCCGGCGAAGACCCTGTTGGCGCCCTCCCCGGCGTCCTTGACGCATTGAGCCAGGGCAACAATGTCTTGCGCGTGGTGGGTGATGCTCTCGCGCAACCGCAACAGGCTGTTCGAGTTGGCCGATGCGGTGGCGTGCGGGCAGGGCTGCGATTGTCGAAGCCAAGCCACACCAGGAGTTCCGGTGCCCGTGTTGCCTACCTGCACATACTCGTCATGCCCGACCCACCCGCAGCGAGGTGGATGCACGG
>DASTGO010000438.1:0-4734 GCA_035719045.1 Kineosporiaceae bacterium | reverse complement strand
CCGGAGGCGTCGCGCAGGAGGGTCCGGGTGGCCAGCAGGGCGTCCCGCGGTGCGGCCAGCAGGGCGCCGGCCAGCTGGTCCACGGCGGCGGCGAGCCCACCGACCGGGACCACCTGCTGGACCAGTCCAAGCCGCAGGGCCTCCTCGGCCGGCACCCAGCGGCCGGTCGCACAGATCTCCAGCGCCCGCGGATAGCCGACCGCGGCCACCAGCGGCGAGGTCCCGGCCAGGTCCGGCACCAGACCCAGGCTGGTCTCCCGCATCGCGAACATGGCGTCGTCGGCGGCGATCCGCAGGTCGCAGGCCAGGGCGAGTTGGAAGCCCGCGCCGACCGCATGCCCCTGCACGGCCGCGACGGTGACGAAGCCGTCGCCCGCCCAGCAGGTGAAGGCCCGCTGGAAGCCGTCGATGATCCGGTCGACCTCCGCCGGCGGCAGGCCGGCCAACTGGAGCAGCCCGGGCTCCCCCGCGATCCCCTCGGGGGTGAACGCCCGCCGGTCGAGTCCGGCGGAGAAGGACGGTCCCTCGGCGCGCAGCACGGCGACATCGCAGACCGACGGCAGCCAGGCCCCCACGGCGGCGAGTGCCCGCCAGGTGGCCGGCGACTGGGAGTTGCGGCGTTCCGGGGCGTCGAGCACGACGTCCGCGCGGCGGCCCTCGACCTGGACCCGGACCTGGGCCGGTCCGAGCAGGGAGCGCACTTCCGCCGGCACCTGCACCGGTCCCGCCGTCACCGACGGATCCGCTGCGGCACCCGGAGCCTGAGTCATGGAGGAACCTTCCGGTCAGTGTGCCCGGTGGGGGGAGTGGACCCACCCACCGGGCACACTACCGGCGTCGGGGTACGGCACGTCCCTCAGCGGCCGCACCCCGCCTGGCCAAGAATCCTGGGCTCAGCGCTTCGCCTTGCCGCGAGTCGCGCCGCCCCTGCTGCGCAGCGAAACCTCGTTCTCGGTGAGGATTCGGTGTACGAACCCGTAGGACCGTCCCGTCTCCTCGGCCAGGGCGCGGATGCTGGCGCCCTGGGTGTACTTCTTGGTGAGCTCGCCCGCCAGCTTGGCGCGATCGGCTCCGGTGATCCGGGCGCCCTTCTTCACGGTGTCGGTCACAGATCCTCCTAGACGATGTCCCTTGCCCGACCATGGTCAGCCCGGTGCGTCGGGTCGGCCAGTCGAAAGTCGCCGTCACCAGGGACAACGCGAACGACCATGCGGGTTGATACGAGTTTGTACGACAGCTCGTAGGTCATGACGTTGCCACGCCGACGTGCCGTGGTCCACTCGAGACAGATGGTATTCGGGCAGGTCACCGCCCATCTACCGCAAGATCAGCCGAACTGTCTGCCCAGCTTTGGTGATCGCGCGCGACTGTGTGCGAGGAGTCACAAGCTCAAAGTAATCCCCGGCACCCGGTCGGGGAACCATCCGAGCGGATCGCGGCCGACCGGGTGATCATGAACGGCCGGGGTCAGGCCAGCGACACCAGGTCGAGGTAGTCGGCACCCCAGAGGTCCTCGACGCCGTCCGGCAGCAGCACCACCCGCTCCGGGGCGAGGGCCTCCACCGCCCCCTCGTCGTGGGTGACCAGGACGACGGCGCCCTGGTAGCGCCGCAGCGCGTCGAGCACCTCGTTGCGGCTGGCCGGGTCGAGGTTGTTCGTCGGCTCGTCCAGCAGCAGGACGTTCGCACCCGAGACGACGAGGGTGGCCAGCGCGAGCCTGGTCTTCTCGCCACCGGAGAGCACCCCGGCGGGCTTGTCCACGTCATCGCCCCCGAACAGGAACGAGCCGAGCACGCTGCGGACCTGGGTGTCGGTCAGATCCGGGGCTGCGGAGCGCATGTTCTCCAGCACGCTCCGGCTGACGTCGAGGGTCTCGTGCTCCTGGGCGTAGTAGCCGATCCGCAGCCCGTGTCCCGGCTCCACCTCGCCGGTGTCGGGCTCCTCCAGGCGGCCGAGGATCCGCAGCAGGGTGGTCTTGCCGGCACCGTTGAGCCCGAGCACGACGACCCGGCTGCCCCGGTCGATCGCCAGGTCGACGTCGGTGAAGACCTCCTGGCTGCCGTAGGACTTCGACAGGCCCGACGCGGTCAGCGGGGTCCGCCCGCACGGAACAGGCTCCGGGAAGCGCAGCTTGGCCACCCGGTCGTGCTGGCGCTGCTCCTCCAGCCCGGACAGCAGCCGCTCCGCCCGGCGGGCCATGTTCTGCGCGGCGACCGCCTTGGTGGCCTTCGCCCGCATCTTGTCCGCCTGGGCCAGCAGGGCCGCCGCCTTCTTCTCGGCGTTGGCCCGCTCCCGCTTGCGCCGCCGCTCGTCCAGTTCGCGCTGCTCCAGGTACGCCTTCCAGCCGACGTTGTAGACGTCCACCACGGCCCGGGTCGCGTCCAGGTGGAACACCTTGTTCACGGTGGCGTCGAGCAGCCCCACGTCGTGGCTGATCACGATCAGGCCGCCGGACCAGGCGCGCAGGAAGTCCCGCAGCCACGAGATCGAGTCGGCGTCGAGGTGGTTGGTCGGCTCGTCCAGGAGCAGGGTCTGTGCCCCGGAGAAGAGGATCCGGGCCAGTTCGACCCGCCTGCGCTGCCCGCCGGACAGGGTCCCCAGCGCCTGGCCGAGCACCCGGTCGGGCAGGCCGAGGCTCGAACAGATCGTCGCGGCCTCGCTCTCGGCGGTGTATCCGCCCTGGGCGGTGAACTCGGCGTCCAGCCGCGCGTACCGGGACATCGCCTGCTCCCGGCGGGCGTCGTCGGTGCTGGCCATCGCCTGCTCCGCCTCGCGCATCCGGCGCAGCACCACGTCCAGTCCCCGGGCGGACAGCACCCGGTCACGGGCCAGCATCGCCAGATCCCCGGTCCGGGGGTCCTGCGGGAGGTAGCCGACGTCCCCGGTCCTGGTCACGGTCCCGGCGGCGGCCTGCCCCTCACCGGCGAGCACCCGGGTCAGGGTGGTCTTCCCGGCGCCGTTGCGCCCGACCAGTCCCACCCGGTCCCCCGGACCGACCCGGAAGGTGGCGTGCTCGAGCAGGAGGCGGGCGCCCGCGCGCAACTCCACGTCGTGGGCGACGATCATCAGGGTGCTCCTGGCTCGCGAGGCTGACCGGCGCCCACGGCGGCGGCGGAAGGACGCCGCCCATGCTACGGGCGGCCGAACAGACCCGGGTCACCCGGTTTCCGCGCCGCGCCGCCCGCGCCCCACCGGTCCACCGGCAGCGTTCCCGGCCTGCCGGTCAGGTGCCCGGGCGGGAGTCGCCGCCCCGCCCCGCGCCTGCGTTCCGGCGAGGACCGCCTAACCTTGGGGCGGACCCGACGACGGGACCCGCCCGCGCGGCCTGTCCTGACGGTCCTTCCGGGCGCCCAGCGATGAAGCGAGGACCTGCTCGTGACCGACTTCGAGACCCCGTCGGACGCCGCCCCCTCCGGGCGCCGGATGCCGGCCCGGGATCTTGCCCTGATCGCCGTCTTCGCCGCGTTCCTCGCGGCCCTGGGATTCCCGGGCGCCCTGACGGTGCCCGGCCTCACGGTGCCGATCACCGCGCAGACCCTCGGCGTCATGCTGGCCGGCTGCGTGCTGGGGGCCCGCCGGGCCGCTCTCGCCGTGCTGACCTTCCTGGTCCTGGTGGCGGCCGGGCTGCCGCTGCTGGCCGGCGGACGTGGGGGGCTGGGCGTTTTCGCGTCCCCCACCGCCGGGTTTCTCGTCGGCTGGGTGATCGGCGCCTGGGTGATCGGCCGGATGGTCGAACTGTGGCGGCACCGCTTCGCCCTCGGCTGGGGAATCCTGGCCAACGTCGTCGGAGGGATCGCGGTCATCTACGCGATCGGGGTCCCGGTGATGGCGCAGCGGAGCGGGTCCACCCTGGCGAAGGCGTTCGCCGGGGCCACCGTCTTCCTCCCGGGGGACCTGATCAAGGCCGTGGTGGCCGCCGTGGTGGCCAGGGCCGTGTACCGCGGATACCCCCTGCTGTCCCGCCGGCAGGAGCGGTCCGGCACCGTCGGCGCGAGCCGCTGAGCCAACCGGCTCTCCACCGGGATGAACGGGCCGCCGCCCGCGGACACCCTCCTCGCCGCGCTGACGCGGCTGGCGGCGCTGGAGCCTGCCCAGGCGGCCCTCTGCGCGGACGGGCACAGCTGGTGCACCCGCGCCGAACTCCTCGCCTGGGCCCGGGCGGCCGCGTGTCCGGAGCCTCCCGCGGTGGAGGTCAGCGGCCCCCGGCCCTGGGTGGGACGGGTTGCGGCCAGGGACGTCCCCGCCGCCGACCCGCTCGGCGCGGTGCTGGCCCTGGTCGCCGCGGAGGACGCCCGCAGCGTCCCCGTCGTCCGGGACCCGGACTGGCCCGCCGAGATCGTGGCTGCACAGGTCGCCCTGGCGGAACGGCTGGGCGGATCCTGGCCCGCTGACCCCGGCGAACCCGCAGCGGTGCTGGCCGTCGGCGTCCCGGAACATGTCCTGGTGGGAGGCTGGGACGCCGCCTCCCTGCTGGTCCTGCCCACGTCCGGCAGCAGTGCCGTGCCCCGGCTGGTGGTGCGCACGGCGCGGTCCTGGCTGGACAGCCTCGCCCCGTTCTCCGCCGTGACCGGGATCGGTCGCGAGGACGTCGTCTGGGCCCCGGGCCCGCCTGCGGCGACCCTCACCCTGTTCGCGATCTGGCATGCGCTCGCCGGTGGCCTGCCGGTGATCGCGAGCGGACGCTGGCGGGGTGTGGTCCCGGCCGGCCCCGTGGCCGCCGAGGCCGACGTGGTG
>DASTGO010000437.1:0-18160 GCA_035719045.1 Kineosporiaceae bacterium | reverse complement strand
CGCACCGCCCTCCGGGCACGCTCGGCAGCCAGGCTGCGGCGGCCGGCATGCCAGAGCGCCTTCGGGGACATCCCCCGCAGCACCCGCACCGCCTGCATCGCCTGCTCGGTCCCGGCGATCACGACCGGCAGCCGGCGACGCAGGAGTTCGGCCTCTGCCTGCGCCTCGTCCGCAGCCGCGCCCGCGGCCCGCGCCTGCTCGGCTGCGCCCCGGGCGGCCCGGATCCGGGCCCTCACCTGCTCCAGCACCTCGTCATCGGGCCGGACCGACCTGCTCGCCCGCTGGAGCTCGGGGGTGTCGTCCCCCGGCTGCCTGCCCTGCTGCGCCCGCGTCCCGTTCATCGCCGTCCCTCTCGCCCGGCCACCCCGCGTGGCCTGTCGGACGTGATGACGGGGCTTCCCACCTGGACTTACACCCCGCCGGCGGAATTTCTTCGGCGAGTTCCCGGGTGAGTGGGTGCGGCGCGACGGGGTTTCCGGCGGGCGCGGGTCAGGCGGGCGCGGCGCCGGGGACCCGGTCCACGACGTGGAGCATCGCCTTCGTCACCTGCACGGTGACCAGTCCGCCGGACTTCTCCGCCGTACCGCCATCACTTCCTGCCTCGGCGGCATCGTCGGGCCGGACGTCGACCGCCTCCCCGTCGACCAGCAGGGCGAACCGCTGCCCGGCCGGGGCCGGCCACAGCAGGCTGACCAGCGGGCGCACCGCCGCGTTGGACAGCGACCGGCGCCCGGCACGGACCGAGGCGACGGTCCCGTCCCAGGTCACGGACACGGCCGAGGCCCGGGGGCGACCGTTCTCGTCGGTGCTCAGCAGCATCGGGACGGTCCCGAACCCCGAGGCCACCTCCAGCAGTCTCTCCAGCTCCACCGCGAGCGTCATGGCGCCTCCCCGGCCGTCCTCGCCGCGCCCGGCCTGGCCGCGGGCACCTGCCCGGCATCCTGCCACCGGGGGCGCTGCCCGGCCCGGCCCGCGGGCGCACGGGTTCCGTCTCCGGGTTCCGGCTGTCCGTGCCCGATTCCGGGCAGAGAAGTTGTGAATTTGGGTCCGTAGAGCCATGGTCGGGGGTGTGCGCAGTGACCAGCACGGCGAACTCGTGGTCCGGATCTGCCGGAGCACCGGGCTGCCGGGGAACGTGGCCGCCCGGGTGCTCGACGACGTCCTGGCCTTCTTCGAGGAGGACGTCGAGGAGTTCGTCCGCCGCCGGCACCGGGAGCTGCAGCGGCGCGGACTGACCAACGAGCGGATCTTCGAGCAGTTGTCGGCCGAACTGCCGGACCACCGGTTCGCCCCGCCACAGCTGTCGGTCCGCCAGTTGCGCCGCCTGGTCTACGGCTGACAGGCACCCCGTCCCGAACCGCCCCCGCCGAACGCCGAACCGAGGAGTGCTCGAGATGTGCGGAATCGTCGCCTACGTCGGCCGCCAGGACGCCGTCCCCGTCCTGGTCGAAGGTCTGCGCCGGCTGGAGTACCGCGGCTACGACTCGGCCGGGATCGCGGTGGTGACCACGCGCGGGCTCGCCGTCCACAAGAGCGCCGGCGTGGTGGAAGACCTGGTGGCCGGGCTGCCGAAACGGTTCAAGGGCAGCCCGGGGATCGCGCACACCCGGTGGGCCACCCACGGCGAGCCCAGCGACGTCAACGCCCACCCGCACACCGACGCGGCGGGCCGGATCGCGATCGTGCACAACGGGATCATCGAGAACGCCGCGCAGCTGCGGGCCAAGCTGGAGGCCGACGGCATCACGCTGACCTCCGCGACCGACAGCGAGGTGCTCGCCCACCTGATCGCCGCCCAGGCCGGTCAGGGGCTGGCGCTGACCGACGCGGTCCGTGCGGCGCTCACCCAGGTCGTGGGCACTTATGGGCTGGCGGTGATCGACGCCGGGGAACCGGACCTCGTGGTCGTCGCCCGGCACGGCAGTCCGCTGGTCCTCGGGCTCGGCGACCGGGAACTGTTCGCCGCCTCGGACGTGTCCGCCTTCGTCCGGCACACCCGGCAGGTGATCCACCTCGACGACGGGGACGTCGCGACCCTGCGGCCCGGCGGGTACCGGATCACCGCCCTCGGACCAGGAGCCACCGGCGTCCGGGAGCCGCAGGAGGTCCGGCTGGAGGACGCCGACCACGACGTCGACGGCCACCCGCACTTCATGCACAAGGAGATCCACGAGCAGCCGCAGACCGTCGCCCGGGCCCTGCTCGGACGCCTCGACGAGCGGTTCGCGACCGCCCATCTCGGCGGGCTCGGTCTGGACGCCCGGACCTCCCGCGAGATCGCCCGGGTGCACTTCCTCGGTTGCGGTTCGGCGTACTACGCCGGGGAGGCCGGGGCCCAACTGGTGGAGTCACTGGCCCGGATCCCGGCCCGGGCGGAACCGGCGAGCGAGTTCCGGTACCGCAACCCCGTGGTCGAGCCCGACACCCTCTACGTCGCCGTCTCCCAGTCCGGGGAGACCGCCGACACCATCGCCGCCGTGCAGGAGCTGCAGCGCAAGGGCGGGCGGGTGATCGGGATCGTCAACGTGGTCGGCAGCACGCTGGCCCGGGAGTGCGGCGGCGGGATGTACCTGCACGCCGGCCCCGAGGTGTCGGTGACCTCGACCAAGGCGTACACCGCGATGTACGTGGCCTCCGCCCTGCTGGCCCTGCACCTGGGCCGGGTCCGGGACCTGTCCCACGCGCAGGGCCGCAGCCTGGTCGAGGGCCTGCAGGCGCTGCCGGGCCAGATCGAGCAGGTGCTCGCCGCCGAGGACCGGATCGCGGCGCTGGCCGGCCACTACGCGCAGTTCCGCGACCTCATGTTCGTCGGCCGGGTGCGCGGATGGCCGGTGGCCCGCGAGGGCGCGCAGAAGCTCAAGGAGGTGTCCTACCTGCACGCCGAGGCCTACCCCGCCGCTGAGCTCAAGCACGGACCACTCGCCCTGGTCGGCCCCGAACTGCCGACCGTCGCCGTCGTCCCCGACGACGAACTGCTGGACAAGAACGTCTCGACGCTGCAGGAGATCCGGGCCCGCCGCGGCGGCGTGCTGGCCGTCGCCCACCGGCAACTGCCCCCGGAGGTGGCCGACCACACGCTCGTCGTGCCGAAGTCGCAGCCCGAACTCGACCCGATCCTGCTCGGCATCCCCCTGCAACTGCTCGCCTACCACGCCGCGGTGTCCCTCGGCCGCGACGTCGACCGCCCCCGCAATCTCGCCAAGTCCGTCACCGTGGAGTAGCGGAAGCCAGGGGCCGGCCGGGCAGGCGGCTCAGGGGAGGGCGGACAGCACCCCGAGCAGGCGGTCGATCTCGTCGACGGTCGTGTAGCAGGACACACTGGCCCGCACGGCAGAACCCGTCCCGCGGATCCCGAGGAGACCGGCCAGCTCCCAGGCGTAGTTGTGCCCGCTCCAGACGTTCACCCGGGCGTTCGCGCACTGCTCGGCGACCTGGTCGGGATGCAGCCCGTCGACGGTGAACCAGACGGTCGGGGCCTGCCGCGCGGGCGACCCGATGCGGTGCACCCGGTCCAGTCCGGCCAGCCCGTCGAGCAGCCGCCGGAACAGCGCCGTCTCATACGCCTGCACCGCGTTCATCGAGGCGATGATCCGCTCCCGGCGCGTAGCGGGCACCCCGGCCAGGTCCGCCGATCCGGCCCGGTCCACCACCGCCAGGTCAGCCAGCCCGGCCAGGTGGTCCACGGCGGCGGCGATCCCGGCGTGCTGGGCGAAGGGGCTGGTCCCCCGCTCGAACCGTTCCGGCACGGCCTCGGTGGCGGAGTCGAGCTTGTCCGGGTGGATCGGGCCGAGCGTGCCGGGACCGGCGGCCACCACGGCGGCCAGATGGGGGCCGGACCACTTGTACGCGCTGGTCGCGTAGAGGTCCGCGCCGAGGGCGACGACATCCACCGGGCCGTGCGGGGTGGCGTGCACCCCGTCGACGTAGACCAGGGCGCCGACGGCATGCGCCGCGTCGGCGATCGCCCGGACGTCCGGCCGGGTGCCGACCACGTTGGACGCCGCGGTCACCGCGACCAGCCGGGTCCGGGCGGACAGCTGCCCGGTGACCGCCTCGACGGGAAGGTCCAGGCTGGGCAGCACCGGATCGGCCCAGTGCACCCTGACTCCGGTGCGCGCGGCCGCCTGCACCCAGGGCCGGACGTTGGCGTCGTGGTCCAGCCGGGTGAGGACGATCTCGTCGCCCTCCCGCCAGGTCTTCGCCAGACCCTCGGCGAACCGGTACGTCAGGGCGGTGGTGCTCGGTCCGAGGGCCACCGCGTCCGGGGACGGCGCGCCCACCAGGTCCGCGACCGCCTGCCGGGCGGCGGCGGTGAGGGCATCGCTGCGCCTGGCCGCCGCGAAGTATCCGCCGTGGTTGCCCATCCCCGCGGCGTAGGCGGCCGACTCCGCCTCGATCACCGCCCGGGGGACCTGGGTGCCGGCGGCGCCGTCGAGGTACGCCCAACCGTCCGCCAGCGCCGGGTAGCAGTCCCGCACCGCGTGCACGTCGTAGTCGGTCATTCCCGCAGGGTAGGGCAGCATCAGGCGCCCCACGGCGGCCGACCGGGCGCGACCTCGCGCGGCACCCGTACCCGGCACGGCAGGATGGAGCCATGACGCAGACGAGCGACAGCGGGACGCCCGAGCAGGAGCCTGGCGAGGCGCAGGGCCGCCGGGTGCGCGGGGAGAGGGTCGTCGTCGTGACGCCCGAAGGTATGGCGGTGTCCGGGACCACGGATCCCGACGGCGACGAGCGCAATCCGGCCGAGCTCATCGAGCAGCCGGCCAAGGTGATGCGGATCGGCAGCATGATCAAGCAGCTGCTGGAGGAGGTCCGGCAGGCGCCGCTGGACGAGGCGGGCCGGGCCCGGCTGGCGGAGATCCACGACCGCTCGATCAAGGAGCTCGAACAGGGCCTGGCCCCGGAACTGGTCGAGGAGCTGGAGCGGATCACCCTGCCGTTCACCGACTCGGCCAACGCGCCCTCGGACGCCGAACTGCGGATCGCCCAGGCCCAGCTGGTCGGGTGGCTGGAGGGCCTGTTCCACGGCATCCAGACCGCGCTGTTCGCCCAGCAGATGGCTGCGCGCGCCCAACTGGAGCAGATGCGCCGGGCCCTGCCGCAGGGTCTCGCACCAGGTGCCATGCCCGGCCTGCCCGGGATGGAAGAGGGTCCGGAACGCCAGACCGGCCAGTACCTGTAGACAGACCCGTAGACAGCGGATCTGTAGGCAACCGAACCTGTGGACGGCCACCCTGGGGACGGCCGGCTCCGGTGACCGGGGCCGGCGGCCGATCCGCTCAGCCGGCGGCGGCCACGTCCTCGGGAACCGGCCAGCCGGCGGTGAGCAGCACCCGGCCGTGGTGGCCGACGAGCCGGCCGGGCAGGCCGCAGGAGTCCAGCCAACTGGTCGCGCTGTCCCCGAGCACCATGGCGGCGGTGCTCGCCGCGTTGGCGTCCACGCAGGACCGGGCCCGCACGCTCACCTCGTCCCAGATCGGCGGCACGGGCATGCCGGTCGCAGGGTCGAGCAGGTGGTGCACGAGCAGCCCACCGTGCCGCCAGAGGCGCCGCCGGGTGCTGGAGGTGGCCAGCCCGCCGCTGTCCAGCAGGACCGTCTGCAGGCGCCCGGCGCCGGCGTCCCCGACCGCGACCGGCCAGCCCGTCCCGTCGCAGGTGGCCGGCGGATCTCCAGCGACCGCCACGTCGCCGCCGAGACTGATCACCACTCCGCAGCCGATCGCCTCGACCAGGTCGGCGGCGATCAGGTCTGCGGCGAAACCCTTGCCGGTGGCACCCAGGTCCAGGGCCGTCCCCTCCGGGACACGGATCCGTCCGCCGGGGTCCACGCCGATCCGCGTCCAGGCTCCGGGACAGGGCGGGCCGGGGGCCAGCCGCACCGACGCCGGGTCGACCCGGTCGGCCCGCACGTCGTCGAGGTCCCGGTCGTAGCCGATCGCCGCCATCGGACGGCCCAGGGTGGGGTCGACCAGCCCGCCGGTGGCCCGGGCGGCCCGCACCGCCGCCGACACCGCGTCCACCAGGAGCCGGTCCACCGGTGCCCACGCACCGGCGGCGGCATTGGCCCGGGTCAGGTCGGAGTCGGCCCGGAACCTGCTCAGGGCCTGGTCGATCCGGTTCAGCAGGCGCTGTGCCCGGGCCACCGCGTCGTCCAGGAGCTCCGGCCGGGTGACCGCGAGCTCGGCGGTGGTGCCGAGCGCCGGCCAACGCGCGGTCGTCGAGAAGGGGGCGCCCATGCCGGTCACGAACCCTGCGACCGGACCGCGCCGGCCCCACCGGTGGCCAGGATGGCGAGGCTCGCCGTGGCCGTGCCGATCCGCTCACGTGCCCGGTCCCGGTCGCTCGGGCTGATCGGTGCCACCGCAACCTCCTCCGACGTCCGTCTCACGCCGGTCCACCCCCGCCCGCGGGGAGCACCCGCCTGCGGGCCTGGTGCAGCCAGGCTGCGACGTGATGCTGAGACCCTGCTGGATGGTGTGTCGTTGCCGGCTCAGCCCCGGGTCAAACCAAGGTCAACATCTGCCCGGGCAGGCAAGTAACCGCTCGAGGACCTGCGCGACGCCGTCCTCGGCGCAGGCCGGAGCGGTCTCGTCGGCGGCGGCGATGGCCTCCGGATGACCGTCCGCCATGGCGTAGCCGCGGCCGGCCCAGCGCAGCATCGGCACGTCGTTCGGCATGTCCCCGAACGCCACCACCTCCGCGGCCTCGACCCCCTGCGCGGCGGCCAGCTCCGCAAGGGTCGAGGCCTTGCTGACGCCGAGCGCCGACATCTCCAGCATCGAGCCGGCCGGGTTGGAGTGCACCGGCTCGCTGATCCCGGACAGCGCGGTCCGGGCCAGGGCGAGCATCGGGTCGGCGGTGGAGGACTCGTCCCGGCAGAGCACCTTGAGCACCACCGCATCGTCGGCCAGCAGTTCGTCGATCGAGCCGGTCAGCGCGGCGGCGGCCGCCTCGTGGTGCGGCATGAACTGCGGCTCGCGCCGGTACCCGGACGTGGTCTCCAGCGAGAACGACGCCCCGGGCAGCACGGCCCGCAGCGCGCCGACGGTGTCCCGGACGGCCTGCGCGGTCAGCCCCCGGGTCCGCACGATCCGCTCGGTTGCCAGGTCGTAGACAACGGCACCGTTGCCGCAGACGGCGATCCCCTGGTGCCGGGTGGCCTGCGCGACCGGTGCCATCCAGCGGGGCGGGCGGCCGGTGACGAAGACGATGCCGATCTCCCGGCGCTCGCAGGCCTCCAGGGCGGCAAGGGTCCGGGCCGAGATCGTCCCGTCCGGCCGGACGATCGTGCCGTCCAGGTCCGAGGCCACCAGCCGCATGGGGACATCCTGGCCCGCGGCGGCAACCACCGGGTCCAGGGGCCGGGATCAGTGGTCCGGATGGGGGAGTCCGGATACGGGGGCCGACCGGGCATTCCCCCGTGCCACCCGGGCGGCCCCCGTCCGTCATTCGGCGGCCGACCGGTCCAGGGCCTTAACCCTGTCACACCCGCTGACCGACAGTCACAGTGCCCGGTCAACGGCCACCGTGCGTCACCTTACGACAGGCACCGGCCGGAGGGAAGGGGATTCGGCTGAGGCAGACACCCGGCCCCGGGGACGAGCCGGGAGCGCTACGGGACGGCCACGGACGGTCAGGCGTCAGGCCCCGGGGATCTCCACGACGACATTCGTGGACTTGATGCTGGCGACCGCGAGCACCCCGGGTTCGAGCCCGAGGTCGTCGGCCGCCTCCCGGCTCATCAGCGACACGATGCGGAACGGCCCGGCCTGCAGTTCCACCTGGGCCATCACGGTATCCCGGACCACCCGGGTGACCAGGCCGGTGAGCCGGTTGCGCGCCGACTGCCGGACGATCGGCAGGCTGGCCTCGGCGTCCGGCTGGGAGTGCGCGAGCTCCTCGGCGAACCGGGCCAGTTCGGCACCGTCCACCGCGCGGCGGCCGCCGGAGTCGGTGACCGTGGCCAGCCGGCCGGAGTCGGCCCAGCGGCGCAGCGTGTCG
Source organism: Kineosporiaceae bacterium (assembly GCA_035719045.1). Lineage (GTDB taxonomy): Bacteria > Actinomycetota > Actinomycetes > Actinomycetales > Kineosporiaceae > DASTGO01. The sequence continues at coordinate 10,156 of DASTGO010000437.1, read as the reverse complement.
TCGCTGACCCCGAGCAGTTCGGCGGCCTGGCGGATCCGGAAGGTGGGCACGGGCCGAGAGTAGCCGCAGGCGAGGCCGCTTCCCCGGCTCCGCGGGCGCAGCTGGGTCACCCGCGGCTGCGGCCCGCCCCCCGGCGGGCGCGGCGCGCCGGTCCGACGATCCCGAGCCGCAGACATCGTCACAATTAGAATTCGATCGACTACATACAGCCACATTGCCTGGTCATCGGGGACCCACGGCAGCCCGTGGAGCCGATCGAGGGGGTACCCGTGCCTGGCAACATCGCTCGTGGTGTCGGCGCGGCCGTGGCCACGGTCGCGGTCACCGCCGCCGTCGTCGCCGCGGGAACCGGAGCGATGGTGGTGTACCGGTCGGGGACGGCGGGCTCCCCACCGTCGCGGCAGTCCGGATACGCCGCACCGCGCGCCACCCCGACCGCCGATGCGCTCACCGTCGCGCCGTCGTCCTCGGCCTGGATCGACTCGACGCCGTCGCCGAGCCCGGCCGCCCCCGCCACGACGAGACCGGCCGACACCCGGCTCAGCGTCCGCGGGCCGTTCCGCTGCCCGGCGGTGAACTCGCTGACCGTCAAGCAGGCCCTGATGCAGACCCTGCTGATCGGCGTCAGCGGTGCCAACACCACGGGCCCGAGCGGCCTCACCGACGGCCCGACCCCGGTCGGGGGCATCGTCGTCTACGACAGCAGCGGCCTGACGGCCTTCCGCAGCGGCGTGCTCAAGCGGATCGCCGGCCAGTCCCCGCCGCCCCTCGTCGCCGTGGACGACGAAGGCGGGCGGGTGCAGCGGGTGGAGGCCCTGTTCGGTCAGCTGCCCAGCGCCCAGCAGCAGGACCGGATGGACCCGGCGAAACTGCGCACCCTGGCGGCGCAGCGGGCCCGGCAGCTGGCCTCCGTCGGGGTCACCCTGAATCTGGCACCGGTCCTGGACCTGGCGGGCCCGACCCCCGGCGACCGGGCCTACGGCTCGTCACCGGCCGACGTCACGGCCCACGCGGGGGCGTTCGCCGCGGGGATGCGCGACGCAGGCGTGCTGCCCGCGTTCACCCACTTCCCCGGCTACGGACACCTCACCGGCGATCCGGAGCACGGGATCGCCCAGACGCCGCCGCTGTCCGCCCTGCGCGCGTCGGATCTGGTCCCGTTCCGCGACCTGGCCACGGCGGGCCCGAGCGCGGTCGTGGTGGGCAACGTGTACGTCCCCGGGGTGTCCTCCCGGGCCGGGCTGCCGGCCACCCTGGACCCGGCGGTGTACACGTTCCTGCGCTCCGACCTGGGCTTCCGTGGGCTGGTCATCACCTCGGAGCTCAGCCAGCAGGACGCCATCCAGCGGCAGTACGGCACCTCGAAGGCCACCGTCGCCGCCCTGGCCGCCGGAGCGGACCTGGTGATGCTGTACCACCCGGGCTACCTGGAGAACCTGCTCGCTGACCTGTCGGCGGCCGTCGCCTCCGGCCAGCTGCCGGAGGCCCGGGTACGGGCGGCGGCCGCGCATGTGCTCGCCGCGAAGGGCTGCCGCTGACCAGCCCGCCGGCCGGGGAACCGCGGCGGCGCGGGTGACGACGGGCACCGGGACGACGGGCACCGGGACGACGGTCACGGGTGACGACGGCACCGGGGCGGCCGGTGGCCGGGCGACGGTCAGCGCCGGGAGTCGGTGCGCTTGTGCTCGTACATCAGCTGGTCGGCCTCGCGCAGCACGTCGTCGGCGAGCAGGCGCCCGCCGTCCAGGACCACCAGCCCGAAGCTCGCTCCGACGGTGACGCTGCGCCCGTCCAGCAGGGGGCACGGCTGAGCCACCGCCTCGGCGAGCAGGTCACGTATCTGATGGGCGTCCCCGGCGCAGCTGCCGACCGGGATGAGCACGGTGAACTCGTCGCCGCCGAAACGGCCCACCACGGCGGTAGGCCCGGCCTGTTGCCGCAGCCGCCGGGCGACGTGCACGAGCACGGTGTCCCCGGCGTCGTGGCCGAGACCGTCGTTGACGAGCTTGAACCCGTCCAGATCGCAGAACAGCAGCCAGGCGGGGGTCTGCGGGCTGACCGAGGCCAGCTCCCGCTGCAGCACGGTGACGAAGGCGGACCGGTTCAGCAGGCCGGTGAGCGGGTCGTGGGTGGCGGTGTGCACGAGCTGTTCCCGGAACCGGTGGCTGTCCGTGATGTCGTTCCCGTTCACCACGAAGCCCCCAACCGCGGGGTCGTCCAGCAGGTTGGTCACGACGAGCTCCAGCCGGCGGTTCTCCCCCGACACCGACCCGAGCTCCACCTCGAACTCCTCGCTGCTCCCGGCCTGCTCGGCCCCGAGCCGCAGCATCGCCGCCGTCAGCAGGTCCAGGGCCCGCGGCGGCAGGAGCTCGCGCACGTGACGCCCGGTCAGCTCCGACAGCGGCCGGCCCGTGTACCGCCGCAGGGACGGGCTCAGATAGTCGACCGTGCCCTCCGGGGTGAGGATCGCGACCACGTCCCGGGACTTGGTGACCAGGGCACGGAACCGGGACTCGGTCCACCGCAGCTCCTCGGTGAGCTCCTCCCGGCGCCGTGCGGTCACCCCCAGGTTGGCCAGGGCCTGCAGTCCCATGGCGAGGGACAGGCCGGCCAGGGCGTGCTCGCGTGCCACCGGCAGGGCCGCGGGCAGCACCCCCAGACCGGTCAGGACCTCCTCCGCCGCCGTCCAGGCGATGCTCTGCCACGCCACCGTCCGCCACACCCGCCAGCCCGACCAGTGCAGGTGGATCGAGGCGACGATGACGGCGAAGACCGGGACCATGAACGCGGCACCGCAGGCGGCGGACAGCACGCCGAACACGGCCATCGCCAGCGAGATCCGCAGCCCGGCCCGGTTGTCCAGCCTGCCCTCGCCGATCCAGCGCTGCGCCCGGGGCTGGGCCATCGCGCCCAGCACGGTCGCGCAGATCACCGCCGTCACCGGGTAGAACGGCAGCCCGGTCAGCGCCCGGGTCCCCGTGGCGGCCAGCGAGCACACCACGCCGAACACCAGCGCGCCCAGCCAGGGCGGCATCGCGGGCATGGTCGGGGTGGCCGAGGCGTCCGGCCCCGCCTGCCGGGATGCCCGCTGCCCCAACAGTGTCACCTCAAGCCGGGTACTTCTCGGGCTCCAGGAGCTCGTGGACGAGCTTCAGCGACTCCGACAGCGACTCCAGGTATGCCCGGGACACGTCGAACGGCACGAAGCCCGTGTCCGAGATCCCCTCCGGGTTGTCCTTCTCGTGCGCGAGCACGGCACGCAGGGCCCGGCCCGCCTCGCCACCCCCGTCCAGCAGGGCCTCCTTGGCCTCCGAACCCACCCCGGACCGGTCGGCGATCTCGGCCGGATCGCTGTCGAGCAGGTCCGCCGCACCGGACAGCAGGCCGACGGTGAAGGCGAGGTCGGACTCGTGGACGGCCAGCCGCTGACAGGCGTGGGCCCGGGCCAGCACGCTCCACAGGTCGTCCGACGCGCTGCGGACCGTGCCGCCCTCCAGGAGGGTGAGCACCACCCAGCTGCGCAGCAGCCGCGGACCGATCAGGACGAGGGCCTGCCGCAGCGAGGTGACCTCCCGGCCGACCCCTGCCGACGCCGAGTTCGCGGTACGCAGCAGGCGCAGGGTGAGCCCCGGGTCACTGCCGACCATCTCCTCGATCCGCTGGATCGGGACCTGCGGATCGGCCAGGTCGTTGAGCAGCTTCACGCAGATCGCCTGGCTCGGCGAGAGGGTCCGCTGCTCCAGCACCATGGGCCGCTGCAGGTAGTACCCCTGGAACAGCTCGAACCCCAGCCCCACACAGCGGGTGAAGACCTCCCCGTCCTCGACCCCGGTGGCCAGCAGGGTGGCCCCGGCACTGCGGCACTGCTGGACCAGGCCGGGCACGACCATCGTCGGCAGGACGTTGACGTTGATCTTGACGAAGTCGGCGATCTCCACCAGGGCACTGCGGGCCAGGTCGCCGTGGTAGTTGTCGACGGCGATCCGGTAGCCGGAGGCCCGCAGCTGGGCCAGCCCGAGCAGGAGCTCGTGGTCGACGTCGACCTGCTCGACGACCTCGATGATGACGTTGTCCGGCGGGACCGGGATCGGGATGATCCCGGTGAGGAACGCCCGGGTGAAGTTGATGAACACCGGGCGCCCGTCGGAGATGTTCTCCAGCCCGAAGGTGCCGAAGGTGGAGGCGATCACCTGCGAGGTGGCCTGCTCCCCGGCCACCTCGTCCGCCGGCCCGGACCCCGGCGAGCGGAACAGCAGCTCGTAGGACACCAGTTGCCGGTGTGCGTCGTAGATCCCCTGCCGGCCGATGCGGACGTTGCGCACCATGCCGGCCCGCCCGGCGGGGCGTTCGCGGATGCCGGTCACCCGGGCGCCGGGCCCGGAGTCGACAGGGTGCGCGGCCATGGTGGACCCCTTACTTGACGACGACCGACAGGTGCCCGTCGCCATAACCGGCGATGCTGAGGACCACGTCCATCCGCCCGCCCACCGCATAGGCCAGTCCGGCCACGTCCGGAGGCAGCGAGTCCCCGGGCCCGTACATCTCGTACAGCCGGACGTGGGGGGCGCCGGGCACGTTGAAGACCGCTGCGAGGACGTTGAGCACCTCGTAGCAGTTGTCCCGCAGCAGCGGGTACATGTCGCCCTCGTCGATCGCGTCCTCGACCCCGGGAGGCGGCAGCAGGCCGAGAGCGCCGCCGAGGCGCGCCGCGCACGCCAGGTCGCAGACCATGACCGCGTTCATCGACGTGCGGTCGTCGACGTAGACCGCGACGACATTGGTCGACTTCTTCGCCACCGCGTCGCTGTCGTTCAGTTCGACCTCTCGGCCGACCAGATCCGAGATCAGCGACCGGACCGCATGCCGGCTGGGCAACGGCGACTGGTAGACCTCGGTGCTCATGCTCCCACCACCGATCCGAGAACCTCGAGAAACCCTTCTGCGGTGAAGGGTTTGGCGATCAGGCCGAGGGCACCGGAGGCGGTCGCGAGATCGCGCATCTCTTCGGAGCCCTCGGACGTCACGAAGCAGAACGGCGTACCGATCCCGTTGGCGCGCAACGTCCTCAGGAAGTCGATGCCCGTCATCTCGGGCATGTTCCAGTCCGAGAGGATGAGGTCCGGAGAATGCTTCGCGACGAGATCCAGAGCCTCCCGGCCGTTCTCCGCCTCGATCAGCTCATGGCCGGACAGGCCGGCCTGGCGCAGGGTGCGGGTCACGATCATCCGCATCGCCCTACTGTCGTCGGCGATCAAGATCTTCATGAGGTGCTCTCCATCACGTCGTCCGTGACCGACGGCGGCCAGAACAGGCCGTCGACGGGGCCATCGGGAATCAGTGCAAGCTCGGCGACCTGGCCGAAGACCTGGGCCCGGACCACCACGCCCGGCAGTTCGGCGTCCGGGTCGGTGCCCTGGTCGGCCAGGTCGGCCACCGGCAGCGACAGCCGTGCGGTGTGGAACATCAGCGTCTTGACGTTGCCGCCGATGATGTTCCCGAGCTCGCCGACCGCATCGAGCAGATCCTCCGGCGAGGGATCACCGACAGCCATCATCCGGCTGGCCAGCAGCCTCGCGAGCACCGCGCCCACCCGCACCTGGACGCCGAGGTATCTGTCCTCCAGCTCGTCGTGCGCGGCCAGCCGGGAGGTGGCCACCGGACCGTGCGGCAGGGGGTCGTCGGTCGGGTAGGCCTCCTCGCCCACCACGGAGTACAGGACGTCTGTGAGCAGGCTTTCCAGATCCGGCCGGACGTCCTCGAGCTCGTCGATGGTGGTCACGCAGCACCTCCGTTGTGCCGGAACACGACGGCCTTGCCCAGCTCCATGCGCTGGAAGGTGCCGTCCAAGTTGAGAGTGCTCTCCGCACCGCCGAGCACCAGGTAGCCGCCGGGACGCAGGACCCGCCGGATGTGCCCGAGAACGGTCCGCTTGGTGTCCAGGTCGAAGTAGATCAAGACGTTGCGCAGGAAGACGATGTCGCAGGTCGGGACGCCCACCGGAGGCAGCGCCAGGTTGCCGCGCTCGAACCGGGTCAGGGCCCGGACCTGCGGCCGCAGCACCCACTCCCGGCCGACCTGGTCGAAGTACTTGACCAGGTACTGCGCCGGCAGCCCCCGGTTGACCTCCAGCTGCGAGAACCGGGCCGCGCGGGCACGGTCCACCATCCGGTGGGAGATGTCGGTGCCGATGATCTGGGCGCTCACCCCGGGGTGGGCCGGCAGCCAGTCCAGCAGCAGCATCGCCAGCGAGTACGCCTCCTGCCCACTGGAACAGGCGGCCGACCAGATGGTGACGTTGCGCTGGCCGGTCTTCTGGACCTCCGGCAGCAGGTGCTGGCTGAACGCCTGGAACGGGTGGGTGTCCCGGAACCACGACGTCTCGTTCGTGGTGAGCGCGTCGACGACGGCGTCGGCGAGCTTCTCGTCACCCCGGCGCAGGCGCGAGACCAGGGCGGCCACGTCGCGTTCGCCGATCGAGCGGGCGATCGGAGCCAGCCTCGACTCGACGAGGTACTCCTTGCCCGGCTGCAGGTCGATGGAACTGCGCTGCCGGACCATCGAGGTGACGAACACGAAGTCCGTCTGGACGAGGCTCACGGTGCCACCCCCACGGGTGCGGGGCCGCGGTTGAGTGCGGCGACGATGTCGGGTCCGATCCGGTCCAGGGCCAGGATGCGATCCGCCTGGCCGGCCATCGCAACGGCGCCGGGCATCCCCCAGACCACGCTGGTGGCCTCGTCCTGGGCGAAGACCTCGCCGCCACCGTCCCGGATCAGCTTCGCCCCGGCGGCGCCGTCCCGGCCCATCCCGGTCAGGACGACCGCCAGCACCCGGTCCCCGTACAGGCCTGCGACGGAACGGAAGAGCACGTCCACCGACGGCCGGCAGAAGTTCTCCGGCGGGTCCTCGGTGAGACGGGCGAGGACGGCGGTGCCCTGCCTGTGCAGGGTCAGGTGCTGTCCGCCGGGAGCGATGAAGATCTTGCCGGGGGTGACCGGCTGACCCTCGTGCGCCTCCACCACGGGCACCCGGCTGTGCTGTGAGAGCCGTTGCGCCAGTAGGCGGGTGAACAGCGGGGGCATGTGCTGGACGACCACCACAGGAACCGGGAGGTCCGCCGGCAGCGCGGGAAGCACCCGGGCCAGGGCATCCGGACCGCCTGTGGAGGAGCCGATCGCGAGCACGTTGTAGGGACCGGTCCGGCGGCGGCGCTGGGCCGGCGGGGCGGGCGGCGGGATGGGCACCCGCTGGGCGCCTGCGGCACGCCGGGTCCCGGTGAGCGCCTTGAGCTTGGGGATGAGCTGATCGCGGATGTTCTGCTGGCTCTCCGCGAAGCTGCCCACGTTGGACGGCTTGGTGACGTAGTCGCTCGCGCCGGCCGCCAGCGCGTCGAGGGTGGCCGACGCCCCGCGCTCGGTGAGCGTGGAGAACATGACGATGGGCAACCGCCCGTGGCTGCGGCGCAGGGCGCGGACGGCCTCGATGCCGTTCATCACCGGCATCTCGATGTCCATCGTCACCGCGTCGGGCTTCAGCTCGGCGACCTTGTCGACAGCCACCTTGCCGTTCTGCGCGATGCCGACCACCTCGATCGCGGGGTCCGCGGCCAGCGCCTCGGTGACCAGCTTGCGGATCACCACGGAGTCGTCGACGACCAGGACCCGGATCCGGCCCGGACTGTGGTTCATGCGGCCACCAGACCCAGCAGCGCGAGCTTCTCCGCGATGACCTCGTCGGTGAACGGCTTGATGACGTACTCGTGCGCCCCGGCCGCCAGCGCCCGGACGATCTGCCCCTGCTCGCTCTCGGTGGTGACCATCATCAGCGAGATGTCGCGGTACTCCTCGCGACCGCGCACGGTCTTGATGAAGGTCAGGCCGTCCATCACCGGCATGTTCCAGTCGACGAGGATGACGTCGGGGCGGGTGCCGGCATCGAGCACCTGCAGGGCCTCGGCACCGTCCCCCGCCTGGGCGACGTCGAATCCCAGACCGGACAGCAGACGGGTCAGGATCGAGCGCATGGCGCGAGAGTCGTCGACGACCAGTGCCAGCATCGAAGCTCCTAGGGGTGCGTGTGCCTGGTGGTTCGTGGACCCGTCCGGGCCGGGTTCGGACCGGACCCGGCGGGTCGGCTCGGGTCCGCCCTTCGCGGGCGGCGCGGCTGATGCCTGTGGTGCTGTTTGCTTGCGATCTGCGTGCTGCGGGTGCTGCTGCTTGCGACCTGCGTGCTGCGGTGGTTCGTGGTGCCTGTACCGGTCCGCTCCCCTTATCGGCAGCGGATCCGCCGTACTGGACCCCCGGCGTGCCGTTCGGGCCTGGCAGGCCCGGCCGTCCGGGTCGGGGGTCCGTCAGATCCGGAACTGGCCGACGACCTCGCTGAGCCGGCCGGACAGCTGGGCCAGTTCTGTGGCCGCCACCTGGGCCTGGGAGATGCCTGCGGAGGTGGCCTGCGCGGCGCCGGCGACGGTCTCGATGTTCGAGGCGATGCCGGCCGATCCCGCCGCCGCCTCGGACACGTTGCGCGCCATCTCGCCGGTGGTCGCGGTCTGTTCCTCGACGGCCGAGGCGATCGTCGTCTGGTAGGAGTTGACGTCCTCGATGATCTGGGAGATCCGGCCGATCGCCTGGACAGCCTCGGCGGTGTCGGCCTGGATCGCCTCGATCCGGTGCGAGATGTCCTCGGTGGCCCGGGCGGTCTCCTGGGCGAGCTCCTTGACCTCCTGGGCCACGACGGCGAAGCCCTTGCCGGCCTCCCCGGCCCGCGCGGCCTCGATGGTCGCGTTCAGGGCGAGCAGGTTGGTCTGCTCCGCGATCCCGGTGATGACCTTGACCACGCTGCCGATCTCGGCGCTGGAGTCCCCGAGCTTGGCCACCGTGGCGTTGGCCCGCTCGGCCTCGCCGACCGCGCTGGCCGCCACCCGCACCGCGTCGGAGGACGACTGCGAGATCTCGTGGATGCTCGCACTCATCTGCTCGGTCGCCGCCGCCACCGTCTGTACGTTGTGGCTGACCTGCTCGGCGGCCGCCGCCGCCTGGTTGGACTGGGTCGAGGACTCCATCGCGCTGGAGGCGACCTCCGAGGCGATCCCGCTGAGCTGCTCCGCGCTGGAGGCCAGGGAATGCGAGGAGGAGGTGATGGTCCGCACCGTGGCGCGCAGGGCCTCCTGCGCCGAGGCCAGCGACGCGGCCATCTGGCCCAGTTCGTCATGAGAGGTGACGTGCGGGTCACGGGTCAGGTCGCCCTGGGCCATCGCCGCGAGGGCGTCCTGGACGCTGACCAGTGCCCGCCGGATCACCCGGACCACGGCGGCGCCGAGGCCGGCGAGCAGCAGGCCGCCGATGGCCGCGAACAGCCACAGCATCCAGGTGGACCGGCTGCGCACCGCGCTGATCTGCGCCGCACCATCGTTCATGCGCTGCTCGTCGATCTTCGCCAGCGTGTCGAACGCCGCCTGCGCCCGGTCCACCAGGGGCTGCCCGTCCTTGAGGAAGACCGACGCGAAGCGGTCCTTCTCCACGGCCGTGCTCGGGTGGTCGGCGAGCGGGATGAGCTCCTTCTCCAGGACGGTCACCAGACCGTTCACGGCGGGCATGAGCTGGCCGTCGAACTGCTGGCGCTGCCCGCCGTCCAGCGGGCCGGACCCGTAGCTGCGCAGGCCGCTCAGGGTCTGGTCCCGCAGTCCCTGGTACGCCTTCAGCGAGTCGTCGATCGTGCTCTGGTCGGCGTCGACGGCTGCCTGGAAGACCTTGAACCGCATCCGGACGAACGACTCCCGGACGTGGCCCAGCGCGATCGCGGGGTCGGCGATCTGGTCGCCGACCCGGTGCGCGGTGGTGTCGGCGTTGGAGATGCCCTGCTGCCCTACCAGGCCGACGGCCACGGTGGTCACCACGGCCAGGCCGATGAGCAGGGAGATCTTCACCGCAGTGGGCAGATCGGCCAGCCACGCCCGGCGGGCCGGACCGGCGTGACCGCCGGCAGAGGCCGAATTCGAGCTCATCGGGTTCTCCACGGTGTCAGGCGGCGCGGGCGTCGGAGCCGACGTCGAGGACTTGGCGGGCGTTGAGGGCGAGCAGGAGCCGGTCGGGCAGGGTGTAGGCGCCCAGGAGCAGGTCGCGGACGCGTTCGTCGACGGTGGAGGGGGTTTGTTCGA
>DASTGO010000436.1:0-4072 GCA_035719045.1 Kineosporiaceae bacterium | reverse complement strand
GGGTCTTCGCCGTCCCCCACGCCATCGGCTCCCCGATGGTGCGGGGCGTGTCGGCTGCCGCCCCGGCGGTCACTGGCTCCGGAGCCACACCGGGCGTGTAGTCGATCTTCTTCGCCGTGGACGCCCGAACGAGCATCGTCGAGTCGTTGTGTGGCACGAGGGAGTACGGCTTCCGGTTCCCCTTGATCGTGACGCGAGTCCCACCGAAGGTTCCTCCCGGCTCGATCGAGACGATCTTCCGCCACGCGTATGTGGCTCCCTGAGACTCCTGCGGCGCCCACACTTCGTCACCGACTCGCAGGTCCCGCGGCGACATGTCCACGCCTTCCGCATCGCTAGCGGCGTCGAGGATCGCGCTCCGGCCGGCGGCCTGCGTCGAGATGAACCGGTCGCGGTCCGGGTTGCGCTCCAGGAAGTCCCGGTTCTCCTGCCGGTAGCTGTCCGCCAGCTTGATGACGGTCCCGTCGGACAGGGTGTTCGTGCCGACGTCAGCGACGTGCTTCGCGCCGTCCCACGCCTTCGCTGCCCCTTCCTCCGGGTTCAGCGCGTCACGCAGACGCCCCTTCTCGACCGTTTCCCGGTGGCCGTCCGCCATGAGAGCGACCCGTTCGACGGCCTCAGCCCACGTGGTCGCCCGGTTGACGGTCTCCCTGTTGTCGGGGCCGTAGAAGGTCTTGAAGACGCCCTTCCGGGGGTGCTCGACGGAGCCGTACACCTCACCGTCCGGTCCGACGAGCTCGATTTTCCGATCACCGACCCGGCGGATCTCGTAGTCCCCGAACCGGGTCGGCGGCTCGTTGACCAGCACCTCGGGTGCGCTCTCCGGAGCGGGCTCCGTCACTCCCGCCGCTTGCAGGTCGCGGGAGACCTGCTCCGGGTCGAGCTTCACCCGGTCCTCGGCCGGCTGCGCCGGCTGCGGCTCGGCCTGCTCGCTGGTGTACCCCTCCACCCACGCGAGGGAGCCCGGGTCGAGCTCTCGCTTCGCGCGAGTGACCGCCACGTAGGCGAGCCGCAGCTCCTCCGGGGACGGCATCTCCGTCTTGCCGGTCTCCGGGTCCGTCTTCGGGCCCGCGAAGTCGGGTCCGATCTTCACCCGGTCCCACTCCAGGCCCTTGCTCTTGTGGGCGGTCGTCACGACGACGTCGGGGGCCCGCTTGTCCTTGTCGTCCCCGGCGTCGATCAGGTTGTTCACGAGTTCGCCGAGGGCGTCAACGCCGTGCTGGTCGACGATCCGGACGAGCATCTTCAGCTTCGGGTCGCCGTCCTTCTCGGCGGCCTCCTTCACCTGCCCCCACGACCGGTAGGGGGCCAGGTCCTCGTGCAGCTGCTTCGGCATCGGGCCCTTGCCCTGCAGCCAGCTCGCGGTCTCGACGAGCCGCCGCATGTCGGACTTCGTGCCCTTCGGGACGCCCACGAGCCGCCCGGATTCCTGCTGGGCCAGGATCTCCTGGATCGCGCCCGCGTTGGAGCGGACGAGGATCGCGTCCGGGTCCCGCATCGTGTCCGGGGCGTCGATGGTCGAGGCCGGGCCTCCACCCTCCACCCGGTGCTTGGCGCCGAGGAGCCGCAGGAACCGGTTGCCGTACCCGGCGATGCCTTCCCCGAACCGCCAGGACTTCGTCAGCGGGTGGTCGGCCTCGACGGAGACCTTGTCGAGTTGGTCGGTGGCGCCCCTGAAACCGTAGATCGCCTGATTGCTGTCCCCGACATACACGCGCTGGATGTGCTGGTCGGCGATCACCTTCGCCATGACGGGGTTGATGTCCTGAGCCTCGTCGAACATGATCAGGTTGGCGGGCCGGCGGACACCTGACCCGGACTTGGACAGGTCCGGGCGGCTGAGCGCCCACATCTTCGTGATGTGGGAGTGCGTGATCCGCAGGCGGCCGTCGGGGCTCTTGAGGTCCGCCCACGCCTTCTCCGCGTAGGGAAGCAGCTTCTCCGCGACGTCCTCGGGGACGCCCTGGAAGTGCTCCACCCCCAAGGTGTCGTCCGCGCTGATCGAGTACACCTCGACGGCCCGCATGATCGCTCGGGCCTGGTCTTCGGCGTCCATCTCGCTGCCGTCGGAGGCCTTCAACGGCCCCCGGATGCCCAGGTGGGCGGCGATCCCGTCGAGCAGACGGATCGGCTTGTCCGCCTCGGTCACGGGCTTGTCCTGCCGCCCGAACTTGTCCTTGATCCCCTGCGACATGGACGAGAACGAGATCGAGTCGCCAGTGCGGACCTCGACGTTACTGGGCATCTTGCCCTGCGCCTCGTCCCGCACGGACGTGTTGAAGGCGATGTAGATGACCCGGGCCCGCGGACGCATCGCCTTCAACCGGCGGGCGATCATCTGCAGAGTGCTGGTCTTCCCGGTCCCGGCCAGGGCCCGGACGACGGTGTCCTTCCCGGCCAGCACGGAGTCGATGACGGCCCGCTGCTCGGGGGTCGGCGGGTACTGCTCGCCCAGATCCGCCGACGTCGGCTCCGGCAGGTCCGGGGCGTCCTCGGTCTGCGGGACGGTCGGGTCCGGCTCGTCCAGGGCCGCCGCGAGCCGCTGCAGGGCGGCCGCACGCTCCTCCGTGGTGCCCTCCGCCCGCCACTCCTTCAAGGGCTTCCCGAACCGGTCCCTGCGGCCGCCAGGCGCCAGCCGGTACACGAACCCGGCCTTCCCGATCAGGTCCTTCACGGGGAAGGTGCCGCCGCCGAGGACGAGACCGCGGGCCTCGTTGGCGAAGCTGACTTCACCGACCTGCCCGCTCTTGAGGGCCTGGTCGAGATCCACAGCCGGGGCCGCGGCCACCTCCTGCGGCTGTTCCGCGGCCTGCTCCGGCGGGGCAGGGATCGTGTACCCAGTCTGCGGTTTCGCCTCCCGGACGGTGATCGGCTCATCGGCCGCGGCCGGACTCTGCTCCGCCGCCTGCCGGTCGACGATCAACTGGTCCAGGTAGGCGACCCGGGACCGCAGATTCTGGGCATCCCCGTCCGGGTTCTCGACCAGCTTGCGCGCGACCTTCTCCCTGGCCGCCTGCAGTTCGGTGAGGGAGACGTCGGGCTGAGTCCAGATGCTCGCCCACCGGTCGTCGGCGGGCAGAGGTTCCGCGCCCGCCGTGTCCACCTCGGTCTTGGCCGGCTCGACGGGCTTCTCTGGGGCGGCCTCGGGAGCGAACAGGCCCTGCCCGGTGATACCCGCGTCCTGCTCGGCCTGCGTGGGGCCCTTCGCGGGCTCCGGTGCCGGGCGGGGAGTGGCTGGGAACAGGGCGTCCTGGCCCTCACTGGGCATGCCCGGCTTAGGCTTCGGCTTGGGCCGCTCCTCCTGGGCGATAAGGAAGTGGTCGTCCGCGGTGAGGCCACGCTCCCCGCCCTCGATCCTGGTCTGCGAGTGCCCGTCGGGGCGGGTCTCCTCCCCGGTTTTCGCCGCCTCGTCCATGCGCTGCTGCAGGTAGGCGGGACGGTGCAGGTCCGCGTACCGGTTGGCGTACTCCTCCTCGGTGGCACGCCGCTCCGGGGTGTCGTATGCCGAGTGGTCGAGGCCGCGGCGGGCGGAGTCACGGTGACCAAGCTCGTGCAGGAGGCCCTGGTGGTGCTCGATGACGTCCGGGTGGACCCGGACCCGGTCGAACCGCTTGTCGTAGTCCCCTGCGTTGTCGGTCGGGCCGAGCTTGTCGACCGTGATGGTGACGCCCTGCAGGTCTTCCAAGGGGATGTCGGATTCGGCGATGACCCGGCGGACGGCATCGCGCTGACGATCCAGCTCGTCCATCGTCCCCTGGGTGCCGAGGATCGTGAGGTTCTGGCGTAGCCAGGCAGTCCTTCCCGCCACCGTGGTGGTGTCGTCTTCTGGTGCTGCACTGATCCCGGCCAGGTCTTCGGCGACCTGGCCCGGGTCGACGGTCACACGCTCCTCGGCGGGAACCTCCTGGCCGGGCTGCGGCTCGGGTGCCTTCTCGCCGGCGGGCTTCGTGGCGCGCCGGGCCCGCTCGAACGACGGCTCCTCCATCGCCGTGCCGTCGGTGAACTGGACGGTGGCGATCCCGCCGAACTCGCGGACCGACTCCACCTCGCGGGGCTTGTCCGGTCCGGCCGG
>DASTGO010000435.1:0-6860 GCA_035719045.1 Kineosporiaceae bacterium | reverse complement strand
CCGGCGCCTGCGGAGGCGGCGGACATGGGTCGGGGGCTGTGGGTGCCGCCCGCGGAGTCGGCCATCGCGGATGCCGCCGGGGACGCTTCGGCGAACGCGGGCGGGGTGCCCCCGCCGGCCGAGGCCCGGACCGGGGACAGTCCCGGGGCCACCACCCGACCGTCCGGCAGGACCAGGCGCAGCGGCTGGCCGGACCGGGCGAGGTCCACGGAGGTGTCCACGGCGAGGCCGTCACCGAAACCCTCCGGACCCGCCGCCTGCTGCGGTCCGGCACCGGACCCGGCGCCGATGCCGACGCCGACCAGGCTGCGCGAGGTTGCCGCGGCGGTCCGGGCGGCGGCCCGCTCGGCGGCACTGACCCGGTCGGCCAGCCCGAGCAGCCCGTCCGCGGCCAGCTGGGCGGGCGCCGGGATCTCCTCGGCGAGCACCCGGGTCAGCTCCGCGACCAGGGCGTCCTCCTCGGCGGTGGAGACCGCGCCGACGGGGCCGGGGAAGGCGACCCGGGCCCGGGCGGCATGTGCGGTCAGGTCGGTGACGGTCCCGCCCTGGCCGCCCTGGCCGCCCTGGCCGCCCTGGCCGGCGGCCGGCAGGGTCACCGGGGCTGGCGGTGCCACCGGCGCGCTGCGCATGCCGGGGTGGGCCGCGGGCGGGGGCGGGGGCGAACCCGGTGCGGTACCGGCCGGTGCCGCACCGGGCTGCAGGGTTCGCTCGGCGTCGTCGGGGATCTCGACCGCGACCTCGAACCGCTCCCGGGCGAAGAAGCCCATGAAGCCGCCCTGCCGGACCTTCTCGGCCCGGACGATCCGTGCGTTCACCCCGCCCTCGGCGTGGGCCCGGATCAGGAGGGCCTCCAGGTCGTCACCCTCAAGCAGCAAATTCGTGCCCACGGCTCACCTGTCCGATGGTCTCGATCGATGTCACCCCGGCGGTCTCGGCGAAGCCGATCACCGGGAGCTGGGGGAAGCTGCCGCGCAGCAGGCGGCGCAGGGGCAGCCGGAGCGGGGCCGCGGCCAGCAGCACCGGCATCAGCCCGTCGTTCTCGGCCCGGCGGACCAGCTCGCCGATCTCACGGACCAGCCGGTTGGCCGTGACCGGGTCCAGCGCCAGGACGACGCCCTGCTCGCTGGCCCGCAGCCCCTCGGCGATCTCCTGTTCCAGTCCCGGGTCCAGGACGATCGCGTTCAGGGTGCCGTCGGACAGGTAGGGGGCGGTCAGGGCCGGTCCGAGGGCGGTGCGGGCGGCTTCGAGCAGGGCGTCGGGGTCGGTGCTGGCCCGGGCCCGCTGCCCGACCCCCTCCAGCACCCGTCCCAGGTCCCGGATCGAGACCTGCTCGTCCAGCAGCCCCTGCAGCACGCGCTGCACCGCCGACAGCGGCAGCAGCCCGGGGACCAGTTCCTCGACGGTGGCCGGCCGGTCCGCCTTGAGCACGTCCAGCAACTCCCGGACGTCGTCCAGGGACAGCAGCCGGGAGGCGTGCCGGCGGACCATCTCCGCCAGATGTGTGGTCACCACGGCGGCCCGCTCGACCAGGGTCGCCCCGACCAGTTCGGCCGTCGACCGGTGTTCCAGCGGCACCCAGACCGCGGGCAGCCCGAACACCGGCTCGGTGGTCCGGCGTCCGGGCAGCATGTCCGGGGCGTCCCCGATCGCCAGCAGGTGCCCGGGCGGGGCCTCGCCGGTGGCCGCCGTGATCCCGCCGATCCGGATCTCGTAGGCCCCCGGCGCCAGCGTCGCGCCGTCCCGGGTGCGCACCGGCGGCAGGACGATGCCCAGGTCGAGGGCGGTCTTGCGGCGCAGTGCCCGGACCCGGTCCAGCAGGTCGCCGCCGCGTCCGGGGTCCACCAGGTCGACCAGGTCCGGGGCGAGCAGCAGTTCCAGCGGGTCCACCCGCAGCGACTCGGTGATCTGCTCGGTCTCCGGGTTGGCCGCGGCGGTCCCGGCGGGCAGGGCGGGCTGGACGCCGGGCGGCGGCAGCGCGGCCTGCTCCGGGGTCTGCTCCGGCCGGGCCCGCAGTGAGGCGGTCAGCAGCATCCCGCCGGCCAGCAGGAACGGCAGCTTCGGCATACCGGGGATGATGCACAGCGCGATCAGGGCGCCGCCGCCGATCCGCAGCGCCTCGGTGTGCCGGGAGAGCTGGCCGACGAGGTCGTTGCCGACATCGCCCTCGCTGGTGGCCCGGGTGACGATGACGCCGGTCGCGACCGACATCAGCAGGGCCGGGATCTGCGAGACCAGGCCGTCACCGACGGACAGCAGGCTGTACGTGTTGATCGCGTCGCCGGGGGACATCCCCTTCTGCAGCATCCCGACCGAGAAGCCGCCGACCAGGTTGACCAGGGTGATGATCACCGCGGCGATCGCGTCGCCCTTGACGAACTTCGTGCCACCGTCCATGGCGCCGTAGAAGTCGGCCTCGGCCCCGACCTCCTTGCGCCGGCGCCGGGCCTCGTTCTCGTCGATCAGCCCGGAGTTCAGGTCGGCGTCGATGGCCATCTGCTTGCCGGGCATCGCGTCGAGGGTGAACCGGGCGCCGACCTCCGCGACCCGGGCGGCACCGTTGGTCACCACGACCAGCTGGATGACCACGAGGATCGCGAACACGACCAGGCCGATCACCAGCGAGCCGCCGATGACGATGTGCCCGAACGCGTCGATGACGTGGCCGGCGTAGGCGTCACGCAGCACCAGCCGGGTCGAGGACACGTTGAGCGCCAGTCGCAGGATCGTGCCGACCAGGACCAGGGTCGGGAAGACCGCGAAGTCCAGCGGCTTGCCGACCTGCATCGCGACCAGCAGCACGACCAGCGACATCGCCATGTTCGTGGCGATCAGGACGTCGAGGACGGCGGCCGGCAGCGGGACCACCATCATGATCACGACGACGACCACGACGATGGGCACGGCCAGGCGTGCCAGCCGGTTGGACGGCATCGAACCTCCGGGTGATCCGGACCGGGGTCCGGAGCAGGGCTCGCGCTCGGGGTCCGTGCGCGGGAGTACTGCCGTCCGTGGCTGTGCTCTTCTTCGGCTGCGGAGCCCGTGACCTTGAGCCCCCCGCCCGGGTGAGTGGCCGGAGCAGTGCCGCCGCGCGTCGTCACCGCGGGTGCGGAGGGACCGATTCGTCCCACCCCCGCACCTGGGCTTTACTGTCACGAATCGGCTGCGGACGGTCCGTATGGCGGACGTCCTGGCATGCCCGACATACCCTCGGGAAAGGAACCCGTACCGGCTGCTGGAGGGGGTCTGCGAGTGCAGCCGGCGGAACGTTCATGTCGCGTGCGCGTACTGCGTCAAGCAGGGCGAACCGCGCGCCGATATCCGTTCGGGATCCGACGACCGGGAGGAGCCGGCATGGCCCTCGTCATCACGTTCGCGGCTTTGGTCGCTGTCGCCGCGCTGCTCGCCGTGCTGGCCCGGATGGAGGAGGCTCTCCTACGGGATCCGCAGGTCAGGGACGCCTCCCGGCCGGCCCCGATCACCTCGCGGGCGGCCGCGGTCCGGGTCGCCTCGTCCGCCGCAGTCGCCGCGACCGCTGCCCAGACGGTCGCGACCGCCGCCCAGACGGTGGCGACCGTGGTCGCGGCTGCGGCCACCGCGGCCCAGACGGTCGCCATCACCGCCCCCGAGGGCGTGCCGGCACCGGCCGCTCCCGTGCCCCCGGACCCGGCCCCCGCCCCTGCACCCCTGTCGGCGCCCGTCGCGGTCCCGCCGCCCGCTCCGCTGCCTCCGCTGTCTCCGCTGTCTCCGCTGCCGGTCGGCGTCCCGGCCCCGGCTGCGGTCTCCGAGCCCGTCCTGGTCATGGTGGGTGCCCCGGAGCTTCCCCGGCCGGACGCCTCGGCCGCCTGATCGCGGGGCCGCCCGATCCCTGGTCCGCCCGTCCCTGGCGGCCGGGCCGGGATTGAAACCGGCGTCGCGAGGTACCAAGATCTCGACTGTGGTCCCTTTGCATGATTCTGCGCTCGTCGGGTGGTCGTTCAGATTTCATCGAGATTGTCGATAATCGGCCATGAATTCCGACGGCCTGGGTGAACGGACCACCGGTGACGCCGCTGCGCCGGGTGCCGTCGCCGTCTACGGCAGTTTCCGGTACGGGCCGTACTTCGAGGGCATCCTCGCCGGGGTGATGACGGCCGCCACGGCCGCCGACGTCCCGGTGATCTCGGTCCAGACCTCGGCCGGGGTGCTGCCGTCCGGCGAGGAGTCCGGCGGCCAGAGCGCCGTCAGCAGGGTGGCCTGGGACCACTTCGACGCCGCGATCACCCTGCTCCAAGCGGTCTCCCCGGAGTACAACGCGCAACTGCGGGCAGCGGGCAAGTTCGTCGTGCAGGTCGGTCAGGACCTGCGGGGTGCCGATGCCGCGATCGCGATCGACAACGCGGGCGGTGTCCGGGATGCCGTCTCGCACCTGGCCGAGCACGGTCACACCCGGATCGGCTTCCTCTCCCCGGGGTGGCAGGTGGACTGCGCCGAGCGGTACGCGGCGTACCGGTCCCGGATGGAGGAGCTCGGGCTCCCGGCGCTGCCGCTGTTCGGCAGGGAGCTCTCCCGCGACCTCACCTTCGACCACCAGGGTTACCAGGCGGCCCGGGAGTTCGTGTCCGACCCCGCGTTCCAGGCAGGCTCCAGCCCCTGTACCGCCCTGGTGGTCGCGCCCGATCTGGTCGCCCTCGGTTTCATGCGCGGCCTGCGCGAGGCCGGGGTCCTGATCCCCGACGACGTCGCCCTGATCGGGATGGACGACGTGGACGAGGCCGCGGTCAGCGAGCCGCCGCTGGCCACGGTCGCGATCAGCTTCGAACGGGTCGGGGAGACCGCCTGCTCCGTGGCCCTGCAGGGTGCTCGCGGGGGGACCGGCCGGCTGTACCTGGTCCCGGAACACCTGATCCCCCGGGAGTCCTGCGGCTGCCCGGGCGGTGCGGGGGCGTCCGTCGTGGCGGGGCACAGCTCGCCGGTCGACGTCCTGACCTCGGCGCTGCTGGACGCGGCGGGCGAGGGGGAACTGCGGACCGGGTCCGACGTCGAGGACGCGGCGGGGCTGGCGGAGCGGGTGGTGGGCCTGCTGGACCAGGGGCCGGCGGGGACGGCTCCCGATCACCGGCAGGTCGGCGTGCTCGCCCGGGAGATCAACCGGCTCTGCACGATCGACCGGTGCGAGAGGGCCGTGCTGCGGGCCATCCGTGGCGTGAGCCGGTCCTTGACGGAGGCGTCCGTGCGGGCGGGTGATCCGGTACGCACCGCGGCGATCGGGTCAGCCACCCTTGACCTGTGCGACGCGGTCCGCTCCGGGCAGCTGCAGCGTCGGATGTCCGAGCATGTCGGCCTCAAGCGGTTGCAGATCGGCCACTACTTCATCGGCAACAGCCTGCTCGGACGCGACCGGGACGAGCTGCGCTCGCTGGCCTGGCTGCAGCACACCCCCGTCCGGGCCGGCGCCCTGGGGCTGTGGGAGCCGCCAGGGCAGACCGGGCAGCTGCGCGTGCAGGGCATCTACGACTCGGAGGCGGCCGGTCCCGCGCCTGGGCGACGGGCCGCGCCGGCCCCGCAGACCGTCGCCCTGCACGGCTTCCCGCCGCGCGAGCTGCTGGGGGCGGGCAGCGGGCGCAGCGCCCTGACCGTGATCACCCAGGTCCGGTTCGAGGACTCCGACTGGGGGGTCCTCGCCGTCGCGGGTGACCGGATCCTGCAGTCGGCGCTGGTCCAGGAGACCCTCCACCAGTGGTCGATCATGATGTCGGCGTCCCTGGACCAGGAGCGGTCCGACGCCGACCTGGCCCGGCAGGCGGAGGAACTGGCCGTCGCCTACCGGACGGAGGCCGCCCTGCTCGAAGAGGTCCGGGTCAGCGAGGAGCGCTACGCCCTGGCCACCGAGGCCGCCCGCGGCGCGGTCTGGGACTGGGACCTGGCCACCGGGCGGGTGTTCTACTCCAGCAGCTGGAAGGCCCTGCTCGGCCACCACGACAACGAGATCGGGTCCACGGCGGAGGAATGGCTCGACCGGATCCATCCCGACGACCTGCACGACGTGCAGGACCAGCTCAGCCGGACGCTGCAGGGTTCCCAGCAGCACCTGGACTTCGAGCACCGGCTGCGCGCCGCCGGCGGGGAGTACCGCTGGATCGCCTGCAGCGGCCGGCCGGTCGCGGATGAGTCCGGCCGGCCGGTGCGGCTGGTCGGGTCGATCACCGACGTCACGGCCCGCCGCCTGGTACAGGAGCAGCTCGTCCAGGACGCCCTCTACGACGGCCTGACCGGACTGGCCAGGACGGCCCTGTTCAAGGACCGGATCGGCCAGGCGATGGAGACGGCCAGGCGCCGGCCGGGCTACTGGTTCGCGCTGCTGTTCATCGACCTCAACGACTTCAAGGCGGTCAACGACGGCTTCGGGCACGGGGCGGGCGACGACCTGCTCGCATCCCTGGCCGGCCGGCTCCGGGAGTCCCTGCGGGTCAACGACATCGCGGCCCGGCTCGGCGGCGACGAGTTCGGCGTGCTGCTCCACGACGTCGCGCATCTCAACGAGCTCGACTCGATCGTGGAGCGGCTCCACGCCAGGATCACCGCCGCCTACGAGGTCCGGGGGCGGTCGATGTCCGTGGGCGCCTCGATCGGGGTGGCGATCGGCCACGGCGGCCACGTCGATCCGGACGCCCTGCTGCACGAGGCCGACGCGGCGATGTACCGGGTGAAGCACGACGCCCGGGTCACCGGCGCGGTGCCGCGGGCACGAGGCCTACCCCCCGCCGGGTGACCCGGACGCCACCCACCGGCAGCCGGGTCGCCGTCCACCCCGGCGACGGCGGAGCACCGGCGACGGCGGGACTTCCGGTCAGGTCAGGAGCCTGTGCCCGCCCGGCCCTACG
>DASTGO010000434.1:0-7509 GCA_035719045.1 Kineosporiaceae bacterium | reverse complement strand
GGCCTCCCAGGCGCGGACCAAGGCCATCAAGCTGCCCGCGCACCGCGGTGACGTCACCGACGCCTCCGGGGCCGTGCTGGCCACCACGGTGGAGCGGCGCGACATCGTCGTCGACCAGACCCTGGTCGGGCAGTACAAGCGCAAGGTGAACGGCCACGTGGTGTCCTCCGGGGTGCAGGGCGCCGCCGCCGACCTGGCCGGCGTGTTGCACCTGCCCCAGCAGCAGGTGGCCCAGGCGCTGACCGGCACCCGCCGGTTCGCCTACGTGGCCAGGGACGTGCCGCCGGACGTGGCCCGGGCCGCGCGCCAACTGCCGGTCCCGAGCCTGCGCACCGACCAGTCCAGCCGCCGCACGTACCCCAACGGCCCGGTGGCGGCGAACCTGCTGGGATTCGTCAGCGCCGACGGCAGGTCGTGGGGCGGGATCGAGGAGCGCTACGACACCCTGCTCAAGGGCACCCCCGGCGAGCTGACCTACGAGCAGGGCCTGGACGGGACCGAGATCCCGACCGGGGTGGTCAACGAGCGCGACCCCGTCGACGGCTCGACGGTGCGGCTGACCATCGACCGGGACCTGCAGTGGGAGTTCCAGCAGGTGCTGCAGGACCAGGTCACAGCCACCGGCGCACAGGCCGGGTACGGCGTGGTGATGGACCCGCGGACCGGGCAGGTCCTCGCCCTGGTCACGGTGCCGACCTACGACCCGAACAACCCGGGGAAGGCGGCGCCGAACACCACCGGGAACGGGGCTCTGCTCAACGTCTTCGAGCCCGGGTCGACCGCGAAGGCGATCACGGTCGCGGCGGCGATGGAGGAGGGCAAGGTCACCCCGTCGACGAAGGTGACTGTCCCGCCCAGCCTGAGGCGCGGCGGGACCACCATCCACGACGCGGAGACCCACGGCACCATCAGGCTCACCACCACCGGGGTCCTCGCCCAGTCCAGCAACGAGGGGACCGTCCTGCTCGGTGAGCAGCTGCCGGCGTCCACGCTGTACGGCTACCTGACCAGGTTCGGGCTCGCGCAGCCGACCGGGGTCGGGCTGCCGGAGTCCAGGGGCATCCTGGCGCCGGTGCAGAAGTGGAACGACTCCCAGCGGTACACGGTGATGTACGGCCAGGGCCTGTCGGTGAACGCCCTGCAGGCGGCCAGCGTGTTCGCGACGCTGGCCAACGACGGCGTGCGGGTCGCGCCGCGGCTGGTCGCCGGGACCACGGACCACACGGGTGCCTTCCATCCGGCGCCGGCACCGCCGTCCGCCCAGGTGATCAGCCCGGAGGTGGCGCGGCAGATGCGGCTGATGCTGGAGAACGTCGTGGGTGAGAACGGCACCGCGGAACTGGCGAAGATCCCGGGCTACCGGGTGGCGGGCAAGACGGGGACGGCGGACCACCCCGACGGCAAGGGAGGCTACGACGGCTACACGGCGAGCTTCATCGGGATGGCTCCGGCCGACCACCCGCGGCTGGTGATCGCGGTGGTCCTGGACCGGCCGGTCAAGGACCACTTCGGCGGGACGGTGGCGGCACCGGTGTTCCAGCAGGTCATGACCTACGCCCTGGCCGAACGGAAGATCCCGCCGACCGGTACCAAACCCCCCGTGATGCCCCTCAAGTGGTAGCGAGAGGTAGCCTCCCAGCCGTGCCGATCCCCGGCGGACCCCGCCCCAGTGAACCTCTCGCCCGCCCGCTGCCCGAGGTGGCGGACTGGGCGGGCACGACGCCCCCCCCGGACGCGCAGGGGGTGGTGGTCACCGGGGTGACCCTGAGCTCGCGGACCGTGCGTCCCGGCGACCTGTACGCCGCGCTGCCGGGCTCACGGGCCCACGGCGGCGACTTCGCCGGGGCGGCCGCGCAGGCGGGGGCCGTCGCACTGCTGACCGATGCCGAGGGGGCACGGCGGGCCGCGGACACCGGGCTTCCGGCGCTCGTGGTGCCGGATCCGCGCGCGGTCCTCGGCGGGGTCTGCGCCCACGTGTACGGCTTGCCCGCCCAGCGGCTGCTCATGCTCGGGGTGACCGGTACCAACGGCAAGACCACGACGACGTTCCTGCTCGACGCGGCGCTGCGCGCGGCCGGGCACCGGACCGGGATGGTCGGCACCGTGGAGATCCGGGTCGGCAGCGAGCGGGTGGAGTCCAGCGGGACCACCCCGGAGGCACCAGACCTGCACGCACTGTTCGCGGTGATGCTCGAGCACGGCGTGGACACCTGCGCGATGGAGATCTCCAGCCACGCCCTGCACCAGCACCGGGTGGACGGTCTGGTGCTGGACGTCGCCGGGTTCACCAACCTCTCCCAGGACCACCTCGACTACCACCCCTCGATGGAGCACTACTTCGCCACCAAGGCGCAGCTGTTCACCGCAGGGCGCACCCGGCGTGCGGTGGTCTGCATCGACGACGACTGGGGCCGGCGGCTGGCCGGGCAGGTGGCTAGGGCCGGGCAGGTCCCGCTGCGCACCGTGGCCACCGTCCCCGGCGCCGGTGCCGACTGGCAGGTCCGGGAGGCCGGCGTGGTCGACGGGCATCCGCAGGCACTGGTCCGCGGCCCGGACGGGGTGGAGCTGGTGCTGCGCTCGCCGCTGCCGGGGGACTTCAACCTGGCCAACAGCCTGGTCGCGCTGGGCATGCTGGTGGAGGCGGGCATGCCTGCCGTCACCGCCGCCGAGGCGATCGCCGCGGACGGTCACGTCCCGGGACGGATGGAGCGGGTGAGCGGACCCGGAGCCCCGGGGGAGCCGTTGGCGGTCGTCGACTACGCCCACTCCCCGGACGCCGTGCGGGTCGCGCTGCAGGCCCTGCAGGGCGGCGGACGGCCGCTGGTGGTGGTCCTGGGCGCGGGCGGGGACCGGGACCGGGAGAAGCGGCCGCTGATGGGTGCGGCGGCCGTGCACGGTGCGGACGTGGTCGTGGTCACCGACGACAACCCACGCTCGGAGGAGCCTGCGGCGATCCGCGGTGCGCTGCTGGCGGGTGCCCGTGAGGCCGCCGGCGACGGGTCGGCTACCGTGCTGGAGATCGCCGACCGGCGGGCCGCCATCGCCGAGGGGGTCCGCCGGGCCTGGGGCGGCGGCGTCCTGCTGGTGGCCGGCAAGGGGCATGAGCAGGGCCAGGAGATCGCCGGGCAGGTGCACCCGTTCGACGACCGGATCGTGCTGCGGGAGGCTCTGCACGCGGTGCCGGCACCGGTGCCCGCCGCGGCGCGGACGGCATCGGCACAGGTCCCGGCCGGGACCGGTACGGACGTGGAGGGAACGGACTCGTGATCCCGCTGACCCTGGACCAGGTCGGTGCCACCGGGGGCGCCTCGTGATCACGGTCGTCCTGGCGGCGGCGGTCTCCCTGCTGTGCGCGCTGTTCGGCACGCCGCTGTACATCCGGTTCCTGGTCCACCGCGGGTACGGGCAGTTCATCCGCGACGACGGCCCGACCTCCCACCACACCAAGCGCGGCACCCCGACCATGGGCGGGGCGGTGATGATCGGCTCGGCGCTGGCGGCGTACGCCATCGCGCATGTGCTCACCCTGCGAGCGCCGTTCATCGACCCGCGGCCGCCGTCGGTGTCGGCGCTCCTGGTGCTGTTCCTGATGGCGGGGCTGGGCACGGTCGGCTTCCTCGACGACTACATCAAGATCTCCAAGCAGCGCAGTCTGGGCCTGCGCGCCGGGGCGAAGCTGATCGGCCAGGCATTCGTCGCGGTCACCTTCGCCGTGCTCGCGCTGCAGTTCCCCAACCAGGCGTCCTACACCCCGGCGTCGCTGCGGATCTCGGTGATCCGGGACACCGGGATCGACCTCGGCTTCTTCGGCGCGGCGGTCGGCACCGTGCTGTTCGTGCTCTGGGCGATGTTCATGATCGCCGCGGAGAGCAACGGCGTGAACCTCACCGACGGCCTGGACGGGCTGGCCACCGGCGCGACCGTGGCGGTGTCGGGGGCGTACGTCCTGATCGGGATCTGGCAGTCGAACAACTCCTGCCTGACCAAGCCGGGACCGCAGTGCTACGAGGTGCGCGACCCGCGGGACCTCGCCGTGGTGGCCGCCTGCATCATGGGCGCGGCCTTCGGCTTCCTGTGGTGGAACGCCTCCCCGGCGAAGATCTTCATGGGTGACACCGGTTCGCTCGCCCTGGGCGGGGCGCTGGCCGGGCTGGCCATCGTGAGCCGGACCGAACTGCTGCTGGTCCTGCTCGGCGGGCTGTTCGTGCTGATCACGCTCTCGGTGGTGATTCAGGTCGGGTTCTTCAAGATGACCGGCAAACGGGTGTTCCGGATGGCGCCCCTGCAGCACCACTTCGAGCTCGCCGGCTGGGGCGAGGTCACCATCGTCATCCGGTTCTGGATCGTCGCGGGGCTGTTCGTCGGCCTCGGGCTCGGGGTGTTCTACGCGGAATGGGTGGTGGGCACGTGAGTGGCCAGGCCGGGTCCGGCCCGCAGTCGCAGCAGCAGGAGCCGGTGAACTGGGCCGGGCGCCGGGTCGTCGTCGCGGGGATCGGGGTGTCCGGGTTCGCCGCCGCGGACGCCCTGGTCGAGCGGGGTGCCCAGGTCGTCGTGGTGGACGAGCGGGAGGGCCGCGCCGAACGGGAGCGCGAGGCCGTGCTGTCCACCCTGGGCGCGCAGGTCCGGCTCGGCGCCGGCACCACCGTGCAGTTGCCGCAGGTCGACGGCGCGGTCCCCGACCTCGTGGTGACCTCCCCGGGCTGGCGGCCGGACCAGCCACTGCTGGCCGCCGCGGCCGCCGCCGGCATCCCGGTCTGGGGCGAGGTCGAGCTGGCCTGGCGGATGCGTCCGGCCGGCGCCGCCCCGTGGCTGACCCTCACCGGCACCAACGGCAAGACGACCACGGTCAAGATGCTCGCCGCGATGCTCGGTGCCGCAGGCAGGCGGGCCGTGGCCGCCGGGAACGTCGGCACCCCGATCCTCGAGGCCGTGCTGCACCCCCACCCGTACGACGTGATCGCGGTGGAGCTGTCCAGCTTCCAGCTGCACTGGTCGGACTCGCTGCGGCCGCTGGCCAGCGCCTGCCTCAACGTCGCCCCCGACCACGTGGACTGGCATGGCTCCTACCAGGAGTACCTGCGGGCCAAGGGCCGGGTGTACACCAACACCGAGGTCGCCTGCGTGTACAACGTGGGCGATCCGGCCACCGAGCAACTGGTCCGCGACGCGGACGTGCAGGAGGGCTGCCGGGCGGTCGGCTTCACCCTGGGCGTGCCGTCGGTGTCCATGCTCGGCGTGGTCGAGGACGTGCTGTGCGACCGGGCCTTCGTCCCGCAGCGGCAGACCTCGGCGGCCGAGCTGGGCACGCTGGAGGACGTCCGCCTGGCCGGCGGCGGCACCCTCGCCCAGCACAACGTCGCCAATGCCCTGGCCGCGGCCGCCCTCGCCCGGGCCTACGGGGTGCCGGCCGCCGCGGTCCGGGACGGGCTGCGCGGTTTCACCCCCGACCCGCACCGGATCGCCCGGGTCGCCGAGCGGGACGGGACCGTCTGGATCGACGACTCCAAGGCCACGAACCCGCACGCCGCGGACGCCTCGCTGGCGGCGTTCGAGTCCGTGGTGTGGGTGGCCGGCGGACTGGCCAAGGGGGCCACCTTCGACGACCTGGTGGCCCGGCACGCCGGGAGGTTGCGCGCGGTGCTGCTCATCGGGCGGGACCGTGACGAGATCCGCGCCGCACTGCTGCGACACGCCCCGCAGGTCCCCGTGATCGACGTCGATCTCGCCGAGACTGGCCCGATGGGTGCTGACGACGCGCGCCTGGCGGGTGGGCCGGCGCTGATGGACGCCGTCGTCGCCCGTGCCGCGGGCCTCGCCCGGTCCGGGGACACCGTCCTGCTCGCTCCCGCCTGTGCCTCGATGGACCAGTTCGTCTCCTACGGCCACCGCGGGGACGCATTCGCCGCGGCGGTCCGCCGACATCTCGCCCCGGACGCGGCGGAGGGCTGAACCGTGGCAGGGCGTACCGGCATCGGGACCCGGACCCCGCTCGCCGCCTCGGGGGATCAGGCCGGGACGTCTCCGGCGGCCGCGCGGCGCCGTTCGCGCAACCCGTGGATGGCCCGGCTGGAGTCCCCGCTGGCGGCGTACTACCTGGTGCTCGGTTCGACCGTCGCGCTCGCGACGATCGGGCTGGTGATGGTGCTGTCGAGCTCCAGCGTGACGTCCCTGAAGGTGAACCACTCCTCGTACACCATCTTCGCCAAACAGGCGATGTTCGCCGCCGCCGCGATCCCGGTCGCCTGGGTGGCCAGCCGGGTGCCGCGACGGGTCTGGACGGCGCTGGCCTGGCCGCTGCTGGTGGTCGGTTTCGCCGGCCTGCTGCTGGTGTTCACGCCGCTGGGCATCAGCGTCCAGGGCAACCGGAACTGGATCTCCGTGGCCGGGTTCACCCTGCAGCCGTCCGAGGCCGCCAAGCTGGCCCTGGTGGTGTGGGGGGCGGCGGTCCTGGAGCGCAAGCGGCCGATGTTCGACCGGCTGCCGCACATCCTGGTGCCGGTGGTCCCGGTGGCCGGTCTGATGCTGGCCCTGGTGCTGTTCGGCAACGACCTCGGCACCGCGATGATCATGATGTGTATCGTCGGCACCCTGCTGTTCGTCGCGGGTGCCCCGCTGCGGGTGTTCGCCCTGACCGCGGGGGCGGCGCTCGCGGCCACGTTCCTCCTGGTCACCACCAGTGCGAACCGGATGCACCGGGTCCAGGAATGGCTGGGCGGGGGCAGTGACAACTCCCTCAGCACCGGCTGGCAGACCCTGCACGGCAAGTGGGCGCTGGCGACCGGCGGCTGGTGGGGGGTGGGGCTCGGGGCGAGCCGGCAGAAGTGGTCCTGGCTGCCGGAGGCGCACAACGACTTCATCTTCGCGATCATCGGTGAGGAGTTGGGACTGGCCGGAACCCTCGCCGTCCTGGCACTGTTCGCCCTGCTCGGTTTCGGACTGTTCCGGTTGGTCCTGGCCAGCGATGACATGTTCGTGAAGGTGGCGACCGGTGGGGTGCTGGTGTGGGTGCTGGGACAGGCCGTGGTGAACGTGGGCAGTGTGCTGGGGGTGTTTCCGGTGATCGGCGTTCCGCTGCCCCTGGTGTCCAGCGGCGGGTCCGCCCTGATGACCACGTTGATCGCGCTGGGCATGGTGCTCGGTTTCGCCCGGAGGGTTCCCGGTGCCCCGGAGGCCCTGGCGTCGCGGCCGGGGGTGGTCCGGCGCTCGCTGGCCGTCCTGCCGGGAGCCCGCCCGCTTCCGGGGACCCGGCACCGGAGCGGCCGGTGAGTCCCGCCCGGAGGAACCTTCCCCCGGCCATCCACCCGACCACCTACCCGACCATCCACCCGAACTCGGCGAGCAGGAGCCCCTGGTGAACGGATCGAGCCTGTCGGTGCTGCTGGCCGGCGGCGGGACCACGGGCCACGTCGCCCCGCTGCTGGCCCTGGCGGACTGCCTGGTCCGCCGGGACCCCGGCACCCGGGTCACGGCGCTGGGTACCGCCGAGGGCCTGGAGGCCCGGCTGGTCCC
>DASTGO010000433.1:0-15353 GCA_035719045.1 Kineosporiaceae bacterium | reverse complement strand
CATTCGGTGAGGGGCGGGTGGGAGGGATTGCCGCAGGGGCGGACGCTGCGGTGATCTTGCCGGTGTCTCGGCCGGGTGCTGGTGGAGGGGGTGTCGGGCCGTGGGTGGGTTGCGCTTGGCGGTAGCGGACTGGGTGGGTCCGGCGCGGTGGCGGTGGGTGCTGACCGGGCCGGGGGACGAGTTCCTGGCTGATCACGAGGTGGATCTGCGGGGCTCGGGTGGGGCTGAGGCGGGGTGGGAGGGGTTCACGGATCTGGAGTGGTTCCTGCGGTGGCGGGGGAGTGTGGACCGGCGGGCCGAGAGCGAGGCCGCTCTGGTAGCGCAGGTGGGTGAGTGGATCACTGAGCATGCATTGGGCCGGGAGATCGCGCAGGTGTTGGTGGCGCGGCCGGGTCCGGTGCGGGTGGTGGTGCCGGAGGCAGCGGGGGTGTTGGCGTATCGGCCGTGGCAGGCGGCGCGGGTGGGCGGGCGCTGCTTGGCGGGGTCACGGGTGACGTTGGTGACCGATCCGTTCGGGCGGGCGTTGACGGTGAAGCGGCCGGTGGGGGAGCGGTTGCGGGTGCTGGCGGTGTTCAGCCTGCCCGATGGGACGTCGGCGTTGAACCTGCGGCGGGAGCGGTTCGCGTTGGCCCGGCTGGTCAATGACATTGCGGCGGTGAATGGCCGGGCGATCGAGTTGCGGGTGTTGCAGTACGGGGTGACTCGGGCGCGGTTGGAGGCGGCGCTGCTGGAGGAGGCCGGCTGGGATGTGCTGCATGTGTCGGGGCACGGGTTGCCGGCGGGGCTGGTGCTGGAGGACGAGGCCGGTCGCAAGGACGTGATCGGCACGGCGGATCTGGTGGATCTGGTCGAGGCTGCCGCCGACCAGTTGAAGCTGATCACCCTGTCGGCGTGTGAGTCCGCGGCCCTGACCGCCGACGATCACCTGCGTCTGCTCGGGCTGGCTCCGGTTGAGCCGGCACCAGGTGGGGGAGAGGGGGAGAACGGCGGCGCGGGCCCTGCTCCCGGCTCCGACGCAACTGGTGGGACCGGTGCCGACGCGGAGGGCCGGACGGGTTCCGATGGGGGTGGGGCGAGGCGTTCGGAGGCGGGGGAGCGCAGCTGGGGGATCGGCGCGGATGGTCGGCCACTGCCCGGCGTGGGGTCGGCTCCCGGTGGCGGTGGCTCTGCCGGTGCTGGGGGTGGTCCGTTGCCCGGTGAGGGCCCGGTCGCTGCTGGCGGCCCGTCGCCCACCGGCCCTGCTGCGGGTGGGGCTGGGTTGGGGGTGTTGGCGTCGGCGCTGGTGGATCGGGTGGATGCCGCGGTGCTGGCGATGCGGTATCCGGTGGCGGACGACTTCGCGATCGGCTTGGCGGGCAGGTTCTACGACCTGGTGCTGGGGAAGGGCCAGCCGGTGGACCGGGCGTTGGGGTTGGCGTTGCCGCGGGTGGTCCCGGCCCGGCCGTCGGCGGGGGTGCCGGCGTTGTCGTTGGTGACGCCGGCGTTGTTCGGGGCGCGTGCACTGGACCTGAAGTTGACCGCTCCGCAAGGGGATGCGCTGGTGTTCCAGGCCGAGCGGGTGAAGCTGGCCCGGTTCCCGGATCAGCCGCAGCGGTTCGTGGGGCGGGTGGGGCCGATGACGCGCGCCTCGACGGCTCTGGCACCCCGGTCGGGGCAGGCGGGGGTGCTGTTCCATGGGATGGCGGGCGCGGGGAAGACGGCGTGCGCGCTGGAGTTGGCGTACACGCACCAGGACGGGTTCCAGGCGCTGGTGTGGCATCAGGCACCGACCCGGGACCAGGACATCGCGGCGGCGTTCACGAATCTGGCCGCGGACCTGGAGGCGCAATTGCCGGGCCTGCGGCTGGTGCACCTGGCCGACGACGTGCCCGCGCTGCGGGCGTTCCTGCCGACGTTGACCCAGTTCCTGGA
Organism: Kineosporiaceae bacterium; assembly: GCA_035719045.1. Classification (GTDB taxonomy): domain Bacteria; phylum Actinomycetota; class Actinomycetes; order Actinomycetales; family Kineosporiaceae; genus DASTGO01. Next base: position 13,442 of record DASTGO010000433.1, on the reverse strand, counting down.
GACCAACCGGGTGCTGATAGTGCTGGACAACCTCGAGTTCCTGCTGACCAGTGGTGGTGGGTGGCGGGATGAGCGGTGGGGGCTGCTGATCGACGCGCTGGCGGTGCCGCGGGGGTTGTCGCGGCTGGTGCTGACCTCCCGGACCCGTCCCGCTTCCCTGCCTGCGGGGTTTCTGGTGGAGGCGGTGCATGCGCTGTCGTTGCAGGAGTCGGTGTTGCTGGCCCGGGAGTGGCCGCACCTGAAGGCCCTCATCGACACCCCGGACGAGGGCCGGTTGGACCCGGCCCATGGCCGGGGGTTGGCGGCGCGGGTGCTGGCGGTGGTGCAGGGGCATCCGAAGCTGATCGAGCTGGCCGACGGGCAGGCCGCCGCCCCGGTCACCCTCGCTACTCATCTGGACGGGGTGGACCGGACCTGGCTCACCCAGGGGGTCCGGCTGCACGACTTCCTGGACACCGGTGAGCCGGCGGCCTCCGATGAGGACTACTACCGGGTGCTGGACACCTGGACCCGCACCACCTCCGGCCACCTGCCCGAGGCCTGCGCCACCCTGCTCGCGGTGCTGGCCGGGTTGGAGGACGACGATCGCACCCCCTTCGTCCTCAACGGCATCTGGCCGCGCGTGTGGACCGGGCTCGGCCACCCCGAACCGGCCCCCGACCTGCCCGCGGTGCTGGCGCCGTTGGTGGGGCAGGCGCTGGTCGCGGCCGAGACCGACCCCGACACCGGCGAGTCGGCCAGCTACCGGATCCACCCCGGGGTCGCCGAGTCCACCCGCACCCACACCCCCACCGACACCGCGGCCGTGATCGACACCAACGCGGCCGGGTTCTGGCAGGCCGCCCTCTCCTACGGGCTGGAGCACGAGGCCGAAGGGATGGGCCCCTTGATCCTGTGGGCCGGCCGTTCCGCCGCCCCCTACCTGGCCCGCCAGCGCGACTGGGCACACCTCACCGAGGCCCTCGGCGAAGTGCTGGTCCGGGACACCTCCCCCGACACCGCAGCCGCCCTGCTGCCCCACCTCCACCTCGCCGCGCAGGCCACCGCCGGCACCGACCAGGAACTGGACTGCGGCCACATCCACGCCAGGGCCCTGCGGCGGGTGCGGTCCGCCGACGCTGCCGCGGAGTTGCAGCGGCTGCTCGACCTCGCTGAGCGCCACGACAATCACGCGGGCGCCGCAGTCATCGCGGGAGATCTGTTCTACCTGTATCGGGATGCGGGGCGGCTGGAGGAGGCCCTGACCCTGGCCGACCGGATGGGCGAGCACACCCGCCGGGCTGGGCACGGCCCCTGGACCCAACTTGGCGTTCAGAACCGGCGGCTGCAGATCCAACTGGCGCAGGGGCAGCCCCGGCAGGTCCTGGACACTGTCCAAGCCCTGCGCGCCACCATGACCGATCTGCCAGAGGAATCCGACCAGCCCGAAACAGCCAACCCGTGGAATGTCCGCGAAACTCTCCTCGACATCGGCCGTACGGCCGCCAGCGACCTGGAGGACTGGCAGCTGGCCCTCGACCTCAACGCTGAACAGTTGGCCTCCCTACGTGCCAGGGGTGCCGATGAGCGGGAACAGGCCTTCAGTGCGGCAAACGACTACGGGCCGCTGCAGGTCCTGGGACGGTTGGGTGAGGCGCGGGCCCTGCTGCTGTGGTGCCGGCAGGTGTTCCAGGCCCACCACGACATCCCGAACCTGGGCAAGACCGTGTCCGCGTTGGCCGATATCGAGGACGAGCTCGGGCATGGGTCGGCGGCGATTTCCCTCGAACACGACGCTCTGCGCCTGAAGTACGCCACGGGTGGTGCGGAGACGGTCGGGGTCAGCCACCACAACCTGGCCAACTACCTCGACCGCCAGGTGGGTGGGCGGTGGGAGGAAGTGTGGGCGCACCGCATCGCCGCCGCGGTCATCGCCTACCTGAGTGGTAGCGGGAGACTGGCCAGCCGGGTACAGGGACTGGCCCAGCTGGCCGCCCTGTCAGATGCCCCGCCCCCGCCCGCCTCGTTCACCCAGGTGTGTGAGCTGGTGGGCCGGGTGGAGGGGGTGGACCTGGCCGCCCTGGTGGGGCGGTTGCCGCGCCGGGTGTCGGATGGGCAGGCGGCCATGGACGCCGTCCTCGCCCTCGCGCGCGAGATGCCCCCCGACCAGGCCCTGGACCTGGACCGTTACCTGCGGGTGTGGGGGCCGGTCATCTCCGCGCTGGTGGCCGCCTCGAACCCGGATGCCGTCCCGGACGGCGATGTCCGGGCGGCGGCGGGGGCATTCCTGGACCAGGCGTTGGACCACTTCGCGGGTACGCAGGACTGGGCTGCGCTGGCGGGGGCGTTGGGGCGGGTGCGGGCGGGGGAACGCGACCGGGTCGCCCTGGGGGAGGGCCTGGACGCCATCGACACGGCGATCCTGGCCCGGGCACTGGCCGCGCTGGAGGGCAGCGATCCCATCGACCCCACCCTGTGGTCCGCGGCCGGTGACGGCAGCGACGGCGGTGACCAGGGTGAGGAAGAGCCGATGGCGGGGTTCGTGGCCGCGGTGGCGGCTGCGGCCGGTGGGGACGCCGATGCGGCCGCAGCCCTGACGCCGGTGCTGGACACGATGGCCGCCGACCCGCAGTCTGCGGGGGTGGCAGCTGCGGTGCGGTCCGTCATCGGCGGGGAACGCGACCCCGCTGCCCTGACCGCGGGCCTGGACCCCGCACTACACCCGCTGATCACCGGGCTCCTGGCCGCGCTGGCCACCGCCGATGGTGGCGACGGGTCGGCGGCCGGAGCAGCCGGCGCCGAGGCCGGTGTCAGTGCGCACGAGGCCGGTGCGGGCAGCGCCGCGGGAGGCGACCGGGAGGGGCGGGACGTCAGCCTGCCCGAGTCCCAGGGCCAGGAGCGGGTGGCAGGTCAGTCGGAGAATCCGCCGGAGGAAGGGATCGTGCCGTGAGTGCTGAGCCGTGGGCGTCGTTGGGCGATGAGCAGGCGGTCGGGGTGCTGGCGCTGGTCCTGGACCACGACCGCCGGCTGCCGGACCCGCTGCGCGTGCAGGAGCTGGACGCGCACCTGGCGCAGGCGCTGACCGAGGGCACGGTCGTCGACGCGGACACCGGCATCCCGATCCAGTTCCCGGGTGTCGAGCCGGGTGAGGTGGGCGGGGCGGGTGCGGTGTCGGCGGGGGCGCTGGCCCGGGACACCCTGGCCTACCTGGCCGCGACCCGGCCCGGGACGGTGGCGGTGATCGAGCGGGCCATCGCCCTGCAACAGCAGGGGACCGCGGTGGGGTCGCGGATCGAGCCCCTCACCGTCGGGCTGGGTGCCCTGGTGGTGCTGGCTCTGCAGACTGAGGTGCTGGTCCAGCGTGGCGCGACCGGGAAGTGGACGTTCAAGGTCCACAAGAGGGCTATGAGCGACTCCGCCCTGGGTCGGCTGCTGGCCAGGCTGATCGCCGCCTACACCACCCCCAACTGACCCCGCCCCGACCCGGGCAACACCAAGCCGACCGGCCCCTGCGGCTCGACCGTGGGGGCGGTCGGCGTTTCGCGACCACCGGTCCACGCGCTGGCCGCATTCCGGGCGGCGGTCGATCAGGGCTGTACGGCGGACGGCGTCCCCACCCGGCCCGCCCTCGCCAGCCGGGGATCGTCCGGAGCGACGTGGACCAGGCTGCGGGCGACGGCGATCGCCTGGTCCGCGGGCAGCCCGTCGACGGTGAAGGACAGCTGCGTTCACGGTGGATACACGCTCCGGCTCCCGGAAGGTGTTGGGGACGGCCGGATCGGAAACGTTTCCGAAAGTCGCTCTGCCTGTCTTGTGGCGATGGTCCGGCGGCGGCTATCTTGCCCGCGAAGAGAGCGCTTTCTCACCGGTGGGCAAGGCTTTTGCCGTCATCCGGGGCGCTCTCGTCCGCGCCGTTCGACGTCGAACGCCGTCCTGGAGGTCGGTCATGTTCCCAGCTCCCGCACCGGACCCTGCCTGCCCGTCCCGCCCCCCGACCGCCAGGACCGGCACCCGCCGGTGGGCCGGTCTCGGGATGGCGGCCGCCCTTGCCGTCGCCGGGGCTGTCGCCGGCCCCGGCGCGCTGTCCGCCTCGGCGGCCCCCGCCCCGGCCGACCCGATCGCCGCCGCCCCGACCACCCCACAGCTCGGGTCGAACGGGATCGTCTTCGACCCGAGCATGCCGACCAGCCAGATCCAGGCCACGGTGGACGCGATCGCCGCCCAGCAGGTCGACGACGAGATGGGCAGCCACCGGTACGCGCTGCTGTTCAAGCCGGGTACCTACGGCTCCGCCAGCCAGCCGCTGGTGTTCCAGGTCGGGTACTACACCGAGGTCGCGGGCCTCGGCGTGAACCCGACGGACGTGACGATCAACGGCCACGTCGACGTCTACAACCGCTGCCTGACCGCCGGCAACTGCATCGCGCTGAACAACTTCTGGCGGTCACTGTCCAACCTCACCATCAACGTCACCGGCGCGGACGGCTGCCGGGCGTCCGGGGAGTTCTGGGCGGTCTCCCAGGCGGCCCCGATGCGTCGGGTGAAGATCACCGGCGGCACCCTGACCCTGATGGACTACTGCACCGCCGGTCCGCAGTACGCCAGCGGCGGTTTCATCGCCGATTCGCAGACCCAGTCCGTCGTCAACGGGTCCCAGCAGCAGTTCCTGGTGCGCGACTCCTCGGTCGGCGGCTGGTCGAACGGGGTGTGGAACCAGGTGTTCGCCGGGGTGCAGGGGGCTCCGGCGCAGGACTTCCCGGGCACCAACCGGTACACCACCCTGGACACCGACCCGGTCAGCCGCGAGAAGCCGTACCTGTACCTCGGTGCGGACGGCAAGTGGGCGGTGTTCGTCCCCGCCGCGCGGACCGGGTCCCGTGGGACCACCTGGGCGAACGGCCCCACGCCCGGCCGCTCCGTCCCGCTGTCGCAGTTCTACGTGGCGTCCCCCTCCGACTCCGCGAAGAAGCTCGCCGAGCAGCTCGACCACGGCAAGCACCTGCTGCTGACCCCCGGCCTGTACAGAGTCGACCGGACCCTGCACGTGGAGCGGCCCGGCACCGTGGTGCTCGGCCTCGGGATGGCCACGCTGACCCCGGTCGGCGGGGTGGTCCCGGTGGAGGTCGGGGACGACGCCGTCGGCAGCGACCTCGCGGGCTTCATGGTGGACGCGGGCACGGTGGAGTCCCCGGCGCTGCTGCGGATCGGCTCCCACGCCCACGGTCACGGCGACCGGGCCGGGCGGTCCCCCGCCGTGCCCACCGCGGTGCAGGACGTCTTCTTCCGGATCGGTGGCCCGCATGCCGGCAAGGCCCGGCTGAGCCTTGAGGTCAACGCCGACCACGTCATCCTCGACGACATCTGGGCCTGGCGTGCCGACCACGGCAACGGGGTCGGCTGGGCGGTCAACCCGGCCGCCACCGGCGTCGCGGTGCACGGCGACGACGTCACCGCCACCGGCCTGTTCGTGGAGCACTACCAGAAGTACAACGTCATCTGGGACGGCGAACGGGGCCGGACCGTGATGTTCCAGAACGAGCTGCCCTACGACGCGCCGAACCAGGCCGCCTGGCAACATGACGGGTTGCTCGGCTGGGCGGCGTACAAGGTGGGTGACCGGGTCCGCACCCACGAGGTCTGGGGTGGGGGCAGCTACATTTACACGCCGGGCGACCCCAGCGTGCACGCCTCGCACGGCTTCGAGGTCCCGGTCACGCCGGGGGTGAAGCTGCACGACCTGCTCACGGTCGAGCTCAATGCCGGGACGATCGACCACGTCGTCAACGACACCGGCGCCCCGGTCACCTCCGCGGCGCCCGGTGTTCCGAGCTTCGTGGTCAGCTTCCCCTGATCCCGGCCCCCTGACCCGCGTGGGCAGGGCGGCGCACCGTCCGGGACACCGGCTGCGGTGCGCCGTCCTGCTCCCGCGGCGGCCACCCGTTTCTCAGCTCGGCGACGGGGTCCCGTCCAGGTCCTCGATCCTGGCGGACGACGGGGTCCGCTGCGCCCGCAGCCGGGATGCGGCCTGTTCCACCGCCCGCCAGGCGCGCAGCAGGTTGCGTCCGGCGATCGCGTGCAGTTCGTCGTCGCCGTACCCGCGGCGGCGCAGTTCCTCGAACAGCGCCGGATAGCCGGACACGTCCTGCAGCCCCTCCGGCAGGAACGGCACCCCGTCGAAGTCGCCGCCGATCCCGAGGTGGTCGATCCCGGCCACGGCACGGATGTGGTCCACGTGGTCGGCGACCTGCGCGATGGTGGTCCGCGGCATCGGGTGGGCCTTGTCGAAGTCGGCCATCGCCCGCTCCACCACCGCCGGGTCGTCCGGGTGCGACGCCGCGCGGCGCCGGTGCTCCAGCCCCCGGGCCTGCCACACCCGGCCCGCCTCCTCGCCGACAAAACCGGCGGCGAAGGTCACCATGCACACCCCGCCGTTGGCCGGCAGCCGGCGCAGCACGTCGTCGGGGACGTTGCGCGGATGGGAGCAGACCGCCCGGGCTCCGGAGTGGGAGAAGATCACCGGGGCGTCGGCCTCGTCGAGCGCCTGGTGCATCGTGGTCGCGGCGACATGGGACAGGTCGACCAGCATCCCCAGCCGGTTCATCTCCCGGACCACCTCGCGCCCGAACCGGGTCAGGCCGCCGTGCGCCGGGTGGTCCGTCGCCGAGTCGGCCCACGGGGTGTTGTCGTTGTGCGTCAACGTCATCGCCCGGACCCCGAGGGCGTACATCGCGCGTAGCGTGCCCAGCGAGCAGCCGATCGAGTGTCCGCCCTCGATCGCCGCCACGGAGGCGATCCGGCCGGACGCCACCACCTGCGTGACCTCGTCGGTGGTCCGGGCCGCCGCCAGATGATCGGGGTGTGCCTCCAGCAGCGCGTGCAGGCCGTCCGCCTGCTCCAGGGTGGCGGTGACGGCCGCGGCGGCCGGCCAGTGCGACGGCACGTACAGGGACCAGAACTGCACGCCCAGGCCCCCCTGCCGGAGCCGGGGGAGGTCGGTGTGGAAGTCGGGGGCGCCGCCGGCGAGGTCGACCTCGCCGAGCCGGTAGCCGTGCCGGACCCGCAGTTCCCACAGCAGGTCGTTGTGCCCGTCCACCAGGGGCGCGTCGGCCAGGAGTTCGATGATCGGGCGCGCGGTACTCACCGGCCGATCGTCGCAGACCCCGCCGCGGCGATGGTCGGATCAGGCGGCCGGCCGGATCAGGTGGCCGGTCGGCCGATCAGACGGTCGGGGCCGCGCTGCCGGTGCTGCAGGAGCAGGTCTCGCAGGCACCGCAGCCGCCCGTGCCCCCGCCCGCCGGGGCCCTGCGCCCAGCCAGCATGACCGAGCCGGTCAGGTAGGCGACGAACAGCCCGACCAGGGTGAGCACCGCGCCGAAGAGCTTCAGCCCGAGCGGCAGCGAGCTGAACCAGGGGAGCACGCCGACGACGGTCGTGATCACCGCGAGCGTGAAGAGCTGATTCGTCCGCACTTACCCTGTCCTGTCCCTCGCCGGGCCGGTATCGGCGGCCCCTCGGCCGCCCACCGGTCGGGGAGAGTCTAGGCGGCGCCTCCCACGGGCAGCGATCCCCCGGCGGGCGGACGTGGCCGGGCTCACGCGGCCCCGCGACCAGGCAGGATCGGGGGGACCCGCCGGCCGGCCTCAGGCATCGGCAGGGGTGCGGGCCGAGCCGCCGGGGTCCTCGGGGGTCCGGTTCGGCGGACGGACCGGATCCAGCGGGGCGACGGTCCACCGGCGGGGGCCCGTCCAGCGGGCGGGCACGGCGTCGAGCTCCCGGGCCAGGGCGTAGGCGGCCGCCTCGTAGTTGACCCGCCAGCCCCGGAAGTGCGGCCAGGCCTGCTCCGCGGACCTCTCCACGGGGAAGCCGATCGCCACCAGCCGCTGGTACCCCTCGCGGAACTCGTCCTCGCCCAGCTCCAGGGGACCGTCCGGGCGTGGGTCCTCGTCGACCGGCAGCTCCGTCGCCCGGGCCAGCCGGCGCAGGCAGATGAAGCCCATGCGCAGGCACAGTCGGGCCTGGACCGGGGCCTGCTGCGGACAGGTGGCCAGATGCATCGCCGCGGCGTCGAGCACGGCGACCAGTCCGACCAGCCAGGACCCCAGCGGCCGGGGGGAGCGGAAGCGCAGCAGCACCGGGTAGCTGACGTGGCTCTCGGCGATGTCCGCGGCCCAGCGCTCCCAGCTGCCGTAGAAGGTGGCCAGGTCCATCCCGAGGAAGCCGAAGTGCGTGCGGGCCAGCAGTTCCGGACCCCAGGCCGGCTCGCCCGCCCGGACCGCGAGCAGGGTGACGTCGGTCTCCCGCCGGTTGAACGCGCCGTACAGCATGGGCAGATAGGCGATCTGCAGTGCGATGACCACCAGCCCGGTCACCGCGGCGGCGGCGTCCGTCACCGTCGCCCACCAGCCGTGGGTGCTGGTGAAGCCGAGAGTGAGCAGGGACGAGGCGGCCTCCCGCAGTGCGGTGTGCGGCGACCTGGTGACCGGCAGGAGCAGCAGGGCGAAACCGCCCGCGGCCAGTGCCAGCCAGGTGAGCAGTTGCAGCAGGAGGGTCGTGGGCGCCTGGGCGGCCAGCACGGTGTCGCGGGTGCCGTAGCGGGTCAGCGGGCGGGTCAGGGTGCGGAAGGTGCCGTCCACCGCCCGGTCGACGCAGCGCACCAGCGGGCTCGGCCGCCCCCGGGGGATGAGCAGGGTGCGGATCAGGCTGGTGCCCACGGCGCACACCACCACGGCCCCTGCGGTCAGGGCGGCGAGGTCCGCGGCGAACCGGGCGGGGCTGGGCACGGGGAGAGTCTGCTGCCGCGCCCGCAGTCCCGCCGCCGGATCAGTGGTCCGGCAGGCAGGTCGGTTTCGGCCCGGGATCAGCGGGCCGGCGGACCGGGCGGCTCCGGCCCCGGATCAGCGGGCGAACTCCGCGCGGACCCCGAGCAGGCGGACCGGCCGGTCGGCGGTGAACCCCTCGAGGGCGGCCAGCGCGCCCCGCTCCAACGCGGCGGGGTCCCGGGTGGGGGCGGGCAGCGGCACGCCGTGGGTCCGGGTGACGAACGGGGCGTAGCGGACCTTGACCACCACCCGGACGGCGGGCCGGCCCTCCGCGGCGACGTCCTGCGCCACCATGGCCGCCAGCCGGGTGATCTCCCGGCGGACCTGCTCCCAGTCCGTGAGATCGCTCTGGAAGGTGGACTCCCGGCTGCGGGACTTCGGCACCCACGGCGAACCGACCACCGGCGAGGAGTCCTGCCCCCGCCCGACCCTGACCAGCCAGGGCCCGATCGTCGGCCCGAACGCCCCGGCCAACTGCTGTTCGTCGGCGGCCGCCAACTCCCGCACCGTGCTGATCCCCAGCGCCGCGAGCTTCTTCCCCGTCTTCACCCCGATACCCCACAACACATCGGTCGGCCGGTCCCCGAGCTGCTCGAACCAGGTGGCGTGGGTCAACCGGAACACCCCGGCCGGTTTGCCGAAGCCGGTGGCCAGCTTGGCCTGCAGCTTGTTGGAGCCGATCCCGACCGTGCAGTCCAGCGCCGTGGCCTGCCTGACCCGGCGCTGGATCCGGCGGGCCAGGGCCTCCGGGTCGTCGGTGACCGCGCCGAGGAACGCCTCGTCCCAGCCGAGCACCTCGACGATCGCGTCGAACTCCCGCAGCGTGGCCATCACCTCCGCCGACGCGGCCTCGTAGGCGGGCTTGTCGGCGGGCAGGAACACCGCCTCCGGGGGCAGTCGGCGCGCCGCGGTCCGCATCGGCATCCCGGACCGCACCCCGAACGCCCGGGCCTCGTACGACGCGGTGGCCACGACACCCCGCCTGGCCGGGTCGCCGTCGCCGCCCACCACCACGGGGCGCCCGCGCAGCCCGGGGTCCCGCAGCACCTCGACCGCCGCGATGAACTGGTCGAGGTCCACGTGCAGCACCCAGCGGCCCACGCGGCCAGTGTGGTCCCGGCCACCGGCACCCGGCGACGCGGAATCCGCTGCTCACGGTCAGGCCGCGACGTCCCGGCGGCGGAAGGCGATCACGGCGGCCACGGTCAGCACCGCGACGGTGGCCAGCGCGATCCCGGCGGAGGTCCAGGACAGCCCGTTGCGCAGCGGGTCGTGCCCGGCGTACTGGTAGAAGGGCGAGAGCTGGCGCACCGGCTTCAACCAGTCGACGACACCGCCCAGCCCGTTCAGCACGTAGGCGGCCACCGCGACGACGGCCGGGATCCCGCGGGCCGCGCCGACATGCCCGGTCGCGGCGCCGAGGGCGGCGGCCAGCGCACCGAACACCAGGGACAGCAGGCACAGGTGGGCCATCGCGGCGACCACCTTGCCGACCGGCAGGTCCATCCCCGCCGGAGCCCCTTCCACCACCAGGGCGACGGCGAGCACCGCGGCCAGCAGCACCGCCCCGGCGACCATCGCCAGCAGCTTCTCCACCAGCACCCGGCCACGGCCGACCGGATTGGCCAGCAACAGGTCCAGGGTGTGCCGGTCCTCCTCGCCCGCGACGGCGGAGGCTCCGGAGGTGACGGTGTAGATGAGCAGCAGCATCGGGCCCATGAAGGACAGCAGTTCGACCTGCACGTAGCCGACCGGGGTGGACATGTCCGCCCCGGACATGGCGAACAGGGCCCGGAACGCCTCCGGCATCTGGTTGAGGAAGTCGTTCATCGACGGCTGGTTCTTGATGCTCGGCCAGATCGCGGCATACATGCCGACCAGGGCGAGCAGGCTCATCGCCCAGCCGAGCAGGGCCCGGCGCTGGTCGAACAGGGTCTTGGTGGCAACGGTCCGCAGCATGGTCGCCTCACCGGTCCGCGTAGTAGGCCAGGAACGTCTCCTCCAGCTCGGCCTCGGTGCAGGAGAAGTCGACGATCGGGTGCCGGCTGAGCTGCTTGACCAGGCCGTCCAGTGCGGACTGCGGGGCGCTGCAGCTGAAGGAGTGGTCGCTGATCTCGATGTCGCGCAGGTCCGGCAGACCGGCGAACTCCTCGGCGCCGACCTGGTCGGCGAGCTGGGCGGTGACGTGGTGCAGGGACCGTCCGCGCAGGGTGTCCAGCCGCTCCACGGCGATCAGCCGTCCGGCCCGCACCACGCCGATCCTCGTCGCCACCCGCTGCACCTCGGCCAGCACGTGGGAGGACAGCAGGACGCTGCCGCCGCCCGCGGTGTGCTCGCGGACCATCGCATGGAACTCCTGCTGCACGAACGGGTCCAGGCCGGTGGTCGGCTCGTCGAGGATGAGCAGTTCCGGGGCGGACATCAGCGCCAGCACGATGGACAGCTTCTGCTTGTTGCCCTTGGACAGGGTGCGCGCAGGGCGGGACAGGTCGAGGTCCAGCCGCTTCGCCATGGCGGCGGCGCGGTCACGGTCGCCGGCGGGGTCCCGGCGCCGCAGCCAGGAGAAGTACTCCACGTGCTGGCGGCCGGTGAGCCGCTCGTAGAGGGCCGGTTCGCCGGCCAGGTACCCGATCCGCCCGCGGACCTCCAGCCCTCCGGTCCAGGCGTCATGGCCGAGCACCTCGGCGTGCCCGGCGGTCGGTCGCAGCATCCCCATCAGCAGCCGGATGGTGGTGGTCTTGCCGGCTCCGTTCGGCCCCAGATAGCCGAACACCTCGCCGGCGTTGATCGTGAGGTCAACCTCACGAAGCGCGATGGTCCGGCCATAGGTCTTGGTCAGCCCGACCGTCCGCACGACCACCTCGGCGTCCGTCCCGGATGCGCTCATCCCGCAAGCCTGGCCCCGGCCGCCCACCCCGGACCGGGACCATCCGCACGGTGGTCGGCGCGTCACCGGGTCGCCGGTGATCATGTCCTCAAGTCCGGCCGGGGCGGCTCCGAGAACCCGGGGAAGATCCGGGGACGAGGGGAAGAGGTTCGTGATGGAGGCTGCACGCCGCGGGCGCCTGGGTCTGCTCCGGCCCCACCCGGGGCAGCAGGCGCAGGACGGCACCCGGGCCGACGGCGCCGCCGTCATCGATGCGGAGATGCTGCGCCGGCTGGTGACCCGCAGCGACGACCTGGCCCTGGCGGCCGAGGACCTCACCGACTCCCTCGCCCTGATCGGCAACACCGCCCGGGACAGCGCCGAGGCGGCCGCCATCGCCACGTCCGCCGGCGGCCGGGTGAACGAGGAGGCCGACTCGGTGGCCGGAGCCGCCGGGCAGATGGCGCAGGCCATGGGCGAGGTCGCCGCTTCGGCCGCCGAGGCGACCCGGGTGACCGCCGAGGCGGCGGAGGTGACCGAGCAGGTCCGCGAGAGCGTCGACCGCCTGGTGTCCTCCACCTCCCAGATCGACGGCGTGGTCAGCACCGTCACCGCCATCTCCGACCAGACCCGGCTGTTGGCCCTCAACGCGACGATCGAGGCGGCCCGCGCCGGTGCCGCAGGCAAGGGTTTCGCTGTGGTGGCCGAGGAGGTCAAGCAGCTCGCCGGCGAGACCGGCACGGCCACCGGCCGGATCACTGAGCAGCTCGGCCGGCTCGCCGTGGACGCCGACGCGGTCCGGGCCGCCGTCGAGCGGATCGGCGAGGTGCTGGAGCGGGTGGACGCGCTGCAGCAGACCATCGCCGCGGCGGTCGAGCAGCAGACCGCCGCCATCGCCGAGATCACCCGGTCGGCGGCTGACACCGCTGCCGCCGCAGGGGAGTTGGACGCCGCGCTCGGCAACTCCGCCCAGGCCGCCGCCACCGCCGACCAGGCCCTGGACCGGGCACGCTCGTGGCTGGACCGGCTGGGCACCGCGGCGGCCTCCCAGCGGGCCGAGATCGCCTCGGTGAGCGGAGACGTCAAGCTGCACCCGGTGCGGGCGGCGGTCGCCGCGCACGCCGCCTGGAAGAAGCGGCTGCGCAAGGCCATCACCAGCGGGGTGCTGGAGCCCGGCACCGACCTCGCGGCAGTGGCCCGCGATGACGTCTGCCCGTTCGGCAGGTGGCTGCACGGCGACGCCGCGAACGACCCGGACCAGGACCGCCGGGCCGAGGTGATGCGCCGGCACGCGGACTTCCACCGGGAGACGACCGCCGTGCTCACCGCCGCGGTGTCCGGGAGGTCCGACGAGGCCCAGCAGTTGATGGCGTCCCCGGACCGGTACGGCGGGGTGGCCGCCGGCCTGACCGACGCCCTGCTGGACTGGCTGCGCGCGGTCGAGTCCGACCACCTCACCGAACTCCAGGAGCGCCGGTCCAGCGCACGATGGGCGACCGACGAGCCGGCCCGGGTGCGGGTCCGGGATCGCGTCGTCACCGTCCGGTTGCACGACCTCAGCGCGGGCGGGCTGTTCGCCACCGGGGGCGTCAGCGCCGGACTGGCCGTCGGGGACAAGGTGCAGGTGGAGCTGGACCTGGCGGACGGGCCCCTGCGGTTGCCGGCCGAGGTGGTCCGGGTGGGCAGCGCGGCCGGTCACGCGGGCGACCTCGGGTTGCACTTCGCCGACGTCCCCGCCGGCGCAGGGTCGCGGCTCAGGCAGCACCTGGCCGAACTGG
>DASTGO010000432.1:0-3903 GCA_035719045.1 Kineosporiaceae bacterium | reverse complement strand
GCCGCGGTCGCGCGTCGAGGGCCTGGTCCAGGGCCTCCTTCGCTGCGGCGATCTCGCTCTGCAGTTGCCGCAGACCTGCGTCCACGGCGGCGTAGCTGCGCCCGATCCGGGCACGGGCTTCACCTGCTGCTGCGGCGGCGGGCGCGGGTGGTTCGAGGTTCGCTGCGTGCGGATCCGTGGCTCTCACCACGCGGCCTTCGACTGGCTGCTTGGACAGATCGTGAGCGGCCCGGTCGGGCGCCGGGGAGGTCTGGGGCTGGTCAGGGTCGATGTCATCGAGGGTGTCGAGGAAGTCCAGGTCCTCCGCCATGGCGTCGATGGCCGACGCCGGGTCATCGGCGTCGAGGTGGCGCAGCAACTCCGTCTCCCAATCCTTGGCGACCGGTGTCCGGTCGTCGGCCGGCCCGGCCGGCATCGCTGTCGGCACCGGGGTGGCCTGCCGTGGGCGTGCCAGCTCGGGCTCCGAACGGCCACCCGCCCGGCTCGTCGCGGTAGAGGGCTCGTCGTCCATGACCTGGGCGACGGCGTCTTGGGAGGGGGCTGGCATGGTGATCTCCTCGTCCAGGTGAGGGCGGCTGGGTGTCTGCGCCGGTGAGGCCGTGGAGGCAGCCGGGTCGATCGGAAGTAGCTGCTGCGGTGAGGTGGTGGCCGGCGGCGCGATGGGATCGGCGCCAGCGGGATCGGGGGTCGGTGATCCGTCGGCCGTCGGGTCAGATGCGGCGGCGTGCAGGCCCGCGGCCGTTTCGGCGTCGGTCGGGGCGGGCTCGGGGCCGCGGATTGGTGCGTTGAGTTGGAGCGCGGCGTTGCCCTGACTGTCCTCGCCGACGTCCGCGTTGCGGGCGAGCCTGGACAGGGCGTGCCCGCAGGTCTCGGAGACCTCGACAAGCAGGTCCGGGTCGGTGGCCGCCAGCGAGGCCCCGTCAACGAGGACGACGTCGCGCAGGACGAACCCTGCGTCGTCGGGACCGGAGGTGGTGAGCAGGACCTGGTCGGCCCTGGGCACCATGTCCCGGACGGTCTGCAGCGCTTCGGCCAGGGGCCCCTGGCCGAAGCGGGGTGACGCTGGCGCGGGGTCTGCGGCGAGGCGGGATGGCGGCCGGGTGACGAGGTCATCATCGGAGGCCTGCCGCTCCGGCTGTTCCCGTTCGCCCTCCTCGGCGACGTGGTCGAGGTGTGCCAGGCCCCGGGCGTGAGGGCCGGTACCAGCCCCGGGGTCGACCGGATCCGGGGTACCCGACGCCCGTCCGGCCCGCCTGGGCTCTTCAGCGGCCTCGCCCTGGTCGTGCGGTTTGGTCCCCGGGGCGGAGGCGATCTGCCAGGGCGACAGCAGCAGCAACTGCTCCTCCTCTACCGGCTGCGGGGAGCCGGGGGGCTCGACGTCGTCAGCAGCGTGCGTGGCCGACGGCTCGGGTGCGGCCGCCGTCGCCCCGTCGGCTGGCGAGGGCTGTACCGGTTGGGGCGCGTTGTCTGGGCCTCCCGCCGCGCTTGGGGCTGTCCGCGTGGGGACGGACTGGGCGTCAACGCCAGGGGACGGTTCATGGTGACCGGTTGAGGCTGCGCCCGCTTCGGCCCTGCCTGAAGCCTCGGGGGTGGTGCTCGGCCACAGCCGGGCTGCGTGGTCGGTGATGGCGTCACGGATCGCGTCCGGGTCGGTCGGCGGGATGACCTCGCTCGTCCAGCCGTCGATCTCGCAATCTGGCAGGCCGTGCAGGGTCATCTGGTCCTGGTCGCCGGACACGACTAGGAGCAGGGCGCTATCTCCGGAGGAGTCGAGCAGGGACACGGTGAATTCCCCGTCGCAGTCCGGGTCAGGGTCGCCGATCAACGGCGTGAACCCGCTGTGGAAGGCGTGGTTGATCAGGGATTGGACCACGGTGGACAAGGCCGGAGCTGCGGCGGGCACACCGAGCTCGGGGCCCGGACTGCTTGGCGCGGCCTCGATGGCGCCGGCGGCCTCGTCGGTGCTGTCTGCGCCGGTCTGGTTCCCGTCCTGGCGTGCCGGGCCGGGAGCCGCCGCGGTGGGTCCGGGCGACACAGGTGGCAGGTCTTCCCCGAGCTCCTGCGGTGGCAGGGCCCGGTCAAGGCTGGCGCGATCAGGCTGTACCGGCGGTGGATCGGTGGTGGCGGCGGCCTGGGCCGTCGTGACCCGGATGCGGTCGCGGATCCGGTCGTGATGGTCCCCGACCGGGTTGATCTGCTCGGCTTGGTCGATCAGCGCCAACGCCAGGCCGTAGTCCCCTGCCCGGTAGGCGTCCAGAGCTTGCGCCTGGAGGTCGTCGTCCTGGCGGGCCCGGTCGGCGTCGCGAGCCGCCTGCTCGGCGTGGGTGAAGGAATGGTCCAGCGCGTGCGGGTTCGCATCGAGGTAGGCGTCGACGGCCTCGCACATCCGCCGGTAGCCGTGCCGGTCACACAGGTCGCGTAGGGGGCCCTCGACCGTGTACCGGATCGCGGTCTGTCTGCCGCCGATCGGTGAGTTGAAGTACACCCCCGCCCGGTCGTCGACGGCGATGCGGATGATGGCCTGCTCGCGTGGGGTGAACCCGTGCGTCCAGTCCGCGGTGTCCGCCGGGCCCCGGTCCGGGCCTTGCGGAGCAGAAGCAGCCGGCGCCGCGGCGGTGCCGCTGGTGTCGAGGTGTTCTGGTGCGGGCTGGGCAGGGCCGGTGGCCTCATCGGTGCCTTCCTCGGTACGGGCCTGGGTTCCGTCCTGTCCTGCGGGCACGTGCGGTCGGGGCGGTTCGGGCGGCAGATCCTCAATGCTTTCCTGCGGCTGGCGGGTCCGGTCTAGGACCGCGGGATCTTGGGTGGCTGCCGGGCTCGGTTGCGGGGCCGACCCTGGTGGGGCGGTCTCGGTGATCGGAGGGCCCAGCACAGCCTTGGTCGGGGACTTCCCGAATCCGAACTGGGGGTCTTTCCCGGAGGGCTTCACGGTGACGGTGACCGTGATCGTCCGCCCTTCCAGGTAGTGGGTCCAGGGGACGAACGGGCCGCCCGTGTTCGCCTGGCGGGCCTGGTCCTGTTCGGCCATCGCGGTCTGGATCAGGTGGCCGGGCAGAGTCATCCACACCCGCCACCCGGCGGGGGCGGTGATCAGCGTCTTCCACGTCGTGGCGTTGTAGGCGTGGTGGTTCGGCTCGTCCCGGATCGAGGTGATGGTGCCGGTGATCGTCACTCGCCCGGTCGGCAGTCGCTGACCCGGTTCCGTTGCGTCGGCCTGGGGGCCTGGGGCCGGGGCCGCATCGAGGGCCGGGAGGTCGTCTGGTCCTGGCGCGCTGTCGGGGCGTGTTGGTGGGCCTGCTGGGTCGTCGGCCTGCGGCTCGGGGTCCTCGGGCTGGGGCGCGGATCCGGGTTCGGGGGCGTGGATGTCGTCTTGGTCGGGCCCGGGAGCGGGTTCACGTCGGGAGGGTGCCAGGGCGGGCGGTGCGGGTGGTGTGGTGGGCTCGTCGTCACCGTGGTGGGCGGTGGTGGTGTCGGTGCGGTGGGCCGGGGTGGTCGGTGGGGTGCCGGTGCGGGCCAGTTGCAGCGCCCAGGTTTCGGCCTGCTCGCGCGATGGGCGGATGGCCAGGGGTTCGGGGTGGCCGGGGGCGAACACGGCCCAGGCGCTGTCTCGTGTGGCCTGCACGCTGTACAGGACCCGTTGCTGGCGGGATCCGGGCTGGGGATGCGACAGGTCGACCAGGACCTGGGTCAGGGTCGGGCTCACCCGCTGCTGTTGGGCGTCGGGCGCGGCTGCGGCGATCGCCGCCGCGGGTGCTGCCGGCATCACGTCCGGGGCCGGTCCCGTCTCGGCCGGGTGCTGCTCGGACTGCCGGCGCATCTGCGAGGTCTGGCGGGGGATCCGCTGCCCTTCATCGGTGATGTTGGCCAGCGAGGCCGGTGCCGGGCGTTCCTCGGCCGTGGCCTGTG
>DASTGO010000431.1:0-13714 GCA_035719045.1 Kineosporiaceae bacterium | reverse complement strand
GAGGTCACCGCCGAGCGCGGCAGGCTGCTCGACGCGATGGCAGACTCCTACGCCTACCTGCACGGCAAGCGGGTCGCGATCGCGGGGGATCCCGACCTGGTGGTCGCCCTGACCGGGTTCCTGCTCGAGCTCGGGGCCATCCCCGTGCACGTGCTCAGCACCAACGGGGACGAGGCCTTCGCCTCCCGGGCCGGGGAGGTGCTGGCGGCCAGCCCGTTCGGGCATGCGGCGACGGTCTGGCCGGGCAAGGACCTGTGGCACCTGCGATCCCTGGTGTTCACCGAGCCGGTCGACCTGTTGATCGGCAGCTCGTACCTGAAGCACCTGTCCCGCGAGGCGGGGATTCCTTTGGTGCGGGTGGGTTTTCCGATCTTTGACCGGCACCACCTGCACCGGTTCCCGATCGTCGGTTACGGCGGCGGGATCTGGCTGCTCACCCAGCTGGTCAACACGGTCCTGGAGGAGCTGGACCGCACCACGCCCGACCACAGCTTCGACGTCGTCCGCTGAGGCCGGTCGTGTTCGGTGCAGGTGTGAAGAGCGTTGCCGCGGCAGGGGTCTTCGAGGAACCGGGCTGCGAGCACAACCGCGGCAAGGGTGCCGCGGAACGCAGGGCGGGCTGCCCGGCTCCCACGCCGGGCAGCGCCGCCGGCGGCTGCTCCTTCGACGGCTCGATGATCACCCTGGCCCCGGTGTCGGACGTCGCCCACGTCGTGCACGGGCCGATCGCCTGTGCCGGGAACTCCTGGGACGGCAGGGGAACCCGGTCCTCAGCCGGCCGGGAGCTGTTCCGCCACGGCTTCACCAGCGACCTGTCCGAGACCGAACTGGTCCTGGGCGGGGAGCAGAAGCTGTACGACACGGTGCTGGAGGTCGCCGCCCGGCACCGGCCCGCCGCGGTCTTCGTGTACTCCACCTGCGTCACGGCACTGGCCGGGGACGACCTGGACGCGGTGTGCGCCGCGGCCGCCCGCGCGACCGGCCTGCCGGTGGTCCCCGTGCACGCGCCGGGCTTCGCCGGCAGCAAGAACCTCGGCAACAAGCTCGCCGGCAACGCCCTGCTGGAGCATGTGATCGGCACGCGGGAGCCCGAGGTGAGCACCCCCGCAGACGTCAACCTGGTCGGGGAGTACAACATCGCGGGCGAGCTGTGGGAGGTGCTGCCCACGCTGCGGGCGGCCGGGATCCGGGTGCTGGCCGGGATCACCGGGGATTCCCGCTACGCCGACGTGGCCGCCGCGCACCGGGCCCGGGCCACGATGGTGGTCTGCTCGCGCGCTCTGCTGCCGCTGGCCCGGGGGTTGCAGGAGCGGTACGGGATTCCCTGGTTCGAGGGCAGCTTCTACGGGCTGCGGGCGATGGCGGACAGCCTGCGCGGGTTCGGCCGGCTGCTGCCGGTGGACGGGATCGCCGAGCGCATCGAGCAGGTGATCGCCGTCGAGCAGGCGCGTGCGGTCCGGCAGCTGGCCCCGTACCGGCGGCGGCTGGCCGGCAGGCGCGCGGTGCTCTACACCGGCGGGGTCAAGAGCTGGTCGATGGTCTCGGCCCTGCAGGACGTCGGGATCGAGGTGGTCGCCTCGGGGGCCACCAAGAGCACCGAGGACGACGTCGAGAAGATGGTCGGGCTGCTCGGCCCCGGCGGCCGGGTGATCCGGGAGGGGAACCCCCGCGAGCTGCTGCGCCTGGTCGAGGAACTCGGGGCCGACATCCTGATCGCGGGCGGGCGCAACCAGTACACCGCGCTGAAGGCCCGCATCCCCTTCCTGGACGTCAACCAGGAACGGCACGTGCCGCTGGCCGGGTACCCGGGCATCGTCCAGCTGGCCCGCCAGCTGGATCTCGCCCTGCACAACCCGGTCTGGGACACGGTGCGGGCACCGGCTCCGTGGGATGCCCCCGAGGGGGCGGCCTGATGGCGCGGGTGGTCGGCAGCGGGCACCGGTCCGCGATGGACCCGGTGAAGCTGAGCGCGCCGCTGGGGGGTGCCCTGGTCTTCCTGGGGCTGGACCGGTCGATTCCCGTGCTGCACGGATCGCAGGGCTGCGCGGCCTTCGCGAAGGCGCTGCTGACCAGGCACTTCCGGGAGCCGGTCCCGATGCAGAGCACGGCCGTCACCGAGGTGCCGGCCGTGCTCGGTCCGGCGCCCCACCTGCACGCCGCGTTGGACACCATCACGCAGGCGTTGTCCCCGCAGGTGATCGGCGTGCTCAGCACGGGGCTGGTCGAGGCGTCCGGGGAGGATCTGGACGGCGTGATGGACGGTTACCGCAGGCGTACCGGCGGGGGAGGGCCCCTGGTCGTGGCGGCGTCGACCCCGGACTTCGTCGGCGGACTGTCCGAGGGCTGGTCGACGGCGCTGACGGCGCTGGTCACGCAGGTCGTGCAGGCACCCGTCTGGCCTCCGCCCGGACTGTCCGCGGCCGATGGTCGTGGGGCCGGCGGCGGGGTTCCCCGGCCGACTGGGCTTCCCGGATCCGCCGGTGGCATCGCCGGATCGGGCGGTGGCGTTCCCGGGCCCGGGCGGGACGGTGGCGGTCCGGTCCTGCCGGTGCTGGCCGGGGTCAGCCTCACCGCGGCCGACCTGGACGAGATCGCCTGGCTGGTCTCGGCTTTCGGGCTGCGACCCGTCCTGGTCCCGGACCTGTCGGGGTCCCTGGACGGGCATCTGGCCGACGGCTGGTCCCCGCTCACCACCGGCGGCACCACGACGGCCGGGCTGGGGTCGCTGCGGGAAGCGCCGGTGGTGCACGCCGTCGGGGTGACTGCTGCCGCTGCTGCCGCCGGGCTCGCGTCGCTGACCGGTGCCGAGGTGGTGACGCGAGCGCATCTGGCCGGGACCGAGGCTGTCGACGGCTTCGTCCGGGAGCTGGCCGAGCTGGGCGGAACCGTTGCGCCGCAGGAGGTCCGACGCTGGCGGTCCCGGTTCGCCGACACCCTGTTGGACGCCCACCTCGTGCTCGGCGGGCGCCGGATCGCGATCGCCGCGGAGCCGGAACATCTGGCCGGGGTCGCCGCCCTGCTGGCCGGGGTCGGAGCGGAGGTGGTGGCCGCGGTCGCCCCGACCCCGCACGCCCTGCTGGCCGAGGTGCCGTGCGAGGAGGTGGTGGTCGGCGACCTGGAGGATCTGCGGGAGCGGGCCCGGGAGGCCGGTGCCGAGCTGGTCGTCGGGTCCAGCCATGCGGGCCGGGTCGCCGCCGAGCTCGGGGCAGCCCACCTGCCCTGCGGGATCCCGGTGCACGACAGGCTCGGGACCGCCCTGCGCGGGATCAGCGGGTACCGGGCCGGGACCGCCTTCCTGGTCGAGGCCGCCAACCGGTTGCTCGAGCGCGCCCACCACGCCGACCCTGCCCTGACCGAGCCTGCCCTGACCGAGCCTGCCCTGACCGAGCCCGCCCTGACCGACCCCGCCCTGACCGACCCCGAGAGGAGATGACGTGCTGAGGATCGCCTTCGCCACCGCCGACGGGACCGCGGTGGACCAGCACTTCGGCTGGTGCCGACGGTTCGACGTCTACGAGTTCGACGCCGGCCACGCCCGGCTGGCCGCCATCCGGGAGTTGCCCGCCGTCCCCGGGGAGGAGGACGGCAAGATCGAGGCCAGGCTGGATGCCGTGCGCGACTGCGCCATCGTCCACATCGCGGCGATCGGGGGCACGGCGGCCGCCCGGGTGGTCAATGCCGGGCTGATGCCGGTGAAGGTGCCTGAGGGGACGGCCGTCGCCGACCTCGTCCTGCGCCTGCAGGACGTCCTGCAGGGCAGCCCGCCGCCCTGGCTGCGCAAGGTACTGCGCCGGCACGACCCGGCTACGCCGGTCTGGAGCCCGGCGTGAGCCCCGGCCCTGCCGAGGTCCCCCTGGATCTGGCCGGCGGGCCGACCGGTGGCACCGGCACGGGATCCCCCGCCGGGCAGCCGGCGCCGCAGCCCCCGGTGCGGGCCACCGGTTTCCTGCGGGATCTGGCCGACCAGTTGCGGGCGGGGGACGCCTACGGCCGCTTCGACCGCTTCCCCGACGAGCACCTGCTGCGCCCACTGGTGGTCCCCGCGGCCCAGCGGCTGCGGATTCCGGTCAACTGCGATGTCGAACCCGCCACGCAGGGCCGGCTGAGGTCCTTCTACCAGGCGGTCGCGGTCGGGATCGAGAAGCAGTCCGGGGTGATGACCGGCGCCGTCGTCGACCTCAGTCACGAGGGGTTCGGCCGGGCGCTGGTGTTCGCGGGACGGCTGATCGTCGTGTCGGACGTGCTGCGAGATGCCCAGCGGTTCGGTTTCCCCGACCTGGACGCCCTGGCCCGGCGCGGGGACCGGCTCGTCGAGGCCGGGATCGCCCTGGTCCGGCGGCATCCGGAGGTGGCCCGTGCCGAGGACTGATCCGGGAGCGGTGCGGCCGGAGCCGTCTCGGCCGTCGTTGACCCCGCTGCGGCAGGACGGCACCTTCCCGGATCCGGCGGTGACCGTCGGGGAGGTCCTGGTCCCGGCAGGGACCCTCGGGCAGATCGTGGACATCGGCGTCTACCTGCAGGAACACATCGTCTACGCGGTGGCCTTCGGCAACGGCCGGCTGGTCGGCTGCCTGGAGCGCGAACTGGAGCGCACCCCCGGCCCCGCCGTACCAACTGGGGGTGAGGCATGACCGTTCCGCTGACCCTGCTGCCGCGCCGGCCCGACCCGCAGCCGGCACCGGCCCGCGGCTGCGCCAGCACGAGCAGCTGCGGCACATCCTCGTCCGGGCTGGATCCGGCGCTGGCCGCCCGGGTGGCCAGCCATCCCTGCTACAGCCAGGAGGCGCACCGGTACTACGCCCGGATGCATGTGCCGGTCGCGCCGGGGTGCAACATCCAGTGCCATTACTGCAACCGGAAGTTCGACTGCGCCAACGAGTCCCGGCCCGGGGTGACCAGTGCCCTGCTCACTCCCGAGCAGGCGCTGGCCAAGGTCAAACAGGTGGCCGGGAAGGTGCCCCAGCTCAGCGTGGTCGGGATCGCCGGCCCAGGGGAGCCGCTGGCCAACGCCCGGCGGACCCTGGGCACCCTGGAACTGCTGTCCCGCCACACTCCGGACCTCACGCTCTGCCTGTCCACCAACGGGTTGGCCCTGCCGGACCACGTCGACCGGATCGCCGCCCTCGGGGTGGACCACGTGACGGTCACGGTGAACATGACCGACCCGGAGATCGGGGCCCGGATCTACCCGTGGATCACCATGGGTGGCAAGCGGTACACGGGGGTGGAGGCCGCCCGGAGGCTGTCGCAGCGGCAGTTGGAGGGCATCGCCGCCCTGCGGGACCGGGGGATCCTGTGCAAGGTCAACTCGGTGCTGATCCCCGGGATCAACGACGAGCATCTGGTCGAGGTGTCGCGGACGGTCCGGGAGCTGGGAGCGTTCCTGCACAACGTGATGCCGCTGGTGTCCGCCCCTGAGCACGGGACGGTGTTCGGGCTGGCCGGGATCCGCGGGCCGTCCCCGCAGGAGCTGTTGGCCCTGCAGCGCCGCTGCGAGGAGCTGTCCGCACCGGGTGGACCGGGGACCGGCACCGGGTCGATGGGCCTGATGCGGCACTGCCGACAGTGCCGTGCGGATGCCGTCGGCCTGCTCGGGGAGGACCGCGGCGAGGAGTTCGCCGGTCTGGGCGACCTCGACCCCGACGCGGTGCCCTACGACCTGGCCGGCCGCCGGGAGGCGCATGCCCGGATCGAGCGGGACCGGGCGCAGGCGCGGCGGCGGCGGGCAGCCCACGGCGTCACCGGGGAGCCGGGACAGCGACCGGGGCGGACCGTCCTGGTCGCGGTGGCCACCAGCGGTGGCGGGCTGGTCGACCAGCACTTCGGGCACGCCCAGGAGTTCAGCGTCTACGAGGCGGCGCCGGGCTGGGCCCGGCTGGCCGGGATCCGCAGCGTGTCCCGGTACTGTCACGGCCCGGGTGACTGCGACGACGACCGTTCCGTGCTGGAGCGCACCGTGGAACTGCTGTCGGACTGCGTGGCCGTGCTGTGCAGCCGGGTGGGGGCGCAGCCGCGCCGGGCGTTGGCCGCGGCCGGGATCGAGGCGGTCGAGGTGTACGAGGAGATCGCCGTCGCCGTCGCTGCCGCCGGTGCCCGGTTCGCCGTGGGCGTCCTGGCGGCGGGCACGTTGGCGGCGGGCACGTCGACCGGCAGCGGGCCGGCTGCGGACGCGCTGTCCCCGGGCGCGTTGTCCGCCCGTTCGCAGACCGGCGGTTCGCCGGTTGCCGGGGAGCTGGAGGTGGCGTCGTGACCGCCTGGACGTCCCCGTTGCCGCGCACGGGTCCCCGGTCCACGATCCGGGTCGACCTCACCCCGCGGGCCTCCCGGCGGATCCGGTCCCTGCTGGCCACCGCCGAGGGGGACAACTACGGGTTGCGGGTCAGCCCCCGCCCGGATGGCGACGGGCCCGGGCGTCTGCGCCTGAGCCTGGCCCCGGCACCGCATCCGGGTGATCTGGTCCTGCCGCGCAACGGGTTCGACGTGTACGTGCCGGGTTCGCATGCCGCCCGGCTGGACGGAATGCGGATCGACTTCGTGGCGTCGCCCTCGGCCGAGGGCTTCACCGTCGACCTGCCGGCCCGTCCGCCCCGGCAGCGTCCCGTCCCGGGCCGGCCGCCCGTGCCGCCTGGCGGGCACGGGGTTTCGGGCCCGACGGAGCTGGTGGCCGCGGTGCTGGCGGCGATCGAACGGATCCGGCCGGTGCTGCTGGCCGACGGCGGGGACGTCGAGTTGGTCGCCGTCACCGGTGGGGTGGCGCAGGTGGCGCTGACCGGAGCCTGTTCAGGCTGCTCAGCGGCACTGCTCACCCTGGCCGGCCTGGTGGAACGCGTGGTCGTCGGGGACGTGCCGCAGATCGAGCGGGTGGAGCTGGTGGCATGACCGGCCCTGCGCCGGACGGGCCGGTGACCCGGCGGTACGACCGGCAGCTCGGACTGGACGGGATCGGCCCGGCCGAGCAGACCCGGCTACGGCGGGCACGTGTGCTGGTCGCCGGGATCGGCGGGGTGGGGGGAGCGGTCGCGACCTACCTGGCGGCGGCCGGGGTCGGGCGGCTGGTCCTGGTCCACCCCGGACCGCTGGAGGAGCCGGACCTCAACCGGCAGACCCTGATGCGGCCGCAGGACCTGGGCCTGCCGAGGGTGCGGGCCGCGGTCCGCACCCTCACCGCGCACCACCCCGACGTGGAGGTGTCCGGCCATGACCTGCCGCTGGACCACCCCGCGGTGCCCGAGCTGATGGCCGGTGCCGACGTCGTGGTGGACGCCCGGCACAACTTCCCGGAGCGGTACCTGTTGAACCGGCTGTGCCGGGCGCTCGGCGTGCCCGAGGTGGTCTCCGCGATGGACGGGGTGCACCTGCAGGTGATGACCAGCCTGCCGGGTGGGGCCTGCTGGCGCTGCCTGTTCCCGGTGGCGGATGCCGACTGGCGGCCGCTGGGGTTCCGGGTGCTCGGTGCCGTCGCCGGGACGGCCGGCTGCCTGGCTGCGGCCGAGGTGGTCAAGCTCGTCACCGGCGCCGGGACGCCACTGGCCGGCCGTCTGCTGTTCGGTGACCTGTGGTCGATGGAGTTCCGGACCGCAGCTGTCCCCCGCCGGGCCGGCTGCCCCGACTGCGACCCGGCGGTCACCGTGCCCGCAGCATGATCTACCTGGACTACAACGCCACCACTCCGGTGGATCCGCGGGTGCTGGCGGCCATGCTGCCGCTGTTCACCGAGGAGTTCGCCAATCCCGCGAGCACCCACGGCAGCGGCCGGGCCGTGGCCGACCGGGTGGAGTCGGCCCGTCGTCAGGTGACGGAGGCGGTCGGTGCACCTGGTCACGGCGTCGTGTTCACCGGTGGGGCGACCGAGGCGGCGAACCTGGGCGTCCGCGGGCTGCTCGGCGGGCTGGTGCCGACCCCCGGCCGCAGCCGGGTGCTGGTCGGGGCGGGCGAGCACAAGGCGGTGCTGGAGGCCTGCCGGGTGGCCACCGCGGGCGGGCGCGGGTTGCCGGCCGTGGTGCGCGTGAACCGGGACGGTTCCCTCAACCTCGACCACCTGCGTGCCCTGCTCGACAGCGACGTCGCCCTGGTGGTGGTGATGGCCGCGAACAACGAGACGGGGGCCCTCAACGACCTGCGAACAATCAGCCGCCTAGCGCACGATGCCGGGGCCTTGGTCCTGAGTGACGTCACGCAGGCCGTAGGTAAGGTCCGCTTGGCCCTGGATGACTGGAAGGTGGACCTGGCTGTCCTGTCCGGACACAAGATCTACGGACCCAAAGGGGTAGGTGCCGTCGTGGCTCGTCGTGACGTGCTCACGCGGCTCACCCCGGTGGTCGTGGGTGGGTCGCAGGAGCGTGGGGTGCGCCCGGGGACGCTCAACACCCCCGGGATCGTCGGCCTGGGTGCCGCGGCCGAACTGGCCGCCGCCCGGCTGCGCGCCGACGCGCGCCGGCTGACCCGACTGCGCCGACTGCTGTACGACCTGCTGGTCCAGCGTCTTCCCGCCGTAGGGGTGAACGGTCCCGTCAACGCCGACGGGCGGCCGAGGGGCGGTCTGCCGAACACCCTGAACCTGCGTTTCGCCGGTGCCCCCGCCGACGCCGTGCTGACCTGTCTGCCCGAGGTGGCGGTGTCCGCGGGGTCTGCCTGCGACTCCGGATCCGATGAGCCGTCGCATGTCCTGCTGGCCACCGGGCTGTCCCGCACCGAGGCGTTGGAGAGCCTGCGGTTCAGCCTGGGGAGGCCGACCACCGAGACCGAGGTCCGGCGGGCGGCCGAGCAGGTGGCGGCGGCGGTGGAGCATGTCAGGGGCCTGCGTGGCGCCATGGCTCGATGGCGTGACGTGAGCAGCCGGCAGTCGGACAGCGGCCGTACCGGCCGGGGTGACAGGAGAGGGACGGTCGCGCCATGGTGAAACAGATCCAACAGGTCGATCAGGTGGTGATCCGGTTCGCCGGGGACTCCGGCGACGGGATGCAGCTGACGGGGGAGAGGTTCACCGCGCAGACGGCGGCCCTGGGCAACAACCTCTCGACGCTGCCCAACTACCCGTCGGAGATCCGGGCCCCCTCCGGGACGATCGCGGGAGTCTCGTCCTACCAGCTGAAGTTCGCCGACCATGACGTGCTCACCGCGGGCGACCCGCCGGATGTCCTGGTGGCGATGAACCCGGCGGCCCTGAAGGCGAACCTGCACGACCTGCGGCCCGGGGCGATCATCATCGTGAACGTCGACGAGTTCTCCAGGCGCGGGCTGTCCAAGGCGGGCTATGCGAGCAACCCGCTGGAGGACCAGTCCCTGGAGTCGTTCGACCTCCACGCGGTTCCGATCACGTCGCTGACCGTGAGTAGCCTCACCGGGATCGACGTGACCCGCAAGGAGGGCGAGCGGGCGAAGAACATGTTCGCCCTGGGCCTGCTGAGCTGGATGTACCAGCGGCCGGTCGAACCCACGATCACGTACCTCGAACAGAAGTTCGCCAAGAAGCCCCTGATCGCGCAGGCGAACCAGGCGGCGTTCCGGGCCGGGTACAACTACGGCGAGACCACCGAGTTGTTCGCGGTCGCCTACGAGGTGGCCCCGGCGACGGTGGCACCGGGCCGGTACCGCAGCATCTCGGGCAACGTGGCGACCTCGTACGGGCTGCTGGCGGGGGCGCGCCAGGCCGGGCTGCGGCTGTTCGTCGGGTCCTACCCGATCACCCCGGCGACCGACATCCTGCACGACCTGGTGCGGCACAAGCGGTTCGGCGTCACCACGTTCCAGGCGGAGGACGAGATCGCCGGGGTGTGCTCGGCGATCGGGGCCTCCTTCGGCGGGGCGATGGGCGTGACCACGACCTCCGGCCCCGGACTGTCGCTGAAGTCCGAGGCGATCGGCCTGGCGGTGACCCTGGAACTGCCGCTGGTGATCGTGAACGTGCAGCGCGGCGGCCCGAGCACCGGCCTGCCGACCAAGACCGAGCAGGCGGACCTGTTGCAGGCGATGTACGGGCGCAACGGCGAGGCCCCGGTGGCGGTGTTGGCGGCCCGGTCCCCGGCGGACTGCTTCGACACGGCCCTGGAGGCGGTCCGGATCGCCACCACCTACCGGACGCCGGTCATCATGCTGACGGACGGCAACCTGGCCAACGGTTCGGAGCCGTGGCGGATCCCCGACCTGGACGAACTCCCGGACTTCCCGGTCACCTTCACCACCGAACCCAACGGGCCGGACGGGACGTTCCTGCCGTTCCTGCGCGACCCCGAGACCCTGGCCCGGCCGTGGGCGATCCCGGGGACGCCGGGCCTGGAGCACCGGATCGGCGGTCTGGAGAAGCTCGACGGCGCCGGGACGGTGTCGCATGACCCGGACAACCACGACCTCATGGTCCGGACCAGGGCGGCCAAGGTGGCGGCGATCGAGCGGACGATCCCGTTGCTGGAGGTGGACGATCCCCCGGGCCCGGACGGGGAGACCGCCCGGACGCTGGTGCTCGGCTGGGGTTCCTCGTACGGCCCGGTGGCGGCCGCGTGCCGGCGGATGCGCCGGCAGGGGGCCACGGTGGCACATGCGCACCTGCGTCACCTCAACCCGTTCCCGCGCAACACCGCCGACGTGCTGCGCAGCTACGACAAGGTGATCGTGCCGGAGCTGAACCTCGGTCAGCTGGCCAGGCTGCTGCGGGCGGAGTACCTGGTCGACGTCGTCAGCTACACGCAGGTGCGCGGCCTGCCCTTCCGCGCGGACGAGCTGGTCGAGGCACTGACGGAGGTGATCGGGCGATGACGGAGCAGAACGCGGTGGCGAGCTCGAACGGCGCCGGACGGGTTTCCCGCCCGGTCGACGCGGAGGTGGCCGAGGGCTCCCGGACCCGGGCCTCGGTGCTGACGGCCAAGGACCTGAAGACCGACCAGGAGGTCCGCTGGTGCCCCGGATGCGGGGACTACGCGATCCTCGCCGCGGTGCAGAGCTTCCTGCCCGAACTGGGGATCCCGAGGGAGAAGTACGCCTTCATCTCCGGGATCGGCTGCTCCTCGCGGTTCCCCTACTATCTCAACACCTACGGGATGCACTCGATCCACGGTCGTGCGCCGGGGATCGCGACGGGCCTGGCGGTGTCCCGGCCGGATCTGTCGGTCTGGGTGGTGACCGGTGACGGGGACGCCCTGTCGATCGGCGGCAACCACCTCATCCACGCCCTGCGCCGCAACGTCAACCTGAAGATCCTGCTGTTCAACAACCGGATCTACGGGCTGACCAAGGGGCAGTTCTCGCCGACGTCGGAGTTCGGGAAGGTCACCAAGACGTCCCCGCTGGGCTCGATCGACTACCCGTTCAACCCGCTGTCGCTGGCCATCGGCGCCGGGGCGACCTTCGCCGCGCGCACCCTGGCCTCGGACCGTGCCCACCTGACCTCCGTGCTGCGGGCGGCGGCGGCGCACCAGGGTGCGGCGTTCATCGAGATCTACCAGAACTGCGAGATCTTCAACGACCGGGCGTTCGACCTGCTCACCAAGCCGGAGTCGCGCGGGGAGTGGACCGTCGAGCTGACCGCGGGGCAGCCGCTGAGGTTCGGTCCCGGCGGCACGTCGGCGGTGGTGCACGACCCGGACGGGTTCGGGCTGGCCACGAAGAAGAACGTCGCCGACGACGACCCGGGCGTGATCATCCACGACCCCACCCGCCCCGACCCGTCGTACGCGTTCGCGCTCAGCCGGCTCGGTGACGACGACCCGCGACTGACCCCGATCGGGGTGCTGCGCGACGTCGAGCTGCCGACGTACGAGGAGCTGATGACCCACCAGGTCGCCGGCGCCGAGGAAGCCGCGAAGGCCGACCTGGCGAAGCTGTTCGCGGGCAACGACTCCTGGGTCGTCGCCCCGGGCGGCACACACCCGCGCGACTGACCCGTCCGGCCCCGGCCGCACCACCCGGCTGATCCGGGTGGTGCGGCCGGGCCTGAGATCCAGGGCTGCTTACCGGTAATTGACGAACTGGAGGGCCACGTCGAGGTCCGCTCCCTTGAGGAGCGCGATCACGGCCTGCAGGTCGTCGCGGCTCTTGCTCGAGACGCGCAGTTCGTCCCCAGTGATCTGGGCCTTGACGCCCTTCGGCCCCTCGTCCCGGATGATCTTGCTGATCTTCTTCGCGTTCTCCTGGGAGAGGCCCTCCTTCAGGTCGGCCTCGATCCGGTACTCCTTGCCGGACGGCTTCGGCTCCCCGGTGTCCAACGACTTCAGCGACACGCCCCGCTTGATCAGCTTCGTCTCGAAGACGTCCAGGACGGCCTTGACCCGGTCCTCGCTGTTGGCCCGCATCAGGATCCGCTCGCCCGTCCAGGCGATCGAGGCGTCGGTTCCCTTGAAGTCGTACCGCTGGGAGACCTCCTTGACCGCCTGGTTGAGGGCGTTGTCCACCTCCTGCCGGTCGACCTTGCTCACGATGTCGAACGACGAATCGCCGGCCACGGCGCTGCCCCTCTCGCTCTCACACATGATCCATTGCTCCGCCGGGGGACCCGTAGGCCCGCTGTGGCGCCTCGTTTACGCGAATCCGCCCGGGCTTGCTATCCTCGCATCCGCGGTTGGGGTTCCTCCGGGGCCCCCGACAGCACGGCGGGTTGCCCGAGTGGCCAAAGGGAGCGG
The DNA here is from genome assembly GCA_035719045.1 of Kineosporiaceae bacterium. GTDB lineage: Bacteria > Actinomycetota > Actinomycetes > Actinomycetales > Kineosporiaceae > DASTGO01. The sequence goes on along the minus strand of DASTGO010000431.1, from coordinate 1,103 downwards.
TCTGTAAAACCGTCGGCTCAGCCTACGTAGGTTCGAACCCTACACCCGCCACACCCAGCAGGAACGGCCCCTGACCAGCGGAAACGCCGGTCAGGGGCCGTTGCGCATGTGTCCGGTGATCACCGGCCAGGAGCGGCCGGATACGGGTGTCTGTGCGGAGATCGTGCGGAGGGCCGGGGCGGGCTGTCTCGGCTCTAGCCTGGCTGTGGGCAACGAAGGGAGGACATCGGTGCCGGACCCCGGGGATTCGCCGTCCCGTCGGATAGCGGAGTACTTCCGTGCCCAGATCCTGTCTGGCGATCTACGGCAGGGAGAGCGTCTACCGTCGACCCGTGAGATAGCAGCCGACTGGCAGGTTGCGGCCAAGACCGCGGAACGGGCCATCGCTCTGCTCCGGGATGAGGGCATCGTCCGGACAAGGCCCGGACGCGGCGGGACGGTGGTGGACAGGGCCCTGCCTGTGTCGGTCGCTGCCCCCACGCTGGGCGACCGTACGGTGATTTCCGTCGCCGAGGTGACTGGTGCTCCGGAGGGTGTCGCCCGCGAGCTGGCGATCCGCCCCGGCGCGGACGTCGTGCGGCGCCGGGGGATCCTCTATCGAGGAGAGACCGCGGTGGGCACGATCACGAGCTGGTGGCCGGCGAGTCTGGCCGGCCGCATCCCTGCGCTACTGGCCTTGGACCAGTTGGGTGTACCTACCTCCCTCTTCGTACACGTGGAGCAAGCCACAGGTCGTTGCGCTACCTATGGTCGCGACCACTTGGGCGCGTCCTCGTCCACAAGTGAGGAAGCAGGCTTGTTGGGCATCCCCACAGGTCACCCCGTACTTCACCATCAGACGTGGGTCTACGACCAGGATGACCATGTCATCGAGTATGCCGAGAAGGTTTCCGCTGTGGCGGTGTACGAGTACAGCTTCGGCGACCCACAACGGCTGATCACCCAAGCTTGATCATGGTCTATGGCTGCAGCATCACGCGGTCTCGTGAAGGAGTTGCGCTAGCGACGAGAGCACGGTTGACGGGCTCCGGGGGGCTGGTTACTCCTGCGGTGGTGCATGATCGGCTCGGGTGTCTCACGAACGTTCGTTGCCGAGACGGGAT
>DASTGO010000430.1:0-10609 GCA_035719045.1 Kineosporiaceae bacterium | reverse complement strand
CGGACCAGCCTACGTCCCGGCCGCGACAGCTCGGGCGGCATCGGCACCGCCAGGGGTCCGACCTCCGGCCGAACACGGGCCGGACCGGGGCCGGGCATGACGCCGAACGAGCCGGATGCGGGCCGGGCCGGGGACCCGTCGAGGTTCCCGGCCCGGCCACGATCACCGCTGCGGGCGATCTTCGTCCAGTTCCCGCCTCACCAGTGGTGCGCCACGTCGACCACCAGCCGGGCACCCGTCCCCGGTCCCGGCAGCAGCAGCGCCCGCATCGGCAGCCGGGCCCGGACCCCGAGCCCGAAGGTCGACCACCCCTCGAAGGAGCCCGCGGAGGCCACCTGCCGGAAGGTCCGGTAACCGGTCACCGCGACCAGTTCCCGGGGGTTCGCCGGGCGGTACGTCGGGCGGTACGCCGCGTCGTACGACGGCGCCGACACCACGATCTGCAGCTTCGCACCGCCGCGCAGCGGGACGGCCAGCCCCGAGCCGTCCATCCGCACCTGCGCGGTGTAGAACACCCGGACCGTCGACACCGGACCGGACAGGTCGATCACCAGCCGGTCGTAGCAGTCGTGCCGGCCGGCCCGCACCCCGCGGACCACGGAGTTCACGGTCGGCGGAACCGATGTGGTCACCGTCTTCTCCAGTGACCCCCAGGTGATCCCGCAGGACGGCACCGCCACGGCCGCCGGGCCCGACGCCTGCGCCGCGCTCGGGGCCAGCACCGCCACCGGAGCCGCCACGACCAGCAGGGCCAGAGCCCTCCCGGTCCACCTCCGGCCGATTCTTTCCGGGCCGGCCGGCCGCTGGGCCGCCCGTCGCAGGAGCTGCCACCTGATCATCGCCGTTCACCTCCACGGGCGGCCGGCCGGCCGGGCCGGCCGAGTTCCGTCGGCCGCCTCATCAAGCAGACGCATAGGTGACACAGATGGATGACATCGAATGAGGCAGGCGGCTGTCACCAAAAGGGGACGGAAAGGCACGACCCGCAGCAAGCGCCCAGGTGAACGCCACTGCGACCCATCCGTGGGCACCGCAAACGCAGACGGACGGGACGGATCCACCCCGGGAACCTCCCAGCGTGAGGACCCCCCGATCCCCGGAGCTAGCATGCCCCCGTGGATCACGCACGGTGGGACGTCATCGACCTCATGCTGCCCTTCTACGGGGACGTCGGGCTCCTGCAAGCCACTGTCGGCAGCGTGATCGCCCAGGAGGATCCGAACTGGCGACTGACAGTGGTCGACGACCACTACCCGGACCCCACGGTCGCAACCTGGTTCGCCGACCTCGGGGACAACCGGGTCCGGTATCTGCGCAACGAGACCAATCTCGGGATCAACCGGAACTTCCAGCGCTGCGTGGACCTGGTCGAGGCCGACCGTGCCGTGCTGCTCGGGTGCGACGATCTGCTGCTGCCGAACTACGTCGCGGTAATCCGCCGACTCCATGCCGCCCACCCTGACGCCGGGATCATCCAGCCCGGAGTCGAGGTGATCGACAGCCAGGGCCGACCCACCCGGACCCTGGTCGACGAAGCCAAGCGCCGTCTCTACGCCCCGCGCTTCAGCGGCACGCTGGAACTGGGGGGCGAGGATCTCGCCGTCAGCCTGCTCCGTGGCAACTGGCTCTACTTCCCTTCGCTGGCTTGGAGGTCCAAGGCACTGCAAGGCACCGGGTTCCGGGACGGGCTGGCCACGATCCAGGACCTGGCACTGGTCATCGACCTCCTCCAGGCAGGCGAGACGATGGTCGTGGACGACGAGGTCTGCTTCCAGTACCGCCGACACCTGGCCAGCGTGTCGTCATCGCGTGCGGTCGCCGGGAGTCGCTTCCAGGAGGAGCGGACCTACTTCGCGGAGGTCGCCGACAGGCTGCGGGACCAGGGCTGGAACCGCGCAGCACAGACGGCCCGACTCCACCTGTCCTCTCGCCTGCACGCCCTGACCCTGCTGCCCAGGGCCATCGGCACAGGCAACCGCGATGGGGTACGGACCCTGGGTCGACACGCCTTCGGCTCGGGGCGCGAATCAGTGCCTGCAGGGCAGGGCTGAGGCTCACCCCGGCCAGCAGGGGCGAGCCCTCAGCGGTCAGAGCAGTGGTCCGCCGCTGGAAGCGGGCCAGAGCGCTGGCAGCGGGCTACTCCCTCAAGGAACGGACCTACTCCGATGCGGGGGCGGGGGAAACCTGACCCCCGTCCACGCCGGAATCCTGTGACCCACCCCACCCCACCCCGCGCCGTCCGGCCGACCGGCACCTAGGCTCTCACCGTGCCCCTCGACGACTGCGACGTGTCCCGCATCCTCTGTGTCGCCGCGCATCCGGACGATCTCGACTTCGGTGCCAGCGGCACGATCGCCGGCTGGGTCGACGCCGGGATCCCGGTGACCTACCTGCTGTGCACCCGTGGTGAACAGGGCGGCTTCGACGACACTCCCCGGGACGCCATGCCCGGGATCCGGGAGGCCGAACAGCGGGCCGCCGCGGAGGCGATCGGGGTCAAGGACGTCCGATTCCTGGACGGGTTCCGGGACGGCTGGCTGGAGCCGAGCCACGAGTTGCAGCGGGAGATCGTCCGGGTGATCCGGCAGGTCCGTCCGGACCGGATGCTCATCCAGTCCCCGGAACGGAACTGGGACCGGATCGGCGCGAGCCACCCCGACCACCTGGCGGCCGGCGAGGCCTGCGTGCGGGCGGTCTACCCGGCGGCCCGCAACCCGTTCGCCTATCCGGAACTGCTCGAGGAAGGGCTGCAGCCCTGGGTGGTCCGGGAGTTGTGGCTGATGGCCGACGCCGCCGCCGACCACTTCGTCGACATCGGCGCCACGTTCCCGCGCAAGCTCGACGCCCTGTACGCCCACCAGAGCCAGACCGGTCACATGGACGACCTGGAAGCGCTCCTGCGCACCTGGGGCACCCGGACCGCCCAGACCGGCGGACTGCCGGAGGGCGCCCTGGCCGAGGGGTTCCGAATCGTCGCCACGGGCTGACCTGGCGGAGCCGTCCCGCTCCCCTGGTCCCGGTGCCCGCCCGCGGATCAGTCGTCGGCGGCCCCGCCTCGGTCGCGCGCACGCAGCAGCGAGGCCAGTTCGGCGGCGACGCTGCGGCCGGCCCGGGGATCATCCGCCGACGGGTGGGCCGCCGGTCCGGCGCGGTGGTACTCGCCCGGGGCGGGCCGGGGAGTGAGCAGCCGCAGCCCGGCCGCGGCATCGAAAGTCAGAACCACGGCCGAAGCCAGGTCGGTCGCGACGTCACCGGGCGGCCAGACCGCCACGGTCAGCCCCGGATGGCGCTCCAGCACCGGCTGCAGGGCCGTCAGCACGTCCTGGACCAGCGGGGACGGCGGCTGCTCCGGCCCTGCGGCAACCTCGGCCGACGTCCCCGGCGCGGCTGAGCCGGGCGGAGGTGCCTGCAGCGGCACCGGCGGCAGGCCGGCGGGCACTGCAGGCACGAACGCCGGCTCCTCGGGATCGGGCCAGGGCGGAGCCGACGGGAGCCACTGCCGGGCCTGGTGATCGGGGAGGTCGGCGGCGGGTGTGGACTCCGGGGACGGATCAGTCGCCGCCTCCTCGGTCACCTCCCCGTCGCGGAACGACGCCCAGCCCACGCCGTCGCCGTCCTCGAACTCCCATCCGGACAGGGGCCGTGGCGGAAGCTCGGGCGACAGCTCAGGCAGGGCGTCGCCGTCCCCGAACTCCCATCCGGACAGGGGCCGTGACGGAAGCTCGGGCGACAGCTCAGGCAGGGCGTCGCCGTCCCCGAACTCCCATCCGGACAGGGGTCGCCGTGGCAGTTCGGACGGCGACTCTGACAGGGCGATCGGCGGATCTGGCGGCAGCTCAGGCGACGGCTCAGGCAGAGCGATCGGCGGATCTGGCGGCAGCTCAGGCAGGGCGTCGCCGTCCCCGAACTCCCATCCGGACAGGGGCCGTCGCGGCAGCTCGGGCGACAGCTCAGGCAGGGCGCTCGACGGATCGGGCGGCGGTGCGACAGGGATGCCCTGGGTGGACAGCAGGCGCTGCTCCAGTTCCGCCCTGCGGCGCAGGCGTTCCAGCCGTTCGCGGACCTCCACGTGTCACCGTCCTGGATCCGCAGGGGCATCGCCCAGCATGCCGCTACCACCCCTCGCCCGGGCCCGGGCCCTGGCCAGAGCCTCCTCCAGCAGGACGAGAACCGCGTCCCGGACCGAGCGGAACTCGCGGGCGTCGAACTCCACGACCGGGACCGACGGTGCCACCGCCAGCGCCCAGCGGATGGCCTCCAGGTCTCGCTCGGCCGCCCCGTCGAAGCGGTTCACCCCGACCACGAACGGCAGCCCGAGCTTCTCGAAGTAGTCGACCGCGGCGTAGCACTCGTCGATGCGCCGGTCGTCCACGATGACCAGCGCACCGAGCGCGCCCTGCGCGAGATCGGCCCACATGAAGCCGAACCTGTCCTGGCCGGGGGTGCCGAAGACGTAGAGCTTCACGCTCTCGTCGATGGTGACCCGGCCGAAGTCCATCGCCACCGTCGTGGAGGTCTTGCCCGGGACCAGCGAGCCGTCGTCCTGGCCCACCCCCGCCGAGGTCATCGCCGCCTCCGTGGTCAGCGGTGCGATCTCGGAGATCGTCCCGACCGCGGTGGTCTTGCCCACGCCGAACCCCCCGGCCACCAGGATCTTCACCGGTACCGGGGGCCGCCGCAGCGGCGTCTGTGTCGTGACGGCCTGCTCAGCCGCGAAGTCGGAGCCCATGGATCACCCGCTGGATCGTGTCGACGTCGAAGTCCGCCTCGGGGCGGTAGGTAGAGACGATGCCGTGCTGTTCCAGATCCCCGACCAGCACGCGGGCCACCCCCAGGTGCAGGCTGAGCCGGGCGGCGATCTCGGCCAGTGCCAGCGGCTCGTCGCAGAGGCTGACGATGTCGCGGTACTCGAAGGTCAGCCACTGCCGGGCGTCGCGACCGGCTGCGGTGACCACCACCTGGGCCTCGATCGGGAGGTCCGACACGCCCGCGGTGCGTCCGGCCGTCACCAGGAAGGGACGGATCGCCGACCCCGGGACGGCCTCGGGCTCGGGTCCGGCCATCGGACCGACGAGCCCGACGAAGGGGCGCACCAGGGCGGCGGACGGGTCCCCGGACTCGGCCGGTCCCGCCGCCTTGTCCGCACCGTAGAGATCGGCGGGGTCCGCAGCACCGGACCCCGTCGGAAAGTAGGCCGGAGTGTCGGGCGGCGGTATCCCGTCGCCCCCGGCCGGCGTCGGGCGGCTCATCCCGGCACCGTGTTCTTCAGTTCGTTGATCAGTTGCGGGCTGAGGATCCCGTTGATGCGGTTGATGAACAGGGCCATCTCGTAGGCCACGGTGGCCAGCGAGGCGGTCCGCTGGGCGACCACGCCGAGCAGGGCTCCGGCGCTCATCGCCATGATGACCAGGTAGCCGCCCTCGGTGTCCACGATGACCTTGTTCAGCCGGCCGAGCCCGTGGCTGGAGCCGGCGCCCGCGGCAAGGCTCGCCATCCCGGAGACGATGGCCGACAACCGCTCGCTGGTCGCCCGGTCCACGTCCCCGGCGACCGCCATCAGCAGGCCGTCGGAGGAGACCGCGATCATGTCGACCACGCCCGCGGTCTCCCGGGCGAACTTCGACAGCAGCCACGTGAAGTCTCTGGCCTGGCTGCTGATCCGGTACGCGCTGTCGGTCATCTGCCCCCTCCGTCCCCGCGGGAACCCCAGTGGCCCACCGCATCCGTGTCTTCCGTCCCGTCACCCCACTGGCCCCTGGCCCGCTGGACCGCCTCGTCGACCTCGAGGATCGCCCGCAGCGTCTCGTCGGGGTCGATCTCCAGCGGGGTATCCGGTGTCACTGCCGCGGCGGCGGGCAAAGCTGCCCCGAGGGCGGCCAGCGTGGCGCCGGGAACCCGCCGGGTCAGCGTCTCGGCGCCGGAGGGCGGTGCCGTGCCCACCGCAGGGTCCTGCGGCTCGGGTGTCGGGGCGGGGCTCCGGTCACCGGAACTGTTGTCCCCGAAGGGATACCCAGCATACCCGTCGACCTCCGGTCCGGACTCGGCCGGATACCCCTGGTACGCAAGGGCTTCCGCCGGGCCGGTCCGTTCGTCGAGCAGAGCCATCGCCGCCTCGAGGTCCTCGACCTCGCGGCGGGTCCGCTCCGGATCCGGTGCACCGGCAGGGTGCCGGCCACCGGGGATCGCCCCCGCCTGCGGGGCCGGCATCCGTTCGAGGCCGAGGAGTCCGTCGCCGGTGGGCCCGACCGGGCCGGCGGCGTCGTCGAACGCGGCGTCGATTTCCATGAGGTGCGCTCCCGGGACCCGGCGGCGCAGCCCGGCGGCCGCCGGAGGCATCGGGTCCGCCTCCTCCGGCCGCGCGGTCGGTTGCGGAATACATTGCGGCGCAGACGGTCTGGACGGCTGGGGCAGGACAGGCGCCGCCGGCTGCGGAAGAACAGGTGCCACCGGCTGCGGAAGAACAGGCGCCGCCGGCATGTAGTCCGCGGCAGGCCAGGCGGGCAGGGCGGGCAGTGCGACCGGGTCGACAACCTGGCCGATGCCGACACCGATCATCTCCGCGGGGGCTGCCGCGAGGATCAGGTGCTCCGGGAACCGCACCCGGGCGGTGATCCCGCCCCCGGGGGTGGCCTGAAGGCGGACCCGGAGTCCGTGCCGGCGGGAGACCCGGCCGACGACGAACAGTCCGAGGACGTCGGTCGGCGCCAGGTCGAGCCGTTCCCGCTGCCGCAGCCGGAGGTTCTCCTCCGCGAGGCGGTGCACCGGCATCCCGATCCCGTGGTCGACGACGGTGAGCAGACAGCCGCCGTCGACGGTGAGCGATGCCCCGACCTCCACCCAGGTGTCCGGCGGGGAGAACAGCACACCGTTCTCGATCAGCTCGGCCAGGACGAGCACCACGTCCGCGGTGGCGGAGGGCACCAGGTGGACGTCGGGCAGCGAGCCGAGGCTGACCCGCTGGAAGTCCTCGACCGAGCCGAGCGCGGCCCGGACGGCGTCGGCGAGGCTGACCAGGGCGTCCAGCTCGCCCGTCCCGCGCTCCCCCGACAACACGACCAGGCTGCCGGCGTAGCGGCGCAGCCGGGTCGAGACGTGGTCCAGCCGATAGAGGGTGTACAGGGTCTGCGGATCCTCCTCGGCGCTCTCCAGAGCGTCGATGAGGGCGAGCTGGCGGCCGACCAGATTGCTCGTCCGCCGGCCGACTCCGGCGAACATCGCCGCCACGTTGCGCCGTCCCGCGACCTGCCGTTCCAGCAGCGCACCGGTGGTGGCCTGGACCCGGTTGAAGGCGGCGGCGAGTTCGCCCAGCTCATCGGAGGAGGTGACGGACAGTTCCGGCAGCCGCCGCACCGCGGCGGGCCCGGCATCGTCGTCGGAGACGTCGGCGAGCTGTTCCTGCGAGAGGTCGGCGACCGCGACGGCCGCGTCGGTCAGCCGCCGTAGCGGGCCGGACACCGAGCGACCGACCAGGACCGACAGCGTCACCACCCCGCCCAGCAGGATCAGGGCCCCGACACTGATCAGGGCCGCAGTCTCCAGGGCCGAGGCGCTGGACGCCTTCGCCTGCGCCGACACGTCCTCGGCGATGGTCCCCTCCACCAGCTGGCGCAGAGTGGTCTGCCACTGCACGGCCGCGAACACGTGCCGGGCGACGTCGCCCTGCGGGGCGCCAGCCCCGGCCCGACCCACCTCGGCCGCGGCCTCCGCCAGCCGCTGCGCACCCTTCCCCCTGGTGGCTTCCCGGAACAGGGCGAGCGAGGTGGGCTCGGCCAGCCGGTTGAACGCCGCCGCCTGCTGCTGCTCCACGCCCTGTGCCACCGCCGCGTCCGCCTGCGCCTGGTTGCGCGCGCCCGGATTGCTCGCCGCGACCAGCAACAGGGCCCCGGACCGACTGGCCGCCTCGTCCGCGAGCAGCAGGGACCCCAGCCCGGAGAGCATCCACGCCGAGGCCGTGCCGCTGACGGGCTGGCGGTCCAGCTGCAGGGCGTCGATCAGCGCGGCGATCGCCGAGCTGTCGGTCTTGAGCACCTCCTGGTCGGACACTCCCCGGCTCAGCACCAGGGGGCCTTCCGCCACGACCACGCCCACCTCCTGGACCGCACGGACCAGGTCAGGGGCGGCGGCCGGGTCGAGGTCGCGCAGCAGCTGGGCCCGGGCGTCGGAGACCACGGCCAGCTGCACGTCGAGGTCCGTCCCGGCGACCATGCGGGCATCGAGGTAGCCCACCGACAGCAGCCGGGCCCGCTGAATCTCCTCGACGAGCGCCCCCACCCTGCGGGCCAGGTCCGCGGTCCGGTCGACGGATCCGGCGGCCGTGGCCACGTCGACCCGTCCCGCCACCAGCGGAACGGTGAGCAGGGCGACCGCGACCAGGGGGATCGCCACCAGCAGGTTCAGCCGGTGCCGGACCAGCAGCCGATCAAGGATCACCGCAGACTCCGTCGCGTCCTGGCCCAGTCTCCACCCACCGGCGCCGAGAACCCGCCGCGCGGGACGGCGCCCGCCCCGCCCCTGACCGGTCCGGTGCCGGAGGTGGGGGCTGGCTCGCTCACCGGTGCGGGACTGCCGCCCGGCGCGGATCCGAGCACCCCGGCCTGTCGGCCCCCGGTGGCACCGGCGGCACCGGGCCGGCGACGTCTCAGCTGCAGCCACCCCGCAGGCAGGCAGGCGATGATCCCACCCAGGGCGACCGCGCCGACCCACCGGCGCTGCCCGGACAGCTGCCTCTCGCGGACGTCGAGCAGGGCATCCAGCTGGGTGAGCGCCGCGGACTCCAACTGCAGCGCGGCAGTCCGGACCCGCTGCCGGTCGGCCGCCAGCCGCCCGCCGGTGTCGGTGATCCCTCCGGGGACCGGTGACGGCGGGGCCATCGCGGTGACCGCGTCACCGAACCCGTCGAGGGAGGACACCAGCGCCGCGCTCAGGTTCCGGGTGCGGGTGGCGGCGAAGCTCTTACGCATGCCGGTGTCCAGCAGGGCCGCGGCCCGGCGCATCAGCTCGGACTCGGCCGCGACCTCCGGGGCGCTCGGTACCGACAGTGCGGACGGGTGGGCCAGATCGCTCAGCCGCCCGGCGGACACCAGGACGTCGGGGACCCGGATCACGGTGGCGTCCATCAGGTAGTACGAGGGCAGGTCGGGGTCGAGGATCAGGCCGGACCGGTCGCCGACTGTGCCGATCAGGGCCGTGAGCAGGTCCACGGCCTGTCCGAAGGCCTGATAGGCCGACTCAGGGGACGGCGGCACGGCGCTCAGCCCGCCCAGCCGCTGCCGCAGCGCCGACCACCGGTCCCGGGTTCCCAGGCTGTCGCCGAACTGGGCGTCGACCACGTCCAGTTCCCGGATCGCCGCGCGCAGCGCCTCCCCGTCCCCCGGGGTCCCGGCGACGTCCAGTGACTGCTGGTCAGCGGTGACGGCCAGCAGTTGCACCAGGGGCCTGAGGTAGGTGACCCCCTCCCGTTCTCCGGCCGTGGCACCCAGTTGGGATCCGCTGTCGTTCCAGAACAGGGCGACCGCGACGACGTACGGCACGAGCAGTCCGACCACGAACAGGATCCCCGCCAGCCTCCGGACCCCGTGGCTGCGGACCTGGTCCGGTGAGCGGGACCCCTGGCCGGAGTCCGAGCCACGGGTGCCGGAGGCCGACGACTGCGCGCCCGGCCCCAGCCCGGAGTCACCGTCCCCGAGCCTCCCGCTCCCCTGCCCTGCGGACCCGTTCCCCACGGCCCTGAAGCTTTCGGTCTCGAACTCGCCGGTCCCGAACTCGCCGGTCCCGAGGTCGAAACCGTTGCGGACGGGGCCCGGCCCGCCCGAGGGGTCCGGCCCCCCGGCCCACGGGGTGTGGGAACGGGCGGGGTCGAGCGGGTCGCGGAACTCGTGACGGGGCATCGACTACGGCACCTTCACCTGGAGGCGGGCCCCGGAGGGGACCGGCCTGGCCAATTCGGTGGCTCCCCGCTCGCCCGATCACCGGGACCACGACCGGCAGGCACCGGCGGGAGCGCACTCCTCGCGGTGTCGGCCCGGACGAGACCAACGACGTGACGCACAGTGGGAACTGGACAGTGAGTGTGTCCTCAGCGACTACCTATCGCAACGGTTTCCCCGATTTCGGCGCCGTTTTATCCAATGTCACGTGGTTCCGGACACAAAGAGTGCACCGAGAGTTGCCGCAGGTTGCACATTTCCACCGGACACACGCAGTCATCAGGGCAATTCCGGATAGGGAATAACATCCCTTTCTTCCCGATTGCCCCCTTCTCACCAAGCCCCTGACCGCCGCCGATCACCAAGCCCCCACGATCACCCCGAAGCCAGCCATGGGAGGCATGATCGGACGTCCGGCCGCCCAGCCGTCACGCGCGATCATCAGCCCCACGACCCACCCGCGGCCATCACCCCGCCACCCCGGGCTCACCCCGCCACCCCGGGCGAGCACTGAAGCCAACGGATGTGAAAGCGCTTTCAGATGGAGATGACGAGATCCGGGACGGCTTCATCCAGGCCGTGGGTCCCTTCGAAGCGCTCCCTTTGCCCTGCTTAAAGTAACTAAAGAGCGCTCTCACGGACACAGTTCGGTAACCCTCCCTTGACACCGGCGGCGCGGGAGC
>DASTGO010000429.1:0-2086 GCA_035719045.1 Kineosporiaceae bacterium | reverse complement strand
CTGGCAGCAATACGGCTGCGCCCGAGCGGCCGAATGCGGCGTGCCGGTCGACCGGATCGTCAACACCTGGCCGCTGGACCGGCTCCTGGACTGGACCCACCGCCACTCCTGACCCCCGGCCCGCCCCCCTCCCCCCGCCTCGCGTCGCTTCGCGTCGCTTCGCCGCGCGGATCAACGACGCAGAGCGGGTGCCCTCAGTGGTGAGGGTGAAAGTCTGGCGGTGGTTGGCCGTGTGGTTGATCCTGGTGGGGCGTCGTCTCGGTGACCCTGTAAGCGTGTTTGGTGCTGTGTTTCGGCCCGTGGATCAACGTGTAGGCGCGGGACCCCCCATCACCACGGGGACGGTGGATTGTTGCCTTGAGCACGAGTGTCAAACTCTTGACTTCCCTGGTCCCGCCCGAGACGCGCCCGGCCCTGGTAATCCGCCCGTGAGGAGCCCGGCGTTTTCCGGACAGGGCTTTCCGGTTAATTCACGCTGCGAGGCGTTGGTCGTACCATTCGGACTCCACCTCGTTCGGGGTTCGGTACCCGAGCGCGGAATGGAGCCGAATCTGGTTGTAGCGTAACTCGATGTACCGGGTGATGTCAATTCTCGCTTGTTCCCGGGTGGGATACTGGGTACGATGAACACGCTCGTTCTTCAACGTTCCGTTGAACGATTCGGCCCACGCATTGTCGTAACAGGTTCCCGTACGCCCGGCGGATTGGCGCACTTTCAAAGACGCACAGAGGAGCGCGAACTCAGCCGAAAGATATTGTGAGCCGCGGTCCGAGTGGAAAATGGTCTCGCCAGCAACGAACGCAGTGTTCCGGGCAGCCATCGACAGCGCGTCGGCGACCAGCTCGACGCGCATGTGGTCGCCCATCGCGTACGCGATCACCTTCTTGGAAAAGCAGTCCAGAACGGTCGCCAAGTACAGCCAGCCCTCCCAGGTCCGGATGTAGGTGATGTCGCCGACGAGCTTGCAGCCTGGCGCGTCCGCGGTGAAGTCACGGCGCACCAGGTCGGGTAGTCCCAGGTCACCGCCCCGGATCGTGGTCTGCGGCCGGTACGGGCGCGGCTGGCAGGCGACCAGGCCCAACTCCCGCATCGCCCGCCGGACCGTCTCGTCATCGAAGAAGTGCCCCCACCTGCGCAGTTGCGCGTGGATCCGCCGGTAACCGCTCGTGCCGTCGGAGTGCTCGAACGCGAACCGGACCAAGACGTGCAGCCGCTTGCGCCGCTGGTCGGTCGCGGACGGCGCGCGGTCACGCCACTCGTAGTACCCGGACCGGGACACCCCGGCCCACCCGCACATCTTGACCACCGGGTAGTTGCCTTCTTCGCCGGCGATGAACGCGTACTTGACGCTCACCGGTGTTTCTTCGCGAAGAAGGCCACCGATTTTCCCAGGAACTCGTTCTCCATCTTCAGCTCGCGGTTCTCCCGCTCCAGCTGCTGCAGCCGAGCCCGCTCAGAAACCGTCAACTCCGGCTCGTCGTCGGCATGAGCTTCGCGATACGCCTTCACCCAGGTTCCGAGAGTTTGCTCCAGAACACCCAAACTGCGCGCGACGTCGGCGATCGAACGGGAATTGTCGATGACTTCCCGGACCGCTGCATCCTTGAACTCCGGTGAATACTTCCCGCGTTGACTACTCATCAATCCACTTCTCTCAGGTCCGCCCATTCTAGTTTGGGCCCCCTGTCCGGGATCAATGGGTCCCCTCAACCTGCGCCGATGCCGTGTATGTGGGCACCTACAGATCTGTGAAATCTGTAGAAACCGTCGCCGAAGCCGGCTTGCAGCGGGATGCCCGCGGCGTGCCGAGGCCGATCCACGACATGACAGGCCCCGCCGCGGCCGACCCGTGCTGAGCAAACGGCACCGGCGCCGGCCGGCCACCCCCTTCGCTGCTCCGCGCCCAGGTGTCCCGTCTTCGGTGTCCGCCTCCACCGGCGCAACGGCCGGCCACCGCATCGGCGGGCACCGGCATAGAACCGGCATGGGGAACCTCGAATCCGCACCGGACCAGCCGACGACCACCTCCGCCACCGCTCACCCCGCCGGCCGGCGGGGAATCGACCCGGTCACCCCCTGGGACGC
>DASTGO010000428.1:0-11865 GCA_035719045.1 Kineosporiaceae bacterium | reverse complement strand
GGACCCGGGGAACGGGCCGACGGCAGCGACAGCACCGATGGCGAGGGTGAGCGCCCGAAGCGGGGCCAGCGGCCGGGTAGTAATGAGGGGCATGGACGGCGGGACTACTCGCATCTGGACTCCCGTGAACAGATCCATGATGTGCCGCCCGATCAGCGGGTCTGCGCGAACTGCGGGACAGCGTCTACGTCGTTGGGGGCTGAGGGCGGCGAGCAGAACAGGTGGGTCTGCAGCACATACCCAGGTCTGCCGTCAGGTCGAGCAGTTGGCCGGTCAGCTGCGCGTCTCTGCTTCGGCGCTCCCGTCACCCCGTTCCTGCCGACCGCGGTCCGGGTCGGCGAACGTGCGCTCCACCGCCCGCCGCGCCCAGCCCGCGGCCAAGGCGACCGGCCGTTCCAGAGGCCCCTGCCCGAACCGGCGCCACAGGACGGCGAACGCGAGCGCACCCATGACCATCACCAGGTACAGCGTCGGCGTCCGGTCACCGAACACGCCGGTGGCCAGCAGGACGAGGTGCGCGCTGTACAGGGTGAGCGTCATGCTGCCGACGTCCGCGACGGGTCGCAGCACGCGGGCGGCGGCCCCCCACCGGGTGAGCAGGAGCGCGGCACCCAGCACCGCCATCGCCGATCCCAGCGTGTGCACCAGGTCGATCGGTGTGTGGGCGTGCGGTGACGGCAGCGCCAGGAACCACCACGAGTCCACGGGTTCGGGCTCCCAGAGCAGTTCACGTCCGGGGCTCAGCACACCGCCCCCGGCCTCGCTCACCTCGATCAGCCGGTTCAGACCGCCCAACGGATGGAGCAGGATCCACGAACCCGCGCGGGCGACGATCACCAGGGCGACGCCCGCACCGAGCAGCCGACCGGCGACGCGACGTGAGGTCAGGTCGAGCCGCCCGACGGCCAGTCCGGCGCAGATGTACGCCATGGAGACCACGACGGGGTAGGCGCCGGTGAACAGCAGCAGGGTGAGCAGTCCCACCGGGTCGTGCACGAGGAACCCGAAACCCGGCTCCTGGTCCCAGGGATGAGCGATCCCCCAGACCCACGTGCCGACCAGCAGGAGGGGGCCCAGCACGGCGATCCCCGTCGTGACCCACCCCAGTGTCCGGGGCGGGAGTCCCAGCAGCGGGATCGCCAGCAGGAACATCAGCGCGTAGTAGGGGAGGATCACGTTCACCGGCTGGTCCAGCAGGTCCACCAGGGCGAGCCCGATCACCCCGACGAGCAGGCCCCGGACCACGATCCCGGCCGCCGCGCCGGCGCGCCGCGGGCCCCGCAACGGGATGGGCCCGCCGGACAGGAACGCCAGGCTCACCCCGGCCACGAAGACGAAGGTGGCTGCGGAACGCCCACCTGCGATGTACGTGGCCGGGGTGGGGGTCCCCCGATTGGTGAAGGTGTCGAACGTGTGGACCGCCATCATGCCGAAGAGTGCGAAGCCCCGGGCGACGTCCACCCCCACGATGCGCTGCTTCGGGGAACCGGCCTGCGGAACGGCATCGGTCACGGTGCCGGCGATCCGGCTTGGGCAGGGTTGCCCACCCAGCGTTCCCCGGGCAGGACTTCATGGCCCTTCATCAGGAAGCTGTCCGGCTCGATGACGGCGCCGTCCCCGATCGTGGTGCCGTAGTGCACGAAGCCCGCCGCACCGATGACCACGCCGGACCCGATGACGACGTGGTCGGACTTGAACATGGCGTCCTCGAGAGAATGCGCCTGGATGGTCGTAGCGACCCCCAGCGACACCCAGTCGCCGATCGTCACCAGGCTTCGCTCCGGAATGCCGCAGCCCTCGTCGAACACCCCGGTGCCCACCTTGAGCCCCAGCACACGCAGCAGCAACGGCCGCATCGGCGTGCCCGCGAGCATGGCCAGCGGGCGGAAGACACTGAGCTTCCAGTAGCGCTCGTGGTGCCAGAACCTCCTGTCGTACAGGGAGCACGTCGTGGGGTGCAGCCGACGGAATCTCAGGACCGTGCGCTCCACCAGCACCCACAGGGCCAGTTCGGCGACGAAGGCGAGGACCGAGGCCAGCCAGAACCGGGTCACGATGTCCAGCGGCAGCCTGCTGACCGCGATGAGCACGAAGAGGGCGACCGTGAGCCGGGACCACCCCAACCCCAGGAACATGGCCATGGTGCGCAGATTGTGGCGGTTCTTGGCGGTCAGGCGCCGAGCACGCAGGTCCGCGTCGTGCAGTTCGGGGAACGCCAGGTCGTGGTCGCGGGCGACCGACCGGGGGATCTCGAACGCGGGACTGCCGAGCAGCCCGACACCCTCGCGGACCGGCCCGTCCACCGGCACGGCCACCTTCGTGCCGAACAGGCAGTTGTCCCCGGTCCGGGCGTCCGCCGGATAGGCGATGTGGTTGCCGAGGAAGCACGATGCCCCGATCGCGGCCCGCCGCAGCCGGAAGGCCGTGGGGCCGTAGTCGGCGTTGAGCACGTGCAGGCCGTCGGACACCATGGTCCCGCTGCCGATCGACACCCCGAACGGTGTCTCGTGCTTCTGGGACTGCCCGAAGTTGGATCCGGTGTTCTCCGTCCGGTCCACACGCCAGCCGAGCATTCTCAGGTAGCCCACGATGTACGAGCTGTCCCCGAAGAGCTCCATGTGGAACGTGATGTTGCTCGAACGCACCAACCAGCGTGCGAGCGTGTACCGCCAGCCCAGGAGGGGGTAGTCGGTGTCCGGCCGGAGACCCAGACTCACCAGCCGGGGGACGATGAAGGTGCCGGCAAGGCCGACCGCGACCACGAGGACGTAGAGCAGGGACGACGCGACGAGCAGTTCGCCGAGGAACGGTGCACTGACCAGGGCCACCGCCGGGCCGAGGTGGCGCAGTAGTGCACCCTCCTCGCCGCTGAGCGAGAGGTTGGTCAGCAGCCACTTCGCCACCAGGAACGTCACCGGGCCCGGAACGAGGGTCAGCATCAGCAACTGTCCGATGGGATAGGTCACTCGCCGCCAGCGGCGGACCGGCTGGACCGGCACCGGGGGGGCGGTGACGTCGGCGGGCCGGGCCGGCGAGCCGTGCCAGACAGCCCCGGCGGGTATCGCCTGCCCACGATGCAGGGACGAAGCGTGCAGGAGCCGCGACCCCGGACCCATCTGGGTGTCGATGTCCAGCACGCACCGCTCGCCCACCACCGCGTCCGGCCCGATCACGATCGGGCCGGTGCGCAGCCGTCCGCTTTCGGGCCGGTAGGTGGTCAGGAGGGCCTCCTGGCGCACGACGGCTCGGGCACCGATGGTCAGCAGATCGGTGCAGACGGGGCTTCTCGTCAGCAGCACGGCCCCCGGCCCGATCCGGGCCCCCAGCGTACGCAGGTGCAGGACCTGCAGCGGGGAACCGACGAAGGCGCTCAAGGGGCTCGCCAACTGGATTCTCGAAGCGATCCAGAAGCGCAGGTGTTCCAGTGACCAGAGCGGGATCTCGCGAGCCGTCCATCGACCGATGAGCAACCACTTCGTGGCGACCGTCAGCACCTCGACGGCGACGACGAGAGCGGAGGACGCGAGGGCGGCCCGCGCATAGGTGACCGGGAGTGTCGGGGCCGCATCGATGAACTGGTAGAGCCGGACCGCGACCGCGGCAGTGATCCACATCCCGGTCAACATCACGGCGAGTTGGGCGAGACCGGTGGCCGTGTAGGCGACGCGAGAACGTCGAGGCGGTGGCACCCGGTCCGTCGGGCCGCCGACCAGCTCGCCAGCTGCGGCCCGGCCCCCGGCGGCCAGGGCCGCGACGGCATCGGGGACCTGCTCGCCGACGGTACCGCCGGCCGTCAGCTCGTCGACGCGACCGGCGAGCTGCTCCACGGTCGGGTGCAGGTACACCTCGCGCATCGACAGTGCGGGGAACCCCTCCAGACACCGGACCCGACTGCAGAACCGGGCCATCAGCAGCGAGTTCGCTCCGAGGTCGTGGAAGAGGTGACTGAGTACGCAGACGTCATCGACCCCGAGGGTCTCGGCGAGGAGCGCAGCGAGGGTGGCCTCGGTCTCGGTGCGCGGCGCGACCCGATCAGACGTGCCGCTCGCCCTGCGGGTGCTCGGAGCCGGCAGAGCCTTGCGGTCGGCCTTGTCGCTGGGCAGCAGCGGGATCGCGGCGAGCTCGTCGAGGTAGGCCGGCACCATGTAGGGGGGCAACCGGTCACGCAGGAACCCGAGAACGGCATCGAGGTCGAGTCCGTCGACGTGCTGGTGGCGGGTGACGAAACCGGCCAGCTCGACCACACCGGGTTCCACCGCATGTGTGGTGACCACGGCCTGGGCCACGCCCGGGGCCTGCATGAGCGCGGACTCGATCTCGGTGAGCTCGATCCGGTACCCGCGGATCTTCACCTGGAGGTCGATCCTGCCGAGGTACTCGATCTCGTCGTCCGGCCGGATCCGCACGAGGTCGCCGGTCCGGTAGACCCGGGTCGACGGGTTGTCCGGCAGCCCGACCAGGTCAGGGACGAAGGCCTTCTCGGTGAGGTCGGGTCGGTTGACATAGCCGGCTGCGAGGCCTATCCCGGCAATGCCCAACTCCCCGGTGGCGCCCGGGGGGAGCGCCTCACCGGTCTGGGGATCGAGGACGACGCAGCTGTAGGTCGGCAGGGGGGTGCCGATGGTCACCGGCCTCTCGGGATGCATCAGCGCCCACGTGGCGGACACCGTCGCCTCGGTCGGCCCGTAGACGTTGAGGAACCGGCGGTCCTCGCGCCACCAGCGTGCCACGAGGTCCTGCGGACAGGCCTCGCCGGAGACCAGCAGGAACCGCAGGTGCGCCAGGTCGTCGTCCAGGGTGGCCAGGAGGGTGGGGACGCAGGCCATCGCGGTGATCCGCCGCTCGGTGAGGAACGCGTGCAGGTCGGCGCCGAGCAGACTGCCGCCGGCCGGCCGCGGCACGAGCGTGGCCCGGCACATCCAGGGCACCCAGATCTCCTCGACAGAGAAGTCGAAGGCGATGGTCATCCCCTGGTACATCCGGTCGCCGTCCCGGATGCCATAGACCTCTGCGGCCACCCGGACGAAGTTGCAGATGCTCGCGTGCTCGATCGCCACGCCCTTCGGCCGACCGGTGGACCCGGACGTGTAGATGATGTAGGCGAGCTCGTCCACCGGCGCCCCGACCTCGTCAGCGCCGAGGCGGTGTCCGGGCGACGCCGCGAGCTCGGCTCCGATCTCGTCGACGCACACCATCGGGACGCCCGTCCCGGCCAGCAGCGGGCGAAGATCGCTGCGGGTGAGGAGGAGGGAGGCCTGCGCGTCGGCGACGATGAAGGCCAGCCGGTCCTCCGGGTAGCCCACGTCGAGGGGGACGTAGGCGGCGTGCACCTTGAGCGCCGCGAGCATCGCCAGGTACGCCAGCCGGGGGTCGTCGAGGAGCAGGGCGATGCGCTGGCCGGGCTCGACGCCGATCGTCACCAAGTGCCGGGCGAGCCGGTTCGCGTCCTCGTCCAGCTCCAGGTAACTGATATGGCGGGGGCCGTCCTCCTCGGTCTCCACCTCGACTGCTGCGTGATCGGCCCGGCCGGAGATCGCCAGTTCGTCACAGACCTGCTCGAACAAGTGGTGCAGACGTTCACCGGCGGACCAGCGGGGGTGGTGGTCGGCTCTGGGGTCACGAAGGAGTGCCGGCGTCGTCGAAACGGCCGGCCTTGAGACTGTCGTGCTCATCAGGGCAGTGCTCCTACCTCACGGGGATCGATACCCGGGGTCGCTTCGGTTCGTCCGAAACTCAGGGACACGGCACGTCTTCTCGGCTGAGCTCCTGCGCGGCGGACTCTCGAGGGGGCGGGCTCTGTGCCCAGCCGTTTCGTCACGGCAGGATGCGGC
This sequence comes from Kineosporiaceae bacterium, assembly GCA_035719045.1. Lineage (GTDB taxonomy): Bacteria > Actinomycetota > Actinomycetes > Actinomycetales > Kineosporiaceae > DASTGO01. Next base: position 6,034 of record DASTGO010000428.1, on the reverse strand, counting down.
TCGCGGGCAGCACCACGTGCGCGGTGGAGAGCGTGGGCGCCATGCTGTCCGATGCCGCCAGAGGTGTCACAGATGGCGTCGTCAGATGGCGCCGACGCATTCGGCGGTGTTCTCCACCACCGCGCGGACGGACTCGGTCAGCACGTCGAGCCCCTGCGACAGGATGGAGTCCGGTGTGGTCAGGGGAGGCAGCAGCTTGACCACCTCATCGCGCGGCCCGCACGTCTCCAGCAGCAGGTTCCCGGCCAGGCAGGCGCGACGGATCTGTTCCGCGAGGGCCGGGACGACGACATCGAGGCCGATGAACATCCCCCTGCCGCGCACCCGGAAGCCAGGGTGCAGCGTGGCCTGTTCGGCGAGCCGAGAAGCGATCATCGCGCTCCGACGGGCGACGTCGCCGGTCAGGTCGGGCGAGGCCCAGAAGGTCTCAAGCGCCGCGCGTGCGGTGACGAAGGCGTGGTTGTTCCCCCGGAACGTGCCGTTGTGCTGACCCGGTTGCCACTCGTCCAATTCGGGCCGGAGCAGGACGACGGACAGCGGCAAACCATAGCCGGACAGCGATTTGGACAGCGTGATGAGATCGGGGGTGATGCCGCTGAACTCGTGGCTGAAGAACGTGCCGGTGCGTCCGCAGCCGGCCTGGATGTCGTCGACGATCAGCAGTGCCCCGTGCTGGTGGGCCAGGTCGGCGACACGGCGCAGCCACGGCGCGGAGGCGGCTGCCAGGCCGCCCTCTCCCTGCACCGTCTCCAGCAGGACGGCGGCAGGTTCGTCGACACCGCTCGAAGGATCGTCCAGCATCTGCTCGAGAAGGAGCGCCGTGTCCAGGTCCGCTCCCAGGTACCCCTCGAACGGGAACCTGGCTACGCCGGGCAACGGCAGGTGGGGTGCCATCCGCATGCCACGATTTCCTGTTGCCGCAAGGGATCCCAGCGAAGCGCCGTGGAACCCGTTGGTGAAGGCGATGACAGTCTGTCGCCCGGTCACGCGGCGGGCGAGCTTGAGGGCGGCCTCGACCGCGTTCGTCCCGGTGGGCCCGGTGAACTGCACCCGGTGGTCCATGCCGCGGGGAGTGAGAACCAGTCGCTCGAACGCCTCAAGGAACGCTTCCTTGGCCGTCGTGTAGAGATCCAGGGAATGCGCAATCCCGTCGGCCTCGATGTACTCCAGGAGGGCCGCCTTCAGCACGGGATGGTTGTGTCCGTAGTTGAGCGATCCTGCCCCCGCCAGGAAGTCGATGTACTCGCAGCCGTCGACGTCCTGAATCAGGCTCCCCTGAGCCCGGGTCAGCACGCGGTCGAAGCCGCGGCAGTAGCTGCGAACCGCTGACTCACGTCTTTCGAATACCTTCCGGCGTTCCCCCTGGCTCAGCGGCGGACCCGGGTCCATGAGTGGCGCGCCGTCCAGAGGCGGCAGCGCCGGACGCTGCCGTGCGGAAGATTTCCGGGCGTCCCCCGTTGAATTCATGATTTCGACAGTCCTTTCCGATCGGGGAAGGTGATCCTGGACTTCAATGAGCAACGGCGGGAAAGCGGGGCATGGCGATGCCGATCTCTTTCTCTGCACCGACGCCCTTCATGTCTAGCGCGCCCCAGGGTGTTTTGCAACCGTTTGTCCGATTCGCCATCCCGTGTGGTGGCATACCTGAGCAACTGCGGTCGCCGGATCGCATTCACCGTAGGCGGGTGGAAGTGCGGGTTCGGCCTTGATGATGCGGAGCTGACTCGGTTCGCATGTGTGGCATGGCGCCGTATTGCTTCGGCGGCACAACGGATTGCGCCCGTGATACCCGCGCCGCTAAGGGGTTGCGCCCGTAAGTTCTTCGGGGATACTCATGCCGTCACACAATGATCGTCGTCGGGGTGTTCGTGGCGGTCGACCGAGGCCTGGCCGCGGTGGGCGTCCCGGGGTGCCAGGTAAGCCACGGTTCGTCCCGGGGGTACCCGGCTCGCCGGGGTCTGCCACGGAAGGCGCCGCGGGCGTCCCTGCGGCCACCTAACCCTTACCTTTGTGATCGTGAGGTCCCCCCGCGCCTACGGTGTGCCGATGAGCGCTCTCAGCCCTGTGGCCCGTTTTGTGGTCGTGGTGGGGCTGTTCATGATTGCGGGCCAATGTGCGCCGGGGACGATGCTACCTCCGGATTCACGTGATTGGCATGGTTTGTCCGGTGCTGTGTCACCTGCGTGATCCCCTGCGAGGGCTACCCGCTACCTCGATCTGACGTGGGCGGCCTGGTGATCCGTGGGGACGGCCACCGGTCTCGTGGGATGGCCCGGACCTCGTGCGCTTGGGCGACGGGGATTCGGGTAGGAGCACGGGACACCGGATGTCCGACGGCAGGAGCTGGGCCTGTGCACCCGACCGAGGTCGACGAGATCCTCAACCATCCGATCAGCCGGGAACTGCTGGCGCGTCACCTGTGCCGCCTGGCCTACGTCGCCCGGGACGGCACGCCCCGGTGCGTGCCCATGGGTTTCACCTGGAACGGCTCCCAGATCGTGATGTGCACCTCCACGAACGCGCCGAAGCTCCCGGCCCTGCGCCGCAGTCCGGCCGTCGCGCTGACCGTCGACACCGACGACCACCCGCCCACGATCCTGCTGGTGCGTGGCCGGGCGGAACTGGACCTCGTGGACGGCATCCCCGAGGAGTTCCTCCAGGCGAGCGGCCTCACGGCGATGACCCCCCAGCAGCGGGAGGTGTGGGAGTCCGAGGTGCGCTCGCTCTACGAGGCCATGGTGCGCATCGTGGTGACCCCCACCTGGGCGAAGATGATCGACTTCGCGACAACCCTGCCGAGCGCCGTCGAGGAACTCACGCGGCAGCGGGAGCAGCGCCGGCACGTGTGAGGGGACGGCGGCCGACCCCGTCGGGGGACGGCGGTGGCCATCACGGTCACCGGCCTGCCCTCCGCCCGCCGGCACCGGATGCCCTCAGCTCAACTCAGGCATCGCGGTCCACCACCGTGAGGCGACGTTTGGCCGCAGCCGGCGGTGCGGTCGCGGTGACCACCCGGACCGAGACCGCGAGCTGATCGCCGGCCGGGGAGCCGGTCAGCCGGTGCAGGGCACGGACGGCCTGCGCGGAGGCGGTCCCGCCCGGGCCACTCACCCGCAGCTCGACGTCGAGCCGGTCCCTGCCGCCCCCCGACCGGACCAGGGCGGCGTCGAAGTCGACGACGCCGGGCAGAGCGAACAGGACCTCGTCGAGGTCGGCCAGGGCCAGCGGTGCCCCGGTCGTGGTACGCACCACGCCGGCCGTCCGCCGAGTGATCCGTTCCAGGGTGCGCAGGGTGGTGCCGCAGGGGCAGGGTCCGGGGACGAAGCGGCTGAGATCCCCTGTGCGGTAACGGATCAGTGGCATCCCCGTGCGGGTGAGGGTGGTGAACACGACCTCCCCGGGCTCGCCGTCCGGGACGGGTGCGCCGCCGCCCGGGTCGACGATCTCGACGTAGAGGTCCGCCTCGCGCAGGTGGTACCCGCGACGGGCCTCGCACTCGACGCCGCCGCCGAGGCCCATCTCCGTCATCCCGTAGTGGTTGAACACCCGGCAGTCCCAGATCTGCTCCACCGCCCGGGCCAGCGCATCCGGGACATGGTCGGTGGACAGCAGGACGGACCGCGGGCGCAGCCGGGCCCGGGGGGCGCGGCCGGCGTCGGCCCGGGCCAGGGCGAGCACCTGCGCCGGGATGCCGACCATGACGTCGGCGCCGGCCTGCCGGAGCTCGGCCAGGCTGTACCCGACGTCGCGCAGCACGGAATGCCGGACGGGCCGCGCACCGAGGCGTTCCAGCGCCGTCGCCAGCAGATCGCCGACGCTGCCGGGCCGTTCGCAGGGGAGCAGGACGACCGCCGAGTCCCCGGCCGCGGTGAAGGTCGACATGCCGACGGCGAAGAAGTCGACCGTGAGCGCCTGGTCGGTGGAGGTGAACCACACCCGCTTCGGCGGCCCGGCCGTGCCCGAGGTGTCGAGGGTCGCCCAGCCTGCGGGAAGGTCGGCGGGTTGCTCCTGGGTGACCACCCGAGCCACCTCGTCCTGATCGGCGCAGACCAGCCGGGGGCCGTACCGGGCCAGATCTGCCGGCGTGGTGAACGGGTAACCGGCCAGCTGCCCCAGCGTGTCCGGGGCGTCGGGCAGGCCCGTCAGCAGGGCCCGGTAGAAGGGCGAGCGGCCGCGAGCCAGTCGCAGGGTCGCGCCGATCCGCTCGAGCTGGTAGCGGCGCAGCGCGACGGGGTCGAGGTCCGGCCCCGGGAGGCCGATCTTCGCGGCGATCCACGGCTGCAGCGGGGTGGTCGGCACCGGTTGCGGGGTCATGTCGATCGCTGCGGCCGCGGCTCCGGCCCGGGCCGGGGGCGGGGGCGGAGTGCGGCACGGGACCGGTACAGCGGCACCCCCTCGGAGTCGGTGAGGTTGTACGCGCAGAACGGGATCTGCCGCCCGTCCGGGGACACCTCGTGCAGGTAGCAGTCACGCAACCGCTCCAGGTCGAGGTTCCACACGTCCTGGAAGGCCATCGCGCTCACCGAGAACGTGTGGGTGCGGGCGCGTTCCAGCAGCACGTCCCAGCCGCCGAGGCTCTGCTGCCCCGATGACCCGGCCCGGGGCGGGCCCGGCTCCAGGCCCACCGGCTGCTGGTGGGTGCCAGCTGCGGCGGCGGACCCGCCACAGCAGGAGGCGCCCGCAGCGGTGGGAGCCGTCCCGGCCGTCGCCGGGGGTGCCGACCACAGCCGGGCGACCGTGCGGCGCGAGCGCGCGGCTCCCTCTCCGGCCGGGGTCGGCGCGGGGCAGCAGCCGGACGCCGCGCGGTTGCGGGACAACGGGATCAGCTGACCGTCGGACATGACGACGACATTGGCGTGGAAGGAACACCACGCGTTCTCGCCACCGGGCGGCGCGAAGGAGCTCAACGGGATCCGCCCACCCGTGCCGCGTTCGACCGCCCGCATGATCTCGGGCAGGGTGACCCGGTCGGCGTCCCGCGGCGGCCGGGGGTAGCGGCCGAAGTAGCTGACCGGCTGGAGGTGCACCCCGCGCACCGCGGGCACGAGGTCGAGGGCGAACTGCACGAGCGGGCCGATGTCGTCGAGGTTCACGCCGGGCACGACCGTGGGCACGAGGACGACCCCGATCCCGGCGTCTGCGCACCGCTGCACCGCCGCGAGCTTGCGGGCCGTCAGCGGGCGCCCGCGCAACCGCCGGTGGGCGTCGTCGCGCAGACTGTCGAACTGGAGGAAGACGGTGGACAGGCCGGCTTCGGCGAGCCGGGCGAGATAGGAGTCGTCGCGGGACAGCCGCAGACCGTTGGTGTTGAGCTGGAAGAAGCCGAATCCCAGCCGGCGCCCCAGCCGGATGATCTCCGGCAGGTCGTCCCGCAGGGTCGGCTCCCCGCCGGACAGTTGGACATTGACCGGGCCGCCGGCGTCGAGCAGGGACCGGTACCAGCGCTCGATCGCCTCCAGGGGCGGATCCTGGGAGGCGTCCCGGGTGCGCCCGTGGCCGGCGTCGGCGAAGCAGACCGCGCAGCGCAGGTCGCAGCGGCGGGTGACCTCCAGCAGGGCGCAGCAGGTGGTCTGCCGGTGGTCCGGGCACAGGCCGCAGTCGAAGGGACAGCCGCGGTCGACGGCGGTGGACGGGTGCGTCGGCGCGGTGGGCAGCTTCGGTCGCACCCAGTCCCGGTAGGAGGGGGCGCCCCGCCAGATCACCGTCGACCAGGCGCCGTGATCGGGGCAGGCCTTGCGCAGGTACACGTCCTGCATGGAGACACATCCGAGATTGTTGCCGCCGCACGCAAGGTCGTGCACGACATCGATCCAACGACGCCGCTCTACAACGTTCAGACGATGGGCTCGATCATCGATGGCGTCATGGCGTCAAATCGCGAATTCCGAAATCTGCTCGGCGCATTCGCCGTCGTTGCTTTGCTCTTGGCGGTTGCCGGTCTTTATGGCATCACCGCATTCGTCGTCGCGCAACGCACGCGAGAGATTGGATTGCGCGTCGCGCTCGGCGCCGAACCGTCGAGAGTCGCCGCGCT
>DASTGO010000427.1:0-6903 GCA_035719045.1 Kineosporiaceae bacterium | reverse complement strand
CGGGTGACACCCGCACCGGCCGGTTCTCCCGCCGCCCGGGTCCCCACCCGGCGGAGTGGATCATCCGGGACATCGGGCCGGTGGGTCCCCGACTTGAGCCGTGATCGTCAACGGGAGGCCAGGGTCCGGGCAGAGGAGTTCACCCCTGACCGCTGCCCCGGACTGCCTGCGCCGCCTCGGCCCCCCGGTCCCGGACCTGCTGTGCGGCGGAGGTCCCCTCCGCGCGGACCGTCCTGGCGCCCTCAGCCGCCGTGGACTTCACCGACTCCGCCGCCTGCTGGGCCGGCTCCTTGAGATGTTCGGCGACCTCGCGGGCGGTCTCGCCGATCGGTTCGGTGACCGCGGAGACGTTCTCCCTGACCTTCCCCGCCACCCGGCGTTCCGGGGTCGAGGCGGGCAGCAGCGAGCCTGCCAGCCAGCCCACCCCGAAGGCGATCATCCCGGCGGCCAGCGGGTTGCCCCCGGTCCGGGCGCGCATCGTCTCCGGTGCGGAGCTGACCGCCTCCTGGACCCGGCCTGCGGCCTGCTGCACGGTGTCGGCGGCCTGGCCCACAGCCTCCTGTGCGCCGGACACCGCCCGGCCCGTCGTCGTCTGGGCCGTCGTCGTCCGGGCCGAGGACATCGGCCCCGGCCCGTAGTCGGGGGAGCCCATGATCCGCTCCCGGGCGCTGCCCAGGGCGCCCCGCAGCCGTCCGGCCTGCCGGCGGGCGACCTGCCCGGGCCGGACGGTCTCGGCCAGCGTCGTGACGTCGGAGCTGAGGGCGTTACGGGTCCGCTCGATGTCGGCGCGGATCTGATCGGGGTCGGTGCTCATCGCCGGCTCCCTTCCTGATAGCCGCCGGTGTGCGGCAGGTCCTTGGGGGACTGGTCGGTGCTCGACCGGCCGGTGCTCGACTGGCCGGTGCTCGACGTGTCGGTGCCGGACTGTCCCTTCATCGCCTCGGGGATCTCCCGGACGGATTCGGCGGTGCGTGGCAGGCCGCTCATCCCGCTGAGCTGGGCACGGCCGGCGGCGGCCAGCACGGCGGCGACGATCGCCCAGAACGCGGTGATGATGAGCGCCGCCCAGGACCGGCCGAGCGAGTTCCCGATCGCCCACCAGATGGTGACCGACAGGAAGGACAGCGCCAGCAGGGCGGCCACGGCCGCGCCGGCCAGCATGCCCGCACCACGCCCGGCCTGCCGGGTGGACTGCCGCAGCTCGGCCTTGGCCAGTTCGACCTCCTGGCGCAGCAGCGTGGACAGGTCCGCGCTGATGTCGCTGAGGATGGTCCCGAGATCGCCCAGCCCGGGTTCGCGGGCATCCCCGGCGCCGGGGTCCTGGGTGTGCGGGGTCGTGGTCATCGCCCGGGCCGTCCGTAGGGGGCCACCGGCTCGGCGGTCGTGCCCGGGGCGGGGGCCGTGCCCGGGGCGGCGGCCGTTCCGGGGTCCGCCGGCCCCGGTGGGTACGGGTTCATCGGGGCAGGTGGTCCCGCGGGTGAGAGTTCCGGCGGCGGGTACGCCCCGGCGACGCCTGTGGGCTCCGGGCCGTAGCCGGTTGCGGTGGCGTAGCCGGCGGTCCGGGACCCGTCCTCCTGGGCGGCCTCAACGGCTCCGCGGGTGAGCCGCCCGGCGAGCAGGCCGGCCCCGGCCGCGATGGCCAGGAAGGTTCCGGGGCGCCGCTGTGCGAACCGCCTCACCTCGTTGACGACGTCACCGGGCTCGCGGGCGTCCAGCCACCGGGCGGCCTCGCCGACCTTGTCCGACGCCTGGTGGACCAGGTCGGTCGTGGTCGACCCGGGTTCGGCCTGCTCGACCATCCGCCGCAGCTGTTCCTCCAGCGACCGCAGTCCGTCGACGACCTTGCGCTGCTGCTGCGCGGCCTGTTCGGCGAGTTCGCCCCGGGTCCGGTCGGCCAGCCCCCGGACCTGCCGGCCGGCCTCCTCGGCGACGTGGGACGCCTGCTCCCGGGCGGTGCCGGCGACGTGCTGTCCCGCCTCCTTCGCGGTTCCGCCGACAGCGGCGGTCTCGCCCTGCGCGACCTCCTTCGTGGAGCTGCCGCCCGGGCCCGGTGCGACGTCCTGGATGGGACGACCGGCCCGGCCCGCAGCTGCCCGGCCTCCGCCCGCTGATCGGGCGGCGGCCTCGGTGTCCGGGGGGACCGCGGTGGGGTCGGCCGGGGTCGGGGGGTCCGGCGGGTAGGCCGCGGCCGGACCCCGGGGGGTCGGACGGCGGGGGGGATAGTCCTGGGACATGGATGCCTCCGCGAGGATTCGGGACCGGGGCTCCCGCCTGCCGTGCCGGGAACGCCTGCAGGGCGGGCGTTCGCCACCACGGGACCGTCACGGCAGGGCACCGGCCTGGGCGACGGTGCGCCGTGATCCCCTGCTGGATCCGGCACTGCTGGGTGCGGGGACGGGCGTGCCCGCACGTCACGGGTTCGGCGCCGGCCCCCGGCTGTGGTGGCTGTGCCCCCGGCCGTTCCCGATATGCACCCGATCCCGAGCCGTGGGTGCGGGTGCGGGGATCAGCCGGGAACCGTGTCCCGGGTGGGTGCGGGCAGCGCCGGGCCCGGCCGCCAGCTGCCGTGCGCGACCAGCACCTCGCGCAGCAGGTCCGGACGGTCGGTGATGATCCCGTCCACACCGGCGGACAGCAGCCGCCGCATCACGGCCGGCTCGTCGACGGTCCACACCACCAGGCGACAGCCCTGCTCCCGGGCCATGGTGATCAGCCGGTCGACGTACACCGGGACCCGGCCCAGCCGCAGCGGGACGTGCACATAGGGCGCCCGGACGATCCCGCGTGGGCGGTGGCCGAACCGTGCGGCTGCGACCAGCCGGGCGGTGGACTCCCAGCCGAGGGCGGTGGCCACCCGCCCGCCGAGCACCGCCCGGGCGTCGGCGAGCCAGCGGTCGGCGGTCCCGACCAGGCAGACCCGGTCGTGGGCCCGGTACGCCCTGATCACCGCGGCCAGCCGTCCGATCGCCCGCGGGTCCTTGAGGTCCACGCAGATCCGGGCGTCGGGCCAGGCGGACAGCAGCTCCTCCAGCCGGGGGATCGGTTCCCGCCCCGCGATCCGCAGGGGGCGCACCTGGTCCCAGGTCAGCCGTGCGACGGTGCCGGGCCGGCCGGTCAGCCGCCGGGTTCGGGCGTCGTGGAACAGCACGCACGCCCCGTCGGCGGTCAGTCGCAGATCCGTCTCCAGGTACCGCAGGCCCAGCGCCCAGGAACGGCTGAAGGCGGTCATGGTGTTCTCCGGTGCCAGCCCGGACCCGCCGCGGTGCGCCACGGCGAGCAGTCCGTTGCCGTCGCCGTAGCGTGCGATGCCCTCGCCCCGACCGTCCACACCGGTCAGCCTGGCGGGGTCATGACCCGGCGGGAAGGGCTGTCGCGGGCCTTCACCGACCTTTCACCGGCCGGTAGCGGGCGTTCCCGCAGCGGTCCGGTTCCCGCTGCCGGCGCCGTCGGGCCGACGGACGCGCTACGCGGCCAGGGCGGCCGCGACGGCCTCGTCCAGGGTGGTGGCCGGCCGGCCGATCAGCTCGCGCAGGTCGGTGCTCGTGGTGGCCAGCTCACCCCGGACGATGCCGGCGTCGGAGTCGGCGAGCACGCCCGCGAACACCTCGGGCACCCCGGCGCCGACGAGGGCCTTGACGTACTCCTGCGCGGGAAGGTCGGTGTAGGTGACGGTCCGGCCGGTGTGCGCGGAGACCGTCTCGGCCAGCTGGGCCATCGTGAAGGGCCGGTCCGCGCCGAGCTCGTAGACGCGGTTCTCGTGGCCGGAGCCGGTGACCACGGCCGCCGCGGCCGCGGCGTAGTCGGCGCGGGCGGCGGCGGCGATCAGACCGGTCCCGGCGCTGCCGAGGATGGTGCCGAACTCCAGGGCCGGGGCCAGGTTCTCGGTGTAGTTCTCCAGGTACCAGCCGTTGCGCAGGAGGGTGAAGGGGATCCCGGACTCGCGGATCAGGTTCTCCGTGGGCAGGTGCTCACCGGCCAGGATCATGCCGGACGTGTCCGCCTTGAGGATGCTGGTGTAGGCGATCAGCTCGACGCCCACCTTGGCCGCGGCCTCGACCGCGTTGCGGTGCTGGGCGACCCGCTGCCCGATCTCGCTGGAGGAGACCAGGACCAGGCGCCGGGTGCCCTCGAACGCCGCGACCAGGCTGTCCGGCTGGTCGTAGTCGCCCTGGCGGACCTCGACGCCGCGGGCCGCGAGGTCGGCCACCTTCTCGGGGGTCCGGGCGACGGCACGGATCCCGCCCGGCTCGACGCCGCGCCGGAGGAGGTCCTCGACGACGAGGCGGCCGAGGTGCCCGGAGGCTCCGGTGACGGTGATCATGTGCGACTCCTGGGTGGTCGGACTCGGGGTGCGGTGCGCACTCCACGAAAGCACTAACTATTGGAAAGTGCAAACCGCAAGGCAGTACAGCACATCATGCAGGTACGGGAGCCCGGGTTACTCTTGGGCATGGCCAGTCCTGCCCGCCGCCCCCGTGCGAGCGCCTCCGCCGCCTCCGTCGCCGCGGCATCCCTGCCGGCCGCGCAGTCGCCGGCCCGGACCTCCCGGCGGCCTGCGGCTGACGCACCGGCGGCCGAACTGGTGCCCGAGGTCCCTGACGAGTTGGTGGCCGACGTCTTCGCCCGCAACTGCCCGTCCCGGCGGACCATGGAGGTGGTCGGTGGCAAGTGGGGGGTCCTCGCCCTGGTCGCGCTGCTGGACGGTGGCTACCGGTTCAATGCGCTGCGCCGCCGGGTGGAGGGGGTCAGCGAGAAGATGCTCGCCCAGACCCTGCACGCGCTGGAACGGGACGGGCTGGTGCTGCGCGAGGTGCACGCCACCATCCCGCCGCGGGTGGAGTACAGCCTGACCCCGCTGGGCCGGACGGTGGCCGGCAAGCTCGCCGAGCTCATCGAGATCCTCGAGGCCGCGGTGCCCGAGGTGCTGCAGGCCCAGGAACGGTACGACGCCGGCAGCTGATCCCGCGGACCGACAGGATCCGGCCCGCCCCGGGAGCCCGGATCCCTTCTCGCCCAGGCGTTCCCACCGCACCGGCCACTTTCCTGGGCGGTGGGGGATCGGGTCACTGGGCGGGTGGCAGTGCCTGCAGCCGGGCCAGGGCGGCCGGGTCCTGGGCGTCCAGCCAGTCGGCGAGCTCGATCATCGACACGCAGCGGACCTGTGGCCGGGTGCAGGCCTCCCGGTAGAAGTCGGTCAGCGCGTCGGTGTAGATCCCGCCGTTCCACTGGTTGAAGTGGTTGCCGAGGATCAGCGGCGCCCGGTTGCCCTGGTACACCGCCTGAAACGCCTGCCGGTAGCTGTCCAGCACCTGTTGCTGCATGGCAGGCCGGTCCGTGACCGGGGCGGGGGAGGCGTGGCTCTGGCTGTAGTAGAAGTTGTAGTCCATCGCCAGCACGCTGCGGCCGGTGCCCGCCAGCCGGATCGACGGCAGCGGGAACTCCCACAGCCCGCCGGACTTCGCCGGCCAGCGCAACTGCCCGGTGCGGCTGGCGTCGTAGCGGAACCCGGCCTGCTGCTCGGCCGTGCTCAGCGGTGTGACCCGGCCCTCCAGGCAGGGGGTCCGGGCGCCGCGGACCTCGACGGAGGTGAACGGCAGCGCCGCCACGTCGGTGATCCCCGTGTTGGCCTGCCAGCCGTCGAGGAAACCCTTGAACTGGTTCAGCTCGCTGGTCCAGTCGTCGGCGGTCCAGCGATCGATCCCCGTGGAGCCGCAGAAGTGCCCGTTGAAGTGGGTGCCGATCTCGTTGCCCGCGTCGTACGCCTGGCGCAGGTCCTCGATCTCGGTGCGGATCTTCGGCACCGTGCTGAACCCGATGTCGGAGGCACCGGCCGCATGCCCGGGCGGGTGGTACAGCGTGGCGGCCCGGTCCTTCGGCACCAGGTAGATCCCGCTGAGGAAGAAGGTCACCTGGCCGTGCACCTGCTCGGCGGTGTCGAGCCAGTGGGTCATCAGTTCGTGCCAGGCCGCGCCGTCGAAGGAGAGGACGATGAACTGCGGCGGCTGTTCGCCCGGCTTCAGCGGGACCGCCCCGGGCCCCCCGGGTGCGGAGGGCGTGCCGCCGGTGCCTGTCGGGGCGGGCGGGGTGACGCTGCCCGAGCCGCTGGAGGGGGATCCGCCGGGTGAGCCGGTGCTGCCCGGCGTCCGGCTGGTCGACGCGTGCCCGCCTGCGGCCGGCGTCGTGCCGGTGCCGGTGCCGGTGCGAGATCCGCCGGCCGTGGTGCTGCCGGCCTGGGTCACCGGTGCGGAGCCCGACGAACAGCCCGCCGCCACCAGGACGGTCCCCAGGACCAGCGCCCCCAGCGCCGCTCGGTACCTCATCACACCCTCCGACCCCGGCCCGCCCGGGCCGCGCACCCCGAGGACGCCGCCCGTGCCCGCTACGTTGCCCGACTCGCCCCGTACGCCTGGGCCGATCTCCCGGAGATGGTGGCACCTTCCGGCGTCCACGGACACCCCTCGTGGGCACGGTGGCGCCCCTCGTGTGCGCGGCAGCAGCCCTCGTGGGCACGGTGGCACATGGTGCCCGAAAAGCGGGCACCCTCATTCGTCGTTTGCACCCCCTATAATTGGATCATGACGGGATGGACGGGGATGGCGGGGGCTTCTGGCGTGGCGGGGGCCGACGGGGATGGCGAGGCGGCGATCTACTGCCGGATCTCGCATGTGAAGGATGAGGATCAGACGGGGGTGGAGCGGCAGGAGCGGATCTGCCGGGAGTTGGCGGCCCGGTTGGGGGTGCGGGTGCGCCCGGAGCATGTGTTCGTGGACAACTCGCGGTCGGCGTGGCAGCGCAGGCGCAAGCGGCCCGGGTGGGACGGGTTGTTGGAGGCGATCCGGGCCGGGCGGGTGCGGCATGTGCTGGCGTATCACCCGGACCGGTTGATGCGGCAGCCGTGGGACC
>DASTGO010000426.1:0-5080 GCA_035719045.1 Kineosporiaceae bacterium | reverse complement strand
ACCCCCGCACACGCCCGCATCCGGTCCGCCAGCTCCACGGTCAGGGCGTCGATCACCCCCACCGCCTGCGCACGGGTGGTGGCCAGCACGGTCAGGCGAGGCCGGAACGGACCCAACTCCATCCCGCCCTTGGCGTCGATCCCCACCAGCGCCACAGGCCGCCCGGCGAGCCCGCACAGCACCCGGGCCGTGAGGGTGGACTTCCCCGAACGGGTCGCCCCCGTCACCAGCCAATGCGCCCGAGCCCGCAAATCCACCAGCCAGGCCCGGCCGTCCTCCGTGCCTCCGACCGGCACCGCCAGCACCCCCGACCCCACCGCCGCGGGACCCGTCGCGGCCAGGGTCCGGCGGGGGTGGGGGTGGCGCAGCGGGTCGAACCCGACCGCGGTCAGGCGGACGAACCCCGGCCGCGGTGAACTGACCCGCACGGCGTGGACCCGCCACGCGTGGGCGAAGCCCTCCGCGGCCCGCTCCCAGTCCCCGGGCACCTGCGAGGGATGCAGACGGACCGTCACTGCCAGGCCACACGCACCGACCCGCAGGCCGACCCGGCGCGGGGGGATCATCCGCAACGGCTCGCCCCGCACCACCAGGCCCCCGGAGCGGCGGCCACGGGAGGACCCGTGGATGACCCCGTAGCGGGAGAACCGGCGTGCGGGAACCGACAGCCCGGACCCCTCACACGCCGCCCGCCACGACCCCACCAACCGGACCACCGCCACCACCACACCGAACAACGGCCACCACACCCACGGATGCGCCCGGCACAGCCACCCCGACACCGCCACCACGACCACCACTAGGGCGACCAGCCCCAGCAGCAGCGGCAGCCCGCCGTGCCCGCCCTGCGACGCAGCCGCGGGGCCGTCAGCACCCATCAGCACCGGGAGCGCTGTCATCGGGCCTCACCCGACCCCGCCGCCCCCGACCCCGCCGCCCCCGACCGGGCAGCACCCGCCGCCGCAGCCGGACCCGCGGCGGGGACGATCGAGGCGGCCCGCCACGCGACCCCGGACCGGCCGTCCCGCTCCCACGGCACCGCCTCCAGATCCACCACCCGAACCGCCGTCCCCACGGCGACCCCGGACGGCTCACCCACGACAGCGACCTGGATCACGCTGGAGTCCCGGCCCCGGATCGCCACCACCCCCACCGTGAACACCGTCGCCCCCGTCTGACGGTCCTTACGCACCTCACCCGTACTCGTGTCCACCACCTTCGCCTCAGGCGCCATCACACACATGAACCCCGCGAACGCGGTCTCCTTCACCGGAATCGACCTCACCCCGGCCACCTACCTCTCACACGAACCGTCTCGTCATCTCGTTATGACGAGAACAAGTGTTCGAATTAGACCATGTGGACTGAGCCAGGTCAAGGACTTAACATGACGAGTCAACGAGCATCACCGGATGTCCACGGCGGACACCGGCCATCCCGGGGAGAGCGACCCGGGGCATCCCCAACCAGACGGGCACCCTCATGACAGACCCCACACCGCGCGCCAAGCGCGCCAGCACCACCCGCACCCGACGCCAGGACGGGCAGACCACGCCCGCCGCGTCCGAGCCAGGGGTCGACCTGTCCCGGCTGGCCGCGCAGATCCCCGACACGCCCCCGGACCGGGCCGCCGCCACACTGCTGCGCAGGCTGCCGGTCTACCAGCAGATCGCCGAAGACCTGCGCGCCCGCATCACCTCAGGGGAACTCCCACCCGGCAGCAAGCTGCCCAGCGAATCCCAGATGATCGACCACTACGGCGTCTCCCGGATCACCGTCCGGCACGCCGTCGCCGCCCTCCGCGCCGCAGGCCTGGTCGACACCTCTCACGGCCGCGCCACCCTCGTGCGCGCCACCCCCGGCACCGACCAGGCCGCCCCGTTCAACACCACCATCACCCACACCGGCCACACGTGGGCCACGTGGGACAGCGGGTGGGACGAGGCCGAGCCCCCCGCCCGCTACCGCACCCACGCCGGGACCGACGCCCCCACCCTCGGCCTCAACCCGACCGAACCGGTGTTCGTCGCCGAACGCCTCCTACAACACCCCAACGGCGCCCTCGCCGCGCACCAGCTCATCGTCCCGTTCACCACCGTCACTGATGTGCCCGCGCTCCAGGCCGACCCCTTCACCCGGCCCGCCGACCTCTACGCCGCCCTCACCGACGCGGGGCACACCCTCCGCTGGGACGACACCCTGCGCGCCACCATGCCCACCCCCGACGACACCGCCACCCTCCACATCCCCGACGGCGTCCCCCTGCTCACCCACACCCGCACCACCCACAACACCCACGGGCAACCCCTCGCCCTCGAACACACCCGCCTCCCCGCCCACCGCATCACCATCACCGCCACACAGACCAACTCAGCCGGTCGCACCAGCCGCACACGTTGAACCGGACATTCCGCCGCTCACGTGATCGACCAAGAGGCGTCCGAGACGGATCATGCCGGTGCAGGAACACGACTTGCGTCGGCCGATTCGGGGAGATCCCGCGGCCAGGCCGCACCCACAAAGACGCCAGTCACTGGCATTACCTTCGCCCGCCCGTGACTAGCTTTCACCAAAGACTCGCGTCATGACGACGCGGAACCCCTATGCGAGATGATCTCCGCAAGAGATCATCCTGCATATTGGAGGTTCCGCGCTCTGTGCGTGAGCCCGACCGGCGTGTCGCCGGCCAATGACCGCGACTACGCACAGGAGCGAGCCGTTGCGCGGCAAGGCTCATTGGCTCGGCCGGCCCCGTGCCTCTGCCTACTGACGGCTCCGGCCGCGAGGACGGCACCAGCGGCCAGCGGAGGCGTTGACCTCGGACGGGCTGTACATTCTCCGCAATTCACGCATCGCAACGTCTCGCTTGACTAGAGATTTTCCGTTACCGTACGTTCGCGCCCGTCGTCCTGACACGCAGGACCATCACTCGGGGGCACCACATGAGAAGGCAACGGAGCGTCGGATTCCTACTGGCTTTTCTAATGTTCGCTACATTCATTCAACTGACAACTGCTCAAACATATCGCGCGGAGGCCGCGAGCTCGGCCGGCACATACTACCCCCTCCCCTTCACCCGAATCGTCGACACACGCATAAACTTGGGAATCACCGGCCGAATACCAGCATCGACCACAAGAACCTTCAAGGTCGCCGGTGTCGGCAACGTCCCATCGACCGGGGTAGCTGCGGTTGTACTAACTATTACGTCCGTAAATGCATCAGGCGCCTCATGGGTAGCTGCCTATGCAACTAACTCGCTCGCTCCAGGCACCACCAATCTGTTCACCGATTCTGGTCCTGAGTCCAATACCTCAGTGGTAATGATCAATGACACTGGGACTATTGATGTCGTGGCGGGTGGAATCTCCACGGACTTGATCGTCGACGTCGCCGGGTATTTCTCCACTGGAGGAGGCGGTCAAGGCTTCCAACCCATGACCGCTGTGCGCGCTATTGACACGCGGACGGGACTTGGCGCGCCGACAGCTCAGGTCCCCCCGCAGGGGACTGTCACATTCGATCTGAGTGCTCTAATCCCATCTGACGCAATAGGCGTAGCGATCAACGTCACCACGATCAATGCAACTACTGCAGGATGGTTCGCTGTTGGCGCCCCCGGGTCGTCGGCGACCGGGGCAATTGCCGACTATCTGGGAGGAACGCCGTCCGCCAACATGGTGTTCGCACCTGCTTCGCAGGGAAAGATAGAGCTCTACAACAGTTCCTCCGTCAATAGTCTTGACTTGGCGATAGATATTCAGGGCTATTTCATGGCAAACATCGGCGCTGAGGGAACATTTGTATTTTCAGCTGCACGCATCGTGGACACACGGGCGGCGAGCGGTGGAGCTGCTGCCATCCCGGCCGGGGCCACCCGCACCTTCACAGTCGGAGGCAAGGCTGGCATGCCGACGGCGGGTGTCAGTGCAGTAGCGATCATTCTGACCGCTGTGAGTCCGGGAGCTGGCGGATACCTGAGAATATGGAGCGCGCAAGACACTGAGCCCGATACCTCAAATGTGAACTTCGCAGCAGGTAGCACTCAGGGGAACTCTGCGGTGATCGCAGTGTCCACAACTGCGTCCCCTACTCTCACGGTAAGGAACAGTTCCTCTGCTGAAGTTCACGTCCTCATTGATCTGGAGGGATGGTTCCTCGCATCACCCGATGGCACAGTCACTCAAAACATCTACCGCAGTGTCGTCGGCAGCGATCCAGTGACCGCATTGACGACTTCAGGGACGGATCCCTCGCAAAACCCAGCCTTCGTATACGACACAACCGCCGAACCCACTCCCACCACATCAGAGGCCGAAGAGCGGTCCATGGAGGCATCGGCGGCGAGAAGCTATGGGGTGGATGCCGAGAAGGTGAGTCAAGACAGCACCGGCGCCACTCAACTTCTCAGTGCCACGGCGATCGATACCGCACCGCTCAATGCCTCGACCACCGGTCTTCCAGAGTCGTTTACGGGCGGACTTGATGGGACCGAACCGTTGGACCCCTCGGCGCCAACGGACACGGCAGCAGGCACTGCCGACGCGGCTGAGTACCCGGCAGATCAAATCGCTCAGTGGGACCAAAGCGGGGCCTCTGCAATGTCGGCCAACGTGTCAACGGCCTTGACAACGAGCGCGCTTACCGCCAAGACATACGTACCCCCGTTCGATGCCGCAGATGTTAAGAACTGCCAATCCAGTGCTGCTGCCCGAAGTAGGGACGGATGGGGAATTAACCACTTTCGTTGGTGTCGCAGTGACGCCTACTGGGCGGAGTTCAGGCAATCCTCTTGGCCGTACAGCGTGCTTGGATCTGTCAAGTTCAGGCTCACGCTCATGGGATGGGCCCTCAACAAGACCCGAGTAGTTCATTATCGTGCGCTCATTGACCAGGTGGTCACGGACAGGATTGGCTCAACTGTCCAGGTAACGCTCACGCAGCGATGCCTCGGGTCAGGTTACGGGTACGGGTGTATTGCAGCTTCGGGCTACAGCAACTCCACATCGCGACCGATCACCCAATGGAAGAGCGCACCGTCTGCGGATTTCGAGTGGGCACCACCGAAGAGTAGCGGTAC
>DASTGO010000425.1:0-8103 GCA_035719045.1 Kineosporiaceae bacterium | reverse complement strand
GCGCCTGGCTGCTGCTGGCCACCGCCCACCTGGGCGTGGCCGCCGCGCTGACCTGGTCGGCCGCCCGCCACGGCGCGGGCGACGGCGTCCCGGACGCCGTGCCGGATCTGTCCTATCTGACGTACTATCCGCCCGTGCTGGTCGCCTCCGGCCTGTTGATCCGCGACCGCACCCCACGCTGGCTGCCTGGTATGTGGTGGGACGCCGCGATCGCCGCGCTCGGCGGGGGTGCGGCGGCGTGGACCGTGTTGTGGCTGCTGCGCCCCAGCGGCGGCTTCACCAACGGCGCCGGAGGCGTCGGCCTGGTCGCGCCGATCGCCGACGCCGTCCTGCTCACCACGATCCTGGCGGTGTCCGCCCTGTCCGGGGCCCGGCTCGGGCGCGGTCCGTGGTGGCTGTCCGCGGGGTTGTGCGTGGTCGCGCTCACCGACGCCGCCCATCTGCACGTCCAGGGCCGTCCCGGGGGCAGCCGGGTCGTGGACCTGGCCTGGCTGATCGGGTACGCCCTGGTCGGCCTGTCCACCGGAGTGGGCAGGGAGGGGGCGCAGGGCTGGGGGGACCGTCGGCACTCCGCCTTCCCGTTCGGATCGGCCGCCCGGCGCCGCCGGCCCGCCGCCCTGCCGGCCGGCATGACCTCCCTGGCCACGATCGTGGTCGGCTGGGCGCTGCTGGGCGGGCCGGTGCCCCGCGGGGCAGCCCTGCTCGGGCTGGCGGGGATGGCCGTCGCCCTGATCCGCTCACTGTCCCTCGTCGTGGGCCGGCGAGGCGGGGCCGATCCGCATACGGACGCGCTGACCGGCCTGGCGAACCGGCGGGCGCTGTCGGAGGCGCTGGCCGTGGAGGGGGCGCAGTCCTACGAGCTGCCGGGCTGGTCGCGGGGCGCCGACCAGGTCAGCCTGTTGCTGGTCGACCTGGACCGGTTCAAGGACATCAACGAGGCCCTCGGCCATGACGCCGGGGACGGGGTGCTGGCGGAGGTGGGTGCCCGGCTGCAGGGCGTCCTGCGCGGCGGCCAACTGGTGGCCCGGCTGGGTGGGGACCAGTTCGCCGTCCTGTTGCCCGGCGCCGGGGACGCACCGGCCCGGCGGGTGGCGGCCCTGCTGCGGCAGGTGGTCGGCGAGCCGGTCGAGGTGGTCCGCCCCGGCGCCGACCCGACCCGGCTGCACCTGCAGGCCAGCATCGGGATCGCCACCTGCGAACTGCGCGGCGGCCGGACCCGGGATCTGCTGCGCCAGTCGGATGTCGCGGTGGCCCGGGCGAAGTCCTCCGGGAGCGGTGTGGAGGCCTTCGACCCCGAGCTGGACCGGATCGACACCACCCGGCTGCGCCGGACCGACGAACTGCGCGCCGCCCTCGATCGGGGCGACCTGGAGGTGTACCTGCAGCCGCAGGTCGACCTCGCCAAGGGCACCGTGGTCGGGGCGGAGGCGCTGGCCCGGTGGCGGCATCCGCAGGACGGCGTGCTGCTGCCTGCCTCCTTCCTGCCGCTGGCCGCCCAGACCGGACTGCTGCGCCCGGTCGCCGCACTGGTCCTGGACCGGGCGATGGCGGCCTGCGCCCAGTGGTGGCAGCAGGGGCACGCGGTCCCGGTGAGCGTCAACCTGACCGCCGACGACCTGCGCGATCCCGCCCTGCACGACCTGCTGGAACGTGGTCTGGAGCGGCACGGTCTTCCGCCGTCGGCGGTGCTGGTGGAGATCACCGAGGACGCCCTGCTCGCCGACCCGACAGCGGCGGCCGCACTGCTGCAGCGCTGGCGCCAGGCGGGGGTCGGGGTGGCCCTGGACGACTTCGGCACCGGGTATTCGTCCCTGGCCTACCTGCGGGACCTGCCGCTGGACGAACTCAAGCTGGACAAGGCCTTCGTCAGCGACCTGCGCAGCCGGACCACGGCGACCATCGTTCGGCACACCGTGGCGATGGCCCATGCGCTGCGACTGCGGGTGGTCGGCGAGGGGGTCGAGGACGCCGCCACCGCCCGCGCCCTGGCTGACAGCGGCTGCGACGTCGGTCAGGGGCTCTACTTCGGCGACGCGATGGACGTCGAGCAGTTCCTGGCCCATCTCGACGCCCGCCGCGGCTGAGTCCCCGCCGCCCGGGCGGCCGGCACCGGGGCGGGCGGGCTCAGCTGCAGGACTGGCCGGCCCGCAGGTTGCGCAGGTTCGCCCGCATCACCTGCAGGTAGTCCTTGCCCTGGGACTGGTCGGTGAGTCCCTCGATCGGGTCGAGCACCTCGGTCCGGGCACCGGTCTCGGCGGCCACGGTGTCGGCGATCTTCGGGCTGACCAGGGTCTCGTAGTAGATGGTGCGGACGTGGTGGGTCCGCACGAAGGTCGTGACGTCCGCCAGTTGGGTGGCGTTCGGCTCCTGGTCCGCGGTGAGCCCGGTGATCCCGACCTGGCGCAGACCGTACCGCTGGGCCAGGTACCCGAAGGCGTTGTGGCTGGTCACCAGGTTCAGGTCGGTGCACCGGGCCAGACCCGTACGGAACTCGCCGTCGAGCGCCACCAGGTCGGCCCGCACGGCGGCGGCGTTGGCGGTGAAGACCGCCGCGTGGCCGGGGTCCACCGTGGCCAGCCGGGCGGCCAGGGCGTCGGCCACGGCGGCCAGCCGCAGGGGATCCAGCCAGAAGTGCGGGTCCACCGCACCGGCCTGCTGGGTCTGCGCCTGACCACCCTCGATCGGCGTGTACGTCAGGCTGAGATCGGCCGGCCCGGACACGTCCAGCGCCCGCGTGCCCCCTTCGGCGGTCACGGCCTGGTCCACCGACGGCTGGAAGCCCCTGAGGTACACCACCAGCGCAGCCCTGGAGACCGAGGCGACGTCCCGAGCGGTCAGCTCCAGGTCGTGCGGCTCCGCACCGGGCCTGGTCAGGCTGGTCACGGAACCCGCGTCCCCGAGAACCCGCTGGGCGAGGTACTGCAGCGGGTAGAACGAGGCCACCACCCGCAGCCCGGACGCCCCGCCGCCCGTGCCCGACCCGCCCACCGAGCCCGCACCGCAACCGGCCAGCAGCAGGGCCGCAACCAGCCCGAGCACCATCCCGGGAACCCTCGACCGGGCAGCACCACCCACAGACCTCATGGGAACGATTCTCAACACCATTGAGAACGAATGTCAAAAGCAGCCGCCCCTTCACCCGCTGCCGGGACCGGCCGACCGCAGTGGTCAGACGGGCAGCCCCAGCCCCCGGGCCAGCACCAGACGCTGGATCTCGCTGGATCCCTCACCGATCTCCAGCACCTTGGCGTCCCGGTAGAACCGGGCCACCGGGGACTCCTCCGTGAACCCCGCCCCGCCGAGCACCTGGGCGGCCAGCCGGGTGGCATCCACGGCAGTCGTGGTGGAGTGCAGTTTGGCCATCGCGGCCGCCTGCCGGACCTCGACGGGGCTGCGCCGGCCGGCAACCTGCTCATCCTTCAGCCAGGCGGCCCGGTAGGTGAGCAGCCGGGCGGACTCGACCGCCACGGCGAGGTCGGCGACCGGGAAGGCGATCCCCTGGTGGGCCCCGATCGGGCGGCCGAAGGCGACCCGCGTCCGGGCCTGTTCCTGGCAGATCTCCAGGCAGGCGCGAGCCAGGCCGAGGGCCAGGGCCGAGATCGCGATCCGGCCGTCGTCGAGGGTGGCCAGGAACTGCCGGACCCCGTGCCCACGCTCACCGAGCAGGTTCCCGACCGGCACCCGGCAGTCGGCGAAGGTGAGCCCGTGGGTGTCGGAGGCGTGCCAGCCGAGCTTGCGGTAGGCGGGTTCGACGATCAGTCCGGGGGTGCCGGCCGGGACCAGGACGGCGCTGATCTCCGGCCGCCCGTCCGGGCGCACGCCGGTCCGCACCGCCACCGTGATCACGCTGGTGATCGGCGTGCCGGAGTTGGTGATGAACGCCTTGGCCCCGTCCAGCACCCACTCCTGGGCAGGCTCCGCCAGCCGGGCCCGGGTCCGGGTGGCCGACACGTCCGAGCCGCCGTCCGGTTCGGTGAGCCCGAAGGCGGCCAGCGCCCGGCCTGCGACCAGGTCCGGCAGCCAGCGCTCCTTCTGCTCGGGGGTGCCGAAGGTGAGGATCGGGGTGATCCCGAGGCCGACCCCCGCGGACAGGGTGATCCCGCAGGACTGGTCGACCCGGCCCAACTCCTCGATCGCCACGCACAGGCTGGTGAAGTCGCCGCCGGCGCCGCCGTACTCCTGCGGGGCGGTCAGCCCGAACAGACCCAGTTCGCCCATCCCGGCCACCAGATCCAGCGGGAACCGGTGCTGTTCGTCCCAGGTCGCGGCGTGCGGGGCGATCTGCGCCTCGGCAAACTCGCGCACCACCCGGCGGAAGTCCTCATGGTCCCTGGACAGCTCGAAGCCCGTTGCCTCGCCATGCTCGAAGCCCATTCCCTCACCATGCTTGACGTTTACGTCAACGTCAAGCAGAGGTGGCCGACCGGTACTCGCCCTCGGCCCGGGCGGTGGCGGCAGGATGATGGGCCACGACGTCGAGCAGCCACCGGGAGGGATCGATGCCGGGCGCCGAGCCCACCTGGACCATCGCCGAACTGGCCGACGAGTTCGGCGTCACCCACCGGACCATCCGGTTCTACGAACACCAGGGACTGATCAGTCCGCAGCGCCACGGCAGCCGCCGGATCTTCCACCCC
Source organism: Kineosporiaceae bacterium (assembly GCA_035719045.1). GTDB lineage: Bacteria > Actinomycetota > Actinomycetes > Actinomycetales > Kineosporiaceae > DASTGO01. Next base: position 3,466 of record DASTGO010000425.1, on the reverse strand, counting down.
CGGGACCGGATCCGGCTGGCCCTGGTCCTGCGCGGCAAGCGACTCGGCTTCGACCTGGCCGAGATCCGCCGAATCGTCGACATGTACGAGCAGCCACCGGGCGAGGCCGGCCAACTGCGCTACCTGATCGACCAGATCACCGCCCGCCGCGCCGAACTCGAGCAGCGCCGCCACGACATCGAGCAGACCCTGTCCGAACTGGCCGAGGTGGAGCGCCGCTGCCGGAGCGACCTGGCCCGGCTGGCGGACGGCGACACCGGGCAGGAGTGAGCCTGCCCCGGCGGGGCGGTACGGGGGCACGGCTACGATCCCGGACATGCCGCCGAACCGGTCCGACAGCTCCGGAATCCTGGAAGCGGCAGCCCTCGCCGAAGCTGACCGCCGGGTTCACCCGGCGGTCCCGTGGTGGCCCGGAGCGGCGCAGGCGCTGGGCGTCTGGCTGGGCAGCCGGGCGCTGCTGGCGGGGTTCGTCAGCCTGGCCGGGTACCTGATCGGGGCGCCGGAGGTCAGCCGGATCCACGACCCCGGCTCCTGGTTCCTGGAGCGGCTCACCTGGTGGGATTCCTTCCACTTCCTGCGGATCGCCGACCTCGGCTACCTGCCTCCCGGACTGGGCTGCTGCGACCAGGCGTTCTTCCCCGGCTATCCGGGGGCGATCCGCACCCTGTCACCGTTGACCGGCGGCAGCACGACCTGGTCGGCACTGCTGGTCTCCCTGCTGGCGGGGGCCGTCGCCGCGGTGCTGCTCTGGCGGCTGGCGGCGGAGCGGGCGGTCGCGGCCGGCCGGGACCCGCAGCGGGCAGGCCTGTCGGCGGTGATCTTCCTCGCGGTCGCGCCGTACGGGATCTTCCTGTCTGCCGCCTACAGCGAGGCCACCTTCCTCGCCTTCGCCCTGGCCGCCTGGTGGGCCGCCACCCGTCGGCACTGGTGGGCGGCCGGGCTGCTGGTGGCGGTGGCGACGGCGGTCCGGATCAACGGGGTGTTCCTCGCCGCGGCCCTGGCCGTGCTCTACCTCGGGCAGTTGCGCGCCGACGGCCGGTGGCGTCCCCGGCCCGATGTGCTGGCACTGCTCGCCCCGGTCGTCTCGATCGGGGCGTTCTTCGCCTGGCTGCACCACCGAACCGGCTCGTGGACGGCCTGGCAGGACGCCGAGACGATCGGCTGGCACCGGCAGAACGCCTGGCCGTGGCAGGGACTGCAGGCCGGCTGGCACGCGCTGAGCACCGCCGACGCCCCCGACCTCGTGGTGTCCCGGACCGCCGACCTGGCCACCGTGCTGGCGGGGCTGGCCCTGCTCGGGGTGTTGCTGTGGCTGCGCCGCTGGGCGGAATCCACCTACCTGGCACTGAACCTGGCGGTGCTGGTCTGCTCGACGGTGCTGATCTCCTCCCCCCGGTACGCGCTGACCTGGTTCCCGGGCTTCCTGCTGGCGGCGGAACTGGCCGGGCACCCGAGGCTGCGCAGGATGCGCCCGCTGGTGGTGGCCTGCTGCGCGCCGCTGGCCGCGGTGGTGGCACTGTCCTTCTCCGCCCATCAGTGGGTGGCCTGAGCGCCTCGCCGGGCCTCGGTCGGCGGCGCGGGGCGGTGATCACCCCTAGGTTGGTCGGGTGGAGCGGGCGCTGGTCGTCAACTGCGGGTCGTCGTCGGTGAAGTACCGACTGCTGGAGCCGGAGTCCGGGCGGGTGCTGGCACGAGGCACCGTGGAGCGGATCGGCGACAACGGCTCGCACCTGGAACACCGCGACGGCGAGGGCAGCATCCGGCAACTGCCCGGGCCGTTCGCCGACCACGCCGCCGCGACGGACGGGATGCGCCGGGCGTTCGAGGAGTTCGGGCCGGGACTGGACACCGCGCCGCCGGCGGTGGTCGGGCACAGGGTGGTGCACGGCGGCGAAGCCTTCACCGCTCCCGTGCTGGTGGACGACGTGGTGCTGACCGCGCTGGAGGGGTTGTCCGACCTGGCCCCGCTGCAGAACCCGGCCTGCGTCGCCGCGATCCGCACCGCCCGGGAGGTGTTCCCCGGGGTGGGGCACGTCGCCGTCTTCGACACCGCCTTCCACGCCACCCTGCCGCCGTGGGCATCGACGTACGCGGTGCCGCGGGAGTGGCGGGAGCGGTACGGAGTGCGCCGGTACGGGTTCCACGGCACCTCCTACGCCTACGTCTGCCGCGCGGCCGCCCGACTGCTGGGCCGGGACCTCGCCGACACCAACCTGGTCGCGCTGCACCTGGGCAACGGAGCCAGCGCCTGCGCGGTCGAGGGCGGCCGCAGCATCGACACCTCGATGGGCCTGACCCCGCTCCAGGGACTGGTGATGGGAACCCGCAGCGGGGACGTCGACCCGGCTCTGCCGGGGCATCTGGCCCGGGTCGCCGGGCTGGGCGCCGCCGAGGTGGACCATGCGCTCAACCACGGCAGCGGCCTGTTCGGACTGTGTGGGGACACCGATGTGCGGGAGGTCACCCGCCGTGCCCTTGCGGGTGACGCGGACGCCGTTCTCGCCCTGGACACGTACTGCTACCGGATCCGCTGTTACGTGGGCGCGTACCTCGCGGCCCTGGGCAGGGCGGACGCGGTGGTGTTCACTGCTGGCGTGGGTGAACACTCCGCCGAGGTCCGTGCTCGCAGTCTGCAGGGGCTGCAGGGGCTCGGCATCGTCGTCGACGACACCCGCAACCACGCCCCGTCCGGTGCCGCCCGCCGGATCAGCCCGGACGACGCCGCCGTCGCCGTCCTCGTGGTCCCCACCGACGAGGAGCGCGAGATCGCCGCCCAGGCCCTGGCGGTCCTGCGTGGCTGAACGCGCGGGCAGGTTCCGCCGCAACCGCAGGAGTGAGCCGGAACCGGACGGCCAGTTCTTCGGGCCGACCCTGCTCGGCGGGGACCCGGGCCGGACGCCCGAGCCGGCTCCCCCGGCCGCGACGCCCGAACCCGAGGATCTGTGGGCGCCCCGGGTCACCCCGCGACAACCTGCCCCCCACTCCGGACCGCGGAGCCGGCCGGCAGGCCCCCGGCACCCCGCCACGGGACCGCTGCGGGTCCCCGGACCGTCCCTGTCGGCTCCCGCTCCGACGTTCGCCACCGGACCGTCCCCCGCACCACCGACACCCACACCGATGCCGGCCGCGGGCCCGTTCCCCGGCACCCCCCGCACAGCGACACCCGCCGCAGGCCACCCCACACCGGCCGCAGGCCCATTCGCCGGCACCCCCCGCACGACCACGCCGCCGACGCCGTACCGGACCGGCGAGGGGTACCCGACCGGCGACCCGTACGCCACCGGCGAGCCCTACCGCACGGGACCGTCCCACCGCACGGGACCGTCCCACCGCACGGGACCGTCCCACCCGACCGCGGTGCCCAACGGCCCACCCGCACCGGGCGCCCCCGGATCACCGGCCGCGGGACTCGCCGCGGGCGGCGCACCGCCGGAGACAGCCTCCCCGGGATCCCGGCGCGCCCGGC
>DASTGO010000424.1:0-10514 GCA_035719045.1 Kineosporiaceae bacterium | reverse complement strand
CTCGGTGACGAAGCCGATCGCGTCCGTGACCTCCTTCTCCCCCTGGCTTACGCCCAGGGGACAGGCCTGCCCTGGGAGGACATCTGGCCAGCGCTTGCACGTGCGCTCACGGGCCACCCCTGCACGAGCCGGGATCTCGATTGGCTCATTGACGTGGCCGGCTATTACATCACCGAGTCCACCACCGACGATGGCCGCCGTTCCACCTACCGACTCTTCCACGAAGCACTGGCCGAGCACCTTCGCGGACAGCGGGAGGACGTTTCCCGCGACCAGACCGTGATCGTCGACACCCTCGCCGGACATGCCCCGCGCTTGGCCGATGGTCACCCCGACTGGGGGCGGGCCCACCCCTACGCGCGCGTCCACCTCGCGCAACATGCCGTGGGCACGCCCCGCCTCGACGAGCTCGCTGCCGACCCCCGATTCCTCCTCACAGCCAGTCCCCCTCAACTACTGTCGGCGCTGCCCTCGGCGACCAGCCCCACCACCCGTGCCACCGCAGATGCCTACGCGCGAGCTGCCGGTCGTCTACGCACCAGCCTCCCCTGTCATCACCCCGCCTACCTCCAACTCGCCGCACGATGTGGGCGGGCCCCCCTGCTCGCTGACAGCGTCAACTCCAGCCGGATGCCGCTGAGCTGGGTCACAGACTGGGCCAGTTGGCGGCTCCAACCCCCACATGTCACCTTCACCGGCCATACCGGCTGGGTCACGGCGGTGGCGTTCGGGCAGCTCGACGGCCGCCCCGTGGCCATCTCCGGCAGCAACGACAACACGGTGCGGGTCTGGGACGCCGCCACCGGCACCCCGATCGGCGACCCCTTCACCGGCCACATCAGCCGGGTCAATGCGGTGGCGTTCGGGCAGCTCGACGGCCGCCCCGTGGCCATCTCCGGCTCCGACGACCATACGATGCGGGTCTGGGACGCAGCCACCGGCACCCCGGTCTGCGGTTGCCTCAGCCGTCCTGAAACGCCGGTGCGACCGGACAGCATCGACCTGGCCTCCCCAGTCCTTGGCCTCGCGTTCGACACGTGCTGTCGCCTCGTCGTCAGCACGGAGCTCGGTCTCGTCGCTCTGCGGTTTCCCTCCCCGGGCCGCTCGTTCCCACCTCAGTAAGGGTTCGACCCTCCGGGGAGCGGCACCGACATCTGGATGCGTCCATCGCACGATCAGCGCTCGCGCCGGGGTGTCCCCGCTGCGCGGGGACACCCCGGCGCGTCATCGAACCGCCCTCAGGAGGACGTCGAGCGTCTCGACGGGCGAGCGGTCGCACAGGCTCAGCCGCTCCTTCAGTGACGCCTCCCAGCGCTCGGTCAGCCCATCCATCAGCCGTCGGCGCATCTCCGCGGTGATGTGGGAGTAGCGCGCCTGTACGGACCCGTCCTCGTGTCCCATCCGCTCATCCATGAGCTTCGGGGCGGGCGGTGCATGCCATGTCGGCCCGACTCGCGCTGCGGATAGAATCCACCCCAGTCGCCATGCCAGTGGGTTCTATCCATGCCGCTGCCCGTCGACCTGCCCGCCACCTTCACCACCGGCCAGGCCCTGCAGTTCGGCGTCCACCCGCGGCAGCTCTACACCTGGCGCGACACCGGGGAGATCATCGACGGGCGAGCGGTCGCACAGGCTCAACCGCTCGGGGTGGGTCTTGTCCAACTCGGCCGCCAACGGCCTCAGCCTCGATCCAAGGTCGGCGGCTGAGCTCGTGGCCCGCACCGGAGCGTGCAGGATCACGCGATGCCTGGCTCGGCGAAGTGCTGGAGGTGGGCCAGGCGGTCAAACCTTGCAGGCCATCCACCCGTGGCTACGCTGGGCGTCTTCGGGACTTCGGTTCTGGTCATGCGGGATCGCGGAAGGTCCCGGCCCACTGTCGAGTTGCCGCCGCGCAGGAGTGACACGGATGCCCCAGATCACCCCGTTCCTGTGGTTCGACGACCAGGCCGAGCAGGCCATGGAGTTCTACACCTCGATCTTCGACGACTCCCGGATCGAGCACATCGAACGCTATCCCGACGAGTCGCTGGATCCGCACTTCGCCGGCATGACCGGCAAGGTGATCACAGGGTCGTTCCGGCTGCGCGGCCGGCCATTCCTGTGCCTCGACGGGGGCCCGGAGTTCCAGATCAACCCCTCGATCTCGTTCTTCTGCACCTTCGACGACCGGGCGACGATCGAGTCGACCTGGCGCCGGCTGAGCCAGGACGGCAAAGTCCTGATGGAGTTCCAGGCCTACCCCTGGTCACCGGCCTACGGCTGGCTGCAGGACCGCTACGGAGTCAGCTGGCAACTGGCACTGGCCACGGACAACCCTCCCCCACAGCCGATCACCCCCCTGCTGATGTTCACCGGCCCTACAGGAGGCCGCGCCGAACAAGCCATGAGGGACTACACCACCCTCTTCGAGGACTCCGGCATCGACACCATCGCCCCCTACGAGGAGGCCGACCCCGACACGCCAGGGCTGGTCAAGCACGCCCGATTCCACCTGGGTGACAACCACTTCATGGCCATGGACAGCACCCTGGCCCACGACTTCACCTTCAACGAAGGCGTCTCCCTGTTCGTCAGCTGCCAGGACCAGGCCGAGATCGACCGGTACTGGAACACCCTGACCGCCGACGGCGGAGAAGAAGGCCAGTGCGGGTGGTGCAAGGACCGCTTCGGCGTCAGCTGGCAGGTCACCCCGGCGAACATCGGCCAGTTGCTCAGCGCCGGCCCCGGCGCGGTGCAGGCCCTGATGCGGATGCAGAAGATCGACATCGCCGAACTGGAACGCGCCGGACACAGCCAGTAGGCCCACGCAGACGGCGCCCACCTCACCTCCGGCGCACACCACGCCGCTTGACCGACTCCGCCACCCGCCGCACTCGGCGGAGCCCGGGGCCGGCGACCCGGTGGGACGTCAGGCTCCAGTTGTTGCAGGTATGCACCGGACCCGGAGTCAAGTCCCTGCTCGAACACCGACCCAAGCCCTCACCCACCTCGGCCGCGCCCCTGGCACAATCGGCACCGCCCGGAGCCGCCCCACCCGTTCACGCTGTCGCCGGCCACGGCACTCGACCAGGTCATCGACGGGCCCGCACCGGCCACAGCCGCAGGATCAACCGTCAGGCCGGGGAGACGACCTGGACGGCGAAGCCGTCGGAACTGGTGTCGGCGAAGAAGGCGATCGCCTCATGGACGTGGCCGCGGCGTCATCGACGCTCTACACACGGGACGCCGTGCCGGGCACCTCGGGCACCGTCAACAACCACCAGTGCCCGCGCCCGATCGCGTGCACCGTGTATGTCTTCACCCCGGATCCCTTCCGGCACGACACGGCGCCCTTCATCACGTCCAGCCAGCCACCTGACCGGACCCGCCTCGCGGACACCGGCCCTCCGGCAGCCTGCCCGCTTGCCTTCGCGACACCCCTCCCCGCACGGCAGCACCCCGCACTGGGCCAGGTCACCTTGGTCGTCCTCCTCGCGCAGAATGCCGCTACCCACCTGACGCTGCACCTGTTCGCTCGCGGCCTGCCCCGACACCCCACCGCGACAGCGCGCCGAGCCTGATCGTCGCCGTTGCAGCCCCAGCGACCTCTCCCGGTACTCCCGGCACGATCGCCTGGACCGGGGTCCCCCTTTCGCCCTCCCCCAGCACCGGATTCGGCGGTAACAAACGTCAGCAGCCGTTCCGCCAGAGGCGAGCCCTCCGTTGTGGAGATCCGGCCATGACCCAACCGCTCCTTCACGACCTGGAGGTCGGCACCTCCGGCCAGCAGCCGTGATGCATGCGCGTGCCGCAAGCCGTGCGGGGTGACATGGAAACCGAGGTCGGCCTTGGCCAGAGCCTTCGACCAGACGTTCACCCGGAACCAGTCGTTGCTGATGTGCCCACCCGGCTCGACGGCACGACGCCGGCGGGCAGGCCGGGAGGGGTCCGTCCCAGAGGCCCGGCGCGCGGCGCGGTAGGTGGCGATCGCGGCCCGCCAGCGCCTGGGCTTCCGGGAATCCCTTGTCGGTGCGCAGATCGATGACTTCCTGCATCTCGGCGAGCTTCGACGCCACCGCCGGGCAAAGCTTCGCGATCCGCTCCTGCTGGGCGGGGTTGTGCGTGAGCCTGGCGAGGGCGTCGATCTGGTCCGCGAGCTCGCCTTTGGCGGTGTTGAAGGTGTCCAGGTAGATCTTCGTGCCATTCGGGCGGATCGGAGGAAACGTCTTCCCCACGAAGGGCACGCCCTGACGGATGGTCCGGTGTCCTGACCGTCGGCAGAGACTCGGTCCAGGCGGATCGAGTGCGGTCGACGGGCTGCCGGTGAGGCCCGGCTCTTGGCCACCTCTGGGACGCTCACCGCGTGACCCGAGGTGTGGACGGCTTCAGCCCCCTCAGGGCGGGGGGAACTGGGCGGCGGTGCGGTTGACCTCGACCTGTTCGTGGCTCTGGCCTCGGATGAGCAGGGCGAACCCTCGGGTGCGGGTGCGGCTGCCGCGTTCGCGGGCGAAGACCGTGCGGGGCCGCCAGGTGGATGGGTGGAGCAGGAGGGTGTCGCGGGTGGCGGCCCAGCGGCGGGCGGTGGTGTGGTCGCGGCGTTGGCGGGCCAGGGTGGCCAGGGACTGGGTGATGTCGAGGTGGGTCTGGGCCTGTGGCTGTCGGGAGTAGCGGACGGTGTAGACGGGGTAGGTGGTGGTCCGGCCGAGGTGGCGCAACTCCTGGCGGAACCGCAGCATCCGTGCCCGGGCCAGGTCACGACCGAAGGTCGGCATGAGTTCGGCGGGGATGCCTTCCATGGTGTCCATGCCGCGGCGGACCCACCCCAGTTCGTTGACGGCGGTCTCGGACAGCAAGGGGGCGGGGTCATCGGTGACCCGGTCGAAGTCGGCCTCGCCGGTGCGGCCGATGCTCATGTCGTTGATCCGTCGGCGCTCCAGCCGCTGGTACAGCTCGCGGGTCAGGCCGGCCTGCAGCGACTGGGTGGGGTTGGCCAGCCGGCCGCCGTCACCGACACCGGTGGACAGGGCTTGACCGGCGAGTGAAGCGGGCAGGCCGATGCCGAACCGGATCCGCTGGGCGGCGGTGGAGGCGTGGTCGTGGGCGGAACGGAACCGTCCAGCGGTTTCGGTGCGGTGGTCGCTGGTGCGTTCGGCGCCCGCGCCCAGGACGACCTGCGGCCCGGCGGCCGCCCACCGGCCCGCGAACCCGATCGGCAGGGCCGCGCGCAGCGAGGCGTCCACGGCCGTCGTGGACTGGCGAGCGTCCAGGGGCGTGACGGTCAGGTCGGGGTGCCGGGACAGCATGTACTGCAACGGGTCGTCGAACGGCCGTCCGGTCTCGTCGACGGCGGTAGCCCAGAAGGCCAGCTCGTCGAGCACTTCCCGCGACGTCCTGCGGACGGCTGCCTCCTGGCCGCGCACCCGGGGGAGCCGAAGGAGCAGCCCCTCGGCGGAGGACGTGCCGGCCCGGGCGGTCACGCCGAGTCCGAGCGCGAGCTTGAGTACCCAGGGCAGGCCGACGAACCCCGCGAACGTCGCCCCGAGGCTGCCCGCGGTGGACCGTTGCCTGCCGACCGCGACCTGGATGCCCATCGAGGACGGATACTGCACGTCCAGGAACACGTCCCTGCGGTGGCCGGCCTCGGCTGTGGGCAGGACACCGAGGGTCAGGGTCCGGGTGAGCGTGCGCAGGTACCAGGGCACGGGCAGGGCCAGCCCGGCGCTGCGGCCCTGCACCATCCGCAGGCCTTGGCGGACATCCCATTCGGCCAGCATCGGGTCCAGGAAGTCCACCAGGCCGGCCTGGTCGCCGACCCTCCCGCCGCGGTCGGCGCCGAACCGTAGGGCCTCCTCCAGATCGGCCTTGACGACGCGCAGACCGGCGTCGGCCCGGGAACCGTCCGGCGGGGCCAGCGCGGACGCCCACCGCACCAGCACGCGCAGTGCGGTCTCGCCCCGGGCGGTCGCCGCGGCCAGGTCCGCGTGCACGGCTGCGAGAAGGGCGGGCGCCGGAACACCGGTAGGGGCCGGGAGGCCCTGCAGGGTGAGGGTGTGGTGGGCAAGGGCCATCTGCTCGCTGATCGCGGCGCTCAGGCAGGGGTGGTCCGCAGGGGTGAGCTGCCGCCGGGCCAGGCCGTGATCGGGCAGTCCGGTGATCCAGGCCGCACCGGCCGCGGCGACCAGTTCGGTGGTGTCCGGTGGCCGTCCGGCGCGCAGGGCCGCGGTCAGACGGTCCTGGGTGTAGCGGGCCAACTTCCGGGCGCCCGCGGCGGTCCACCGGTCGGCGTGCACACCGCGGGTGGCGAAGCCGAACGCCGGCCCCAGCCGGTCCACCCCCCGGACCAGCCGCGGGTGCAGCGGGGTGGTGCCCTCCAGCCGGACCACGTCCGAGAACGGCGCCTCGACTCCCCCGGCCCGGTCGGCGGCCCGTCGCGTCCAGACCTCGGCCACGGTGTGAACCCAGGCGTTGAGCTGCTCATAGGTGCTGCCCGGACCGATGACCAGCAGGCCGTTGCTCACCCCGTTGAACGCCGCGCGATCCCGGTCGCCGATCCCGTCGAAGGGGTGTCCGTGCAGCCGGTGCGCGGCCGCACGCCGCGCGGCCTCCAGCCACTGCCGGGTCAGGTCCGTCACGTCGGACGGCTCGCCGTGGGCGGTCCGCTCTTCCTGTCCGAGGGGCGGGCCCTGGGGGGACCGGCTGTCCGCGGTCGGGTCGCCGGTAGGGGGCCGAGCGGTGTCGCGAACGGCGGCCGCCGGCACGGGCAGGGTCTGGAGGGTGGCGTCCGCAGTCCAGTACACGGCCAGGGCGTCCAAGGTGTCACCGCGTGCGGGCGAGGCGTGGCGTTGAGCGACCAGAGCCAGTGCCTCGAGACCCCGCTTGACGTCGGTCATGTCCCGCCACAGCGCGCGCAGGTCGGCCAGGGCGTCGGCGTGGAAGGACGAATGGCCGTGGCTGTGGCTGCCGTCCGGTGCGGGGATCAGATCGGTGATGCCGTGGTCCATCAGGGCGGCCAGGAGTCGTTCGGCACGGGCAGGGTCGTCGGTGACCAGGGCGAGACCGTCGACGATGAGCCGGAGCACCGCGGCCTCGGGAAGGGCTGCGTCTGAGCCCGGGATCGGTAGCTCCAGTTGGAGTTGGGCCAGCCGTGACCGCAGCTGGTCGCTGGAACGGTGGTCGGGGAAGCCGGGCGGGTGTCGCAGGATCGCCTCGACGGTGTGAGCCTCGTTCCGGTTCATCTCCCGGACCTCACGGCGGTGCACGTCGGTGGCCGCGCGTACGGCGGCGTCCAGGGTCTGGGCTGCCAGTCGTGCCTGCGCTGCCGCGTGGTCGACCGCGACCCGCCGGCGGCGATCGGCCAGGTCGTCGATGTGCGCGGCCAGGCAGGCCTGCTGCTCGCGCAGTTCCTGTTCGGCGGCTTGGGCCCGGCGCCAGGCTTGTTCGGTGGTCGTCCGTCGGGTTCGGGCGGCCTCGAGGTCGCCCTGTAGTGCGCTGGCCAGGATGGCGAAGGCTCGGGCATCGGGTGCGGCGGGGTCCTGGGTCGAGACGTGCTCCACCGCCGTACGGGTGACCTGCTCCTGCAGCACCGCCCGCTGCCAGGCCTTCTCCGCACGGATCCGGTCCCGGCGCGCGCCGACGAGGTCGGCCGTGACGGCGGCCTGCTGCTCACGCAGGCCATCCGCGACGACTCGGGAGGACTGCTGCAACGCGGTCACCGAGTCGGCCAACTGCTGCACCTCAGTGCGGGCCGAGACCAGGTCGGCCACGGCGGTCCTGCCCATCCGCTGGACCGCCGCCGCCCGCATCAGCGCAGCCAACTGCTGATCGTGCCAGGCCCGATCGACACGGTCCGGGACCCCTGCCCGGGGATCTCTCGCGCCGGGAACTGGCGTGGCCTCCTGGGACAGTGCGACCGGCGACTTTCCCGTGGGCTGGAGGCCCGGCGGACTCACCTGCGGCCACACCCGCTGCGCCTGCTCCCGCGCTGCCTCCCGAACCACGGACCGGGACCGCGGAAGATCATCGGAGAACGCGCGGTCCTCGGTGGGGTGCAGGGCGAACACCCGACGCAACGGCGCGGCCCCCAGGAACGGCAGGACCGCCGTGACCGCGCGGGCAACCCGGCTGCGGCCCGGGATGTCCTGCAGGCTCGGCGGGTCGGCGAGGGCTCGCCGGACCAGGGTCCGGGCACGGACCTCAACCGACTCTGCGGCGGCCACGACCGGATCCCCGACCGGTGCCGGAGTCCGGTACTCCGGCGCCGCGGGCACCGCCGCGCGGGCGGGAGCCTCGACCAGGGTCTCGTTGCTCAGGGGCCATGCGACCGACACCGGCCGGTCGAACAGACGCCTCCACCAGTGGGCCGCCGACCTGGGCGGTCGGCCGCCGCCCCTACCGGTCGGCGGGTTCGCCGAGGCAGTGCCCCCGACGACCGCACCGACGGTGACCGTGCTGTCGGTGACCGAGGGGTCATCTGACGGGGTAGATCCGGCCGCGGCCGAGATCTTCGGCGCGACGGCGACGTCCGTGGCTGCGACGGTAATCGCCTGGACAGCGTGCCGCACCGCCGTGACGAGGGCCGTCCGCGACCCGCTGTCGATGACGACCTCCCGGCCGTGAGCACTGCCCGCCGACACCGCCGTCATCCCCGCCACGGCCGTCGCCGCCGAACGCACCGCAGCCCGGACCGCCAGGGCTGTCTCCCCTCGACTGCCGTTCGCCTCGGCCGGGACCGCATCCGGCGCCTGTTCCCCAAGGGCCACCTCGAACAGGGACGTCGTCAGCCGGGCCGCCAGAGCGGGTGAGCGCTCAGCGAGGGCGAGAACGGTCAACGAGGCACGGGTCAGCGCCTCCACGGCCGGCCCCGCTGCCGCCGCGCCCACGGTGGGGACGGCCAGTGCCGTCACTGTCTGGGCGACCGCTGCCGCCCGCAGCTCAGGCACCCCGGGCAGCACTGCAGCCGTCATGACCGCAGGCCCGTCCCCGGCCGGATACCCGAGATGGTCGATGGCATCGATCAGCAGCAGGCCGTGGACCACCGGATCCGCCGACGTCCAGCGCGCCCACGCCGGGCCGAGGCCGGACTGCTGCTCCTCCACGACGGCCAGGAACCGGGAACGCACCGGATGGTCCGGCGCGACGCCGGACAGGACACTCACGGCCGACGCCGCCACTGACCATGGCGTCGGATCCGGACCGGGCACCGCCCCCACAGATGGTTGCCCTCCGGTGGCCGCTGGGACCAGTTCAGCGGGCATCCCGATTCGGGCCTGGGACGGCAGGACCGGGTCGAAAGCCTGATGCACGCCGTCAACCGACAGCGACAGCCGCACAGCGCCCAGAAAGTGCTGCTCCCACCCTGCCCCTGTCCCTCCCCCTGCCGCCTGCTCGATGCTGTGGGAAGGCTCGCTCTGTGCCACGGAGGCCGAACCTGTCACCGGAACCAGATCCGTCAGCGCTCCGGACAGCTCGACAACCGAGTCCCCGGCCAGGAACGCCAGCCCTCCGTCCAGCAGCAACGGCCAATCCGCCGCTGCCGGCGCATGTTCCGCGGGCACTGTCTGGAGGCCGGGTTCTGGTCGCCCCGCCGTGAGCAGATCGGTCAGCCGGCGCTGCACGACCTGCCGGACCGGTCCCTCGGCCAGTTGCCCAACAGCCTTCGTGGCCGCCAACTGCGCTGCCGCCGGCGTCATCGCCGGAATGAACTCCAGCCGGCCACCACCCGGATCTTGCACACCGACGAACCGCGGCGGCGCGAGGACTGCCGCCTCGGCCGTTGAGTCCCCACCTCGTGGCACCGACTCCATCGGCCGCTGCGCATGCCCGCCATCCCCGGGCAGGCCGGCCCCCAGCGGACCAGGGACGGCGTCCACGAAGGTAGGACCCTCCCCCCGGGCCTGCTGCCCGAGGCCGGTCGCCCCGCTGACCGGCGCCGCCAACCTACCCAGCCATCCCCCGACAGCGGACTCCCCGACACCCCGTTGGTCCCGGAACCGAGGCGCGGACACGGCGTCCGGCCAGCCCCGCCACCCCTCCCGCGTCGGGGAAGGCAGAGGCCCAGCTGGGATCGCCTCCGTCCGGGCCGGCCGGCCGCCACCACCTACCAGCGCCCGCTCCCTGGGCCCTCCAACCCGTCCTGGCCCATCCCCGATCAAGGCCCGGTTCCCCGACGCGCCGACACCCGGCGGGGTCATCGACCGCGTCGCCGCACCCACCCAGGTGGTGCCAGCCCGGTTGGGCGGAGGAGTCCCCATGCCCGTGTAGTAGCGGTGTCCGCCCTTGCGTCCGCCGAGTCCGGCCAGGCCGGAGATGCCTTCGTCGATCGCTCCTGCGGTGGTGGAGAACGTGTCGGGTTTCCAGCCCTGGTGTTGCGCCGCCCCCGACGCCCCGTCGGTGACCCACTCGTGGACACCGCCGCGGATGGTTTCGCCGGCCCAGTGTCCGGCCTCGTGTCCGGCGTTCTTGCCCAGGATCCCGCCCAGGGCGTGCCCGAGTGCCTTGGTCGGGTAGTGGCCCAGGCCCTGCATGATCGGGCCGAG
>DASTGO010000423.1:0-8035 GCA_035719045.1 Kineosporiaceae bacterium | reverse complement strand
AGGGCCTGTCCCGGGGGGTGTACGCCTACGTCACCCTTCCGCCAGGGGCGACCACGGTGACCGTGACCATCGCGGGTTACGCGCCGTTCACCGACGTCCCGGTGCAGTCATGAGGCGTGGGGGCGGGCGCCGCACAGCCCTCGGTGTCGCCGCCGTCGCCTGTGCCGTAGCGGCGGACCTCGCTGCCCCGGGCCTGGCTGCGCGGGCCGCTGAGCGGCCGAACCCGGTGCGGGACGGGGCCCTGGGCACCGGCGGTGCGGTGGTGCGGGTCGAGCGCCTCCAGCGCACCGGCCACGGCCTGGAGGTGACCCTCACCGTGACCAACTGGAACCTCCCGAACATCAGCAACGGGGACCTGCGTGACTACCTGCTGCGGACCGGCGCCGGCCCCACGAAGGACGCCGCGGCACCGTTCGGCATGATCGGGGTCGCGGCTCTCGACCCGGCCACCGGGCGGTGGGGCCAGGTGCGGATGAACGGGACGACGTGTGAGTGCGGCTTGATCTCGTCCCTGGGCAAGGACAAGTCGGCCACCGTGGTGGCCGTGCTCGACGATCCCGGCGGGGCGAAGGTCGACCTGGTGTTCGACGTGTTCCAGCCCATCCCGGGGGTGGCGGTGGAAGGCAGTGGCGCACCGGTGGCGGGGGCCACGAGTACCCTGGCCGCCCGCAGCGTCACCCCGCTCGCCCGGACCAGGGACGGTGCCGCCACCGCCTCCGGCACCGACCGGGTGGACCTGGCGACGGACGTGCTGTTCGCGTTCGGCTCGGCCACGCTGAGCCCACAGGCGAACGACGCGATCACCAAGGTCGCCCAGGTGCTCAAGGCGCAGCCCCGGCGGAAGCTGGCGATCTACGGGCACACCGACGGCATCGGAACCCCCGACGCCAACCTGACCCTGTCCCGGGACCGCGCCGCAGCCGTGCAGGCGGCCCTGGCCCCGCTGCTCGGTCCGGGGTGGACCTTCGACGTGCAGGGCCTCGGCGAGACCAAGCCGGTCGCCCCGGAGAAGACGGACAGCGGGGCGGACTACCCCGCCGGGCGGGCCCTCAACCGCAGGGTGGAGTTGCGGCTGCAGGACTGATGCGGGTGCCTGCGGTGGTCACCGGGCGGCAGCCCCCCGGTGACCACCCCGGGCCGAACATCACATTCCGCGGAGCCCGCGCCGACACTAGACTCCGGGGCCGAGTTGATCGCCCGGCCCGGTGACCGCCTGCCGCGGGAAGCGGCTCGCCGCCCGCTCCCGTCCAGGGCGCCCCCGGTCGCTGTGGGCGCCGGTGTGGGCGCCGGCGCCCGGCGATGATCGCCCGGCGATGAGGAGGACACCATGACGGTCCACGGTCGCCGCGCACTGCCTGCCTGCGGCCGGTGAGCCACGGCATGTTCCTCACCGAACTGGTTCGCCCCCTGGCCGGGCCGGTCGCCGGTCCGCTGGCCGTGGGGATCGACCTGCGCAGCTCCGACTACGCCGTCTGGTGGGGCGTGGCGGGCCTGATGCTGCCGCTGGGGTTCGCCGGCCTGCTGTTCGTCGTGGTCCGCGGGATCACCGGTGGGGGCCGGGCCCGGCTGCCGGTGGACTCCCGGGGCACCGTCACGGTGGTCGCGCACCTGCTGCGGCCCGATGCGCAGCTGACGGCGGACCGCTGGCTGGCCCCCTCCGCGCACGGCGTGCTCTACGTGACCGGGCCGCAGGTGCGCTGGCACTACGACCGCCGGACCGGCTGGACGGCGCCCGCCGGGGTGCTCATCATCTCCGCGGTCCGGCCCGGAGTCGACGGCCCGGTCTCCGCCGGGGTCGACTTCTGCATCGGTGGGACCGGGGAGTGGTCCGGCGGGTGGCGGCTGATCCTCGGCGGAACCGAACCCCAGCCCGCCGCGCGCTCGCTGACCACCCGGGCCCGCCGTCGCCGGGACGCCGCCCTCGCCGAACAGTTGGCCGCCGCGCTGATCGCCCAGGGCGCGATCGACGCCCGCGGCACCTAACCCGGCTCAGCCGCCGGCCAGCAGCTGCGCGAGCAGGATCTTGGCGATCATGGCGGCCGGGTAGACCAGGGCGTAGCCCAGCGCCACCCGGTGGTCGAACCCCGTCCGCTCGTTGGCGAACGCGAGGATCGCCGGCTGGGTCTGCGCCCCCGCGATCATCCCGGCCAGCCGGGCGTCGTCCACCCGGTGCACCCTGCGGCCCAGCACGACCACGGCCAGCGCCGCCAGCGAGGTGGCCACGAAGCCGGTGAGTGCGATCCGCCAGCCGAGCCCGGAGGTGAGCGCCGTCGTGAACGCCCCGCCGGCCTTCGTCCCGGCGTAGGCCAGGAAGGCCAGCATGCCGAACGTGGACAGCGACGAGGCCGCAGTCCGGGGCAGGCCGGTGATCAGCGGGCCGACCCGTCCCAGCCGGCCGAACACCAGGCCGACCAGCAGGGTCCCGCCCGCCGCACCCAGGGCGAATCCACCGCCGGGCAGCGGGAGGTGCACGGTGCCGAGCAGGACGCCGAGGGCGAGTCCGAGGGCCAGCCCGATCGGGTTGATGTCCGACATACCGCGCTCGGAGTCGCCGAGGTACTCCGCCACGGGGCGCATCCGGTCCGCCGGGACGATCACCCGTAGCCGGTCGCCCAGCTGCACCACGATCTCCGGCGAGGCCACCATGTCGACGTCACCGCGGCGGACCCGGCTGACCACCCCGCCGAACCGTTCGGCCAGTTCCAGGGCGGCCAGGCTCCGCCCGGCCAGGGTCCGGTTGGACAGCGTGATCCGCCGGGAGTCCAGGCCGATCCCGTTGGTGTTCAGGGTGTGCGAGGAGACGTGACCCAGGTCCGCGGCCACCGCCTGCACCACGGCCTGGTCGCCCACCACGGTGACCAGGTCGCCCCGGGCGAGGGTCTCGTCCGCCTCCGCCACCTGGATCGGCCCGGCGTCCCCGTGTTCCACCCGGGAGAAGACGACGTTGCTGCCGTGCCGGGCGGTCACGTCGGCCACGGTGGGCCGGTCGGTCCGCTCGACCCGGATCGTGAGGTTGGTCAGCACTGGACCGTCCTGGTCCCCCGGGCGGCGTCTGCGCAGCACGGCCGCCGCCGCCACCAGCATCCCGGCCACCCCGTACACGTAGCTGATCGAGTAGCCCACCGTGGTGGCCGCGGCGTCTCCGGATCGTTCCGAGGCGGCGGCCAGGGCCGGGGTGTTGGTCAGCGCGCCCGCGAAGGTCCCGGCGATGGTCGGTCCGGGCAGTCCGAGCATCCGCCCGAGTACCACCACCACGATCGCCACCACGACGAACGCGCCGGTGAGGGTGGCCACCGGCCGCCACCCGCCGCGCAGTGCCGCGAAGAAGCCGGGCCCGGAGATGATCCCGACGGTGTAGGCGAACAGGACCAGGCCCAGGTTTCCGACCACCTCCGGCAGGGCCAGCGGGAGGCCCTCCCCGGCGGCCGCGGCCGACACCCCGATCGCGGTGAACAGCACCGCCGCCGGGCCGATCTGGACGTCCCGGACGGTCACGGCACCGAGGCACGACCCCACCGCGAACAGCCCGAACAACAGGATCAACGGCTGGTCGTGCAGGAAGCTCAGGACGGCGTGCACGGTGCGGACTCTCCCGTCGGTCACGTCAGGGCGGCGACCGGGCGGCGCACCGGGCCGAGCCTGACAGGAAGGTGATCGGGCCCGGAAGCGCCGAGGTGCCTCCCCCGCCCGGGTGAACCGTAGGGCTCGGGGTCTGGTGCCGCGTGCGCGGGACGATCACCGGGCAGGGGCAAGGTGCCGACGTCGGCCGGCCGGAGGCGGTTCCGGACCGGCCGGGGCCGTCCACCCCCGCCGCCGGGCACCCGTCCGGAATCGAGCGGGCCGGGGCACTGATCAGCGGCCGCCCGGGTGACGATGCGTAGACCGGGTCAGATCCGCTAAGTTGAGCGGAAGAGACTCAAGTTTGGTGACGTTGTTGGATTCAGTTGCTGAGCCAGGTGCGGTTGCTGACCGCGCAGTTGCTCACTGCTCACCGTTCATCGTTCGGCGCTTCACCCGGAGGACTCCCCGATCATGGATCTCAAGCTCACCACCCGTAGCCAGGAAGCGATGTCGGCCGCGGTGCGCAGGGCGTCGACCGATGGTCACGCGCAGGTCGAGCCCGCCCACCTGCTCGCGGCCGTCCTGCAGCAGGCCGACGGCGCCGCCCCCGCGGTGCTCACCGAGGTGGGTGCCGACCCGGCCACCCTCCGTGCGGCTGCGGAGCGGTCCCTGGCGGGACTGCCGCGGGCCAGCGGATCCGCCCTCAGCTCCCCGAACCTCGGCCGCGGCGCCTACCAGGCCCTGTCCGCCGCCGGGGACCTGGCGCGGGAGCTGGGCGACGAGTACATCTCCACCGAGCACCTGCTGATCGGCCTGGCGAGCGCTCCGAAGGACGGTCCGGTGGCCACCGCGCTGTCCGCTGCCGGTGCCACCCGGGACGCCATGCTCGCCGTCCTGCCGAAGGTCCGCGGCGGTGCCCGGGTGACCACCCCGGACCCGGAGGGCACCTACCAGGCCCTGGAGAAGTACGGCATCGACCTCACCTCAGCCGCCCGGGACGGCCGGCTGGACCCGGTGATCGGCCGCGATGCGGAGATCCGCCGGGTGATCCAGGTGCTGTCCCGGCGGACCAAGAACAACCCGGTCCTGATCGGCGAGCCGGGGGTCGGCAAGACCGCGGTGGTGGAGGGACTGGCCCAGCGGATCGTCGCCGGGGATGTCCCGGAGTCCCTGCGCGGCAAGCGGCTGGTCGCCCTGGACCTGGGTGCCATGGTGGCCGGCGCCAAGTACCGAGGGGAGTTCGAGGAGCGGCTGAAGGCCGTCCTGGAGGAGATCAAGAACTCCGCGGGCCAGGTCGTCACCTTCATCGACGAACTGCACACCGTCGTCGGCGCGGGAGCCACCGGCGAGGGTGCGATGGACGCCGGGAACATGCTCAAGCCGATGCTGGCCCGCGGGGAGCTGCGGATGGTCGGGGCGACCACCCTCGACGAGTACCGCGAGCACATCGAGAAGGACGCCGCCCTGGAGCGCCGCTTCCAGCAGGTGTACGTCGGCGAGCCGAGCGTCGAGGACACCATCGGGATCCTGCGCGGTCTCAAGGAGCGGTACGAGGCACACCACAAGGTGGTCATCTCCGACGCCGCCCTGGTCGCCGCGGCTGCCCTGTCCCACCGGTACATCACGGGCCGGCAGCTGCCCGACAAGGCCATCGACCTGGTCGACGAGGCGGCCTCCCGGTTGCGGATCGAGATCGACTCCAGCCCGGAGGAGATCGACAGCCTGCGACGGCAGGTGGAGCGCCTGGACATGGAGGAGATGGCGCTGTCCCGGGAGGACGACCCGGCGAGCCGGGCCCGGCTCGACAAGCTGCGTGCGGACCGTGCCGACCTGGCCGAGCGGCTGACCGCGCTGACCGCCCGCTGGGAGCGGGAGAAGGCCGGCCTGAACCGGGTCGGCGAGCTCAAGGAGCGGCTGGACGTGCTGCGCACCGCCTATGACAAGGCCTACCGCGAGAGCGACTGGGAGACCGCGTCGCTGCTGCAGCACCGGGACATCCCCGCGGTCGAGCGGGAACTGGCGGCCATCACGTCGGTGGAGGCCGGAACGCCCGGCGCCGACGCCCTGGCCGGAACCGGTGCGGACCCGTCCGCCGGCTCGGCACCGGCCCCGATGGTCAAGGAGGGGGTCGGCCCGGACGACATCGCCGACGTGGTCTCGGCCTGGACGGGGATCCCCGCGGGCCGGCTGCTGGAGGGGGAGACCCAGAAGCTGCTGCGGATGGAGGAGGTCATCGGGCAGCGGCTGATCGGGCAGCGGGAGGCGGTCCGGGCGGTGTCCGACGCGGTCCGGCGCGCCCGGGCCGGGATCAGCGACCCCGACCGTCCCACCGGGTCCTTCCTCTTCCTCGGCCCGACCGGGGTCGGCAAGACCGAGCTGGCCAAGGCGCTGGCCGACTTCCTGTTCGACGACGAGCGGGCGATCGTCCGGATCGACATGAGCGAGTACGGCGAGAAGCACAGCGTCGCCCGGCTGGTCGGTGCTCCGCCCGGCTACGTCGGCTACGAGGAGGGGGGCCAGCTCACCGAGGCCGTCCGGCGCCGGCCCTACAGCGTGGTCCTGCTGGACGAGGTCGAGAAGGCGCATCCGGAGGTGTTCGACGTCCTGTTGCAGGTGCTCGACGACGGACGGCTGACCGACGGTCAGGGGCGGACGGTGGACTTCCGCTCCACGATCCTCGTGCTCACCTCCAACCTCGGCTCGCAGTTCCTGGTCGAGCCGATGCTGAGCGACGAGGCCAAGCACGAGGCCGTGATGGCCGCGGTCCGGGCCGCGTTCAAGCCGGAGTTCCTCAACCGGCTCGACGACGTCGTCGTGTTCGACGCCCTCGACCTGACCGAGCTGTCCCGGATCGTCGACCTGCAGGTGGCGGGGTTGGCCCGGCGGCTGGCCGACCGGCGGCTGGCGCTCGAGGTCACCCCGGCCGCGCGGGAGTGGCTGGCGCGGACCGGTTACGACCCGGCGTACGGCGCCCGGCCGCTGCGTCGGCTGGTCCAGCGGGAGATCGGCGACCGGCTGGCGAAGGCCCTGCTCGCCGGGGAGCTCCGCGACGGGGACCCGGTGCTGGTCGACCTGCAGACCGGCGCCGACGCCTCGGGTGTCGGGCTGCTCGTCCGGCGGGGGACGGCGACCGGGCAGGTGGCGGTGCCGTCCGGTGGTGCGGACGGACTGGCCTGACCCGCGGTCCGGTCAGGCGTGGTGGTCGGTCAGGCATGGTGGTCGGTCAGGCGTGGTGGTCGGTCAGGTGTGGTGGTCGGTCAGGCCTGTGGTCCGGCGGGCGACGGAATGTGATGCAGAACTCTGTCGACTTCGCACCTTTTGCTGGTAATGGCCCGAGGCTCGCGAATCCCGGGCAGACCATGGTCCCCGAGTTGGTGAATTCGTTCACGTAACCTTACTGGTGGGTAACTTATCCACCTGGAGGTGGGAACCGTGAGCCTCGCACACCCCGTGGTCGAGATCGCCACCATCGTTCACCGCATCGAGCACGACCTCCTCTGGGGCGTGGACAAGGCGGCGGACCTGCTGCTTTCCCCGCTGACCATCGACTTCCGCGGCTGGACCTTCGGGGACCAGCGGAACGAGACGTGGATGTGATCCACCCGGCCTCCCCGTGAGGTGGACCCGGACCGGACGAGAGCCGGTGAGCGCCAAGACGCTCACCGGCTCTCGTGCTGTAGCGGGTCCTGCCGCCGCTGGTGGCGGGCTCAGTGCAGCGGCAGGGGGGCGGTCAGCGGGGCCTTGTCGCTGACCAGGATGCACTGCACCGTGCGGTCGTTGCGCGTCCAGGTGTCCGGTTGCGGATACAGGTAGTAGACATTCAGGGCGTTGAGGTCGACCCCGGGCCCGAGATCGGTCGGGATCATGTCCGGGCAGCGGGACTCGGCCTGCTGGACGATCGCGTCCTCGCCCGGGTAGGCGCCGTCGGCCAGCCGGAACTCGCTCATCACCTGGGCGCTGTGCGGCTCGGTGCAGGGCACCGTCTTCACCGAGGTGACCAGGGTGGCGTTGCCGAGGTCCTTGAGGCAGTCGCCGACCCTGACCGACTGGACCCCCTGGGTGCCGCCCTGGGTCACCTTCCCGGCGGTGTCACGCTGCGGCGAGGAGGTCACGGCGTAGACCACGACGGCGATCACCAGGACGATCCACGCCGCCGAGATGATGAGGGCGCTGATCGCCAGGCCCCTGCCCGTGCGGCCGTCCCGCTTGATCCGCCGCAGGCTCACGATCGCCAGGATGATCGGGAACAGCGTCCCCCCGAGGATCGACCAGATGAACGCCGCGATCGCGAACCCGTCGGTTCCCTTCGGGGCCTGCGGGTACGGGGGGTATCCCGGGCCGGCGGGGTAGCCCGGTGGTGGGTAGGCGGCCGGCTGGGGCGCGCCCGGGTAGGCCTGGCCCACGGGCGGGTATGGCTGGCCGGCGCCCGGCTGGCCCGCGGGCGGGTAGGCCGCGGGTCCGGCGGGCTGCGAGC
>DASTGO010000422.1:0-2050 GCA_035719045.1 Kineosporiaceae bacterium | reverse complement strand
ACCTCGGCCCGGGCGAGCGCCTGGGACATCAGGGCGGCCATTGGGAGGCCTTCCATGGCGGGCTCCTTTCCAGGGGCGTCAGGTTCTGTACCGGTATAGTAGGCACGCCGTTCTGTACCGGTCAAGGAATTCGCTGGACCGGTACAGAACATCACCCGTCCGCGGCGGCGACGGCTGGGAGGTCAGTCCCGGGGGTGGAGCCGGCGCAACCAGACCCGCTGCCAGGGGGTCTCCACGGCCCGGGGGTGATAGGCGGACCGGATCCAGCCGACGGCCTGCCTCGCGGGCAGCCCGTCGAGGATCGCCAGCGCCGCCAGGGCCGTGCCGGTCCGCCCGCGGCCACCTCGGCAGCCGACCTCGACCCGCTGCCCCGCCCGGGCTCGGCCGAGTGCCTCGTGCAGGGCGTCGAGCGCGTCGGCGCGGTCCGTCGGGACCCAGAAGTCGGGCCAGGCGATCCGCCGGTACGGCCAGGGGGGTAGCGGCCCTGCGGCGAGGGCCAGACAGAAGTCCGCGGAACCTGAGGTAACCGGCGCGCCGAGGGGCCGGCCGCGGATCTGCAGTCCCGAGGGGAGGGTGACCAGGCCGGTGTCGTCGTCGCAGCCGGCGATGGGGGCTCCCGGTGGGTCAGGCCGCGGGTGGGGTGGCCCGCCGGGCCAGTTGGGCGAGCACCCGCTGGACGTCGGCCAGCGGCACCATCGCCTTCTCCGCGTGCATCGCGGCGAGCCCGGCCTCGATGAGTTCCTGGGCGAGAACGGTGTGCCCGATCCCGCGCTGGGCGGCTTCGTGCAGGAGCTGTCTCATGACGTCGGGGTCAAGCCGCAGCGACATCCCGATCTTGGGTCCGGAGGAGACCGGCGGCAGTAGGTCCGGTTCGGCCCGGGTGATGGCCTCACTGAGATCGGTGCGGTCGAGATCGAGCTCGGGTTCACGCATGGGGTCCTCCTCGCGCCCTCCAGTACTGGCTGATCTCCTGCTGGCTCATCTCGCGGGCGGCCACGATGTCCCAGACGTCGGGCTCGTCCGCCGATTCCGAGACCAGGACGAGGAGGTGCCGGGCGGCCTCGGTGGCGCCGAGGACGATCATCGACCGCTCCCCGACCCGGCTGAACAACCGGCGGTCGCTGTCGAGGACTTCCCAGACCTCCAGGGCTGTGATCCCGTGCTGTTCGGCGTTGGCGATCCCGGCCCGGGTGAAGTTGTAGCTCCCCCGCACCGTTTCACCGTAACACCGATGTGATACGCCGACCAGGCACTGCCGTGATGACCCGGACGGCCTCAGACCGGGACGCCGTACTCCAGGACGTAGGCGTCGGCGTCCAGGGTGAGCCTGCTGAACTCGACCGGTCGGCCGTCGGCGGCGAATCCGGTCCGGCAGAGCACGATCACCGGGGTCCCGGTCGGCAGCCGCAGGTCGGCGGTCTCGTGCCGCAGCGGCATCCGGGCCCGCAGTTCCTCGGTGAACCGGACCGGGGGGTGGCCGAGTTCGGCGAGCCGGGCATACGTCCCGCCCGGTCCGCGGTCCTCCGACGTGATCGCCGTCCCGTCGACCAGTGCGGCGGGAAAGTACGAGACGGCCAGCATGACGGGCTTGCCGTCGAGCAGGAACCGGCGGCTGCGGGCCCACACCGGGGTGCTCTCCGGCAGCCCGAGCGCCCCGGCGACCACCGGCGAGGCGGCCTCGGGGTGCACCTCGACCTGGTCCAGGCTGACAGTCCGCGCGGGGTCCCCGGTCGGGAACGGCGAGCGGACCGGCGGTGCCGCCACGGTGGCCGTGCCCGCGGCCCATGACCCGTCCCCGCTGCGCGGCCGGGGAGGGACCATCGGGGGTGGCGTGCCGGCCCGACGGCGGACCGGGCGGGAGTCCCGCACATACACCCCGGACCCCTGCCGGGCCACGGTCAGTCCCTCCGCGTGCAGTACGGCCAGCGCCTGCCGGGCGGTCATCCGGGCGACCCCGTACTGCCGCATGAGGTCGTTCTCGCCCGGCAGCCGCGCACCGGGCGCCCGCTGTCCGGACACGATCCCGGCGCGCAGGTCCTCGGCGATCACG
>DASTGO010000421.1:0-3047 GCA_035719045.1 Kineosporiaceae bacterium | reverse complement strand
AGCTGCTGCGGGCCGGGGCTGTGTGGGTGGTGTCTGCGCGGCGGAAGGTGGCTCCGCGTTGGGCCGCCGTCGCCCTTCCCCGGCGGGGTAGTTGGTGCGTTGAAGTAGAGGCTTGCCTACCGCTCTCCGCGAGGCACTCAGGACGGTTGATCACTTCGTGGCCCGACAGGGGGCGGGGGGACGTGCTTCGGGGCGTGTCGTCGCGTGAGGGCGACGCCGGTCAACACGACGAAGACGCCGGCGAGCATGCGCAGGGTGAGGGGCTCGTTGAGGACGAGGGCACCGAGCAGGACAGCAACGACGGGCAGGAGGTAGGTGACGGTGGAGGCGAGCAGTGCGCCGTCGTCGGCGATGATCCGGTAGTTCAGGACGTAGGCGGCGCCGGTGCCGAGGGCGCCGAGGACGAGGAGCGCGGTGACGGCGTCGGCGCGCCAGGTGGGGGCGGTGAGCCCGCCCGCGGGCAGGGAAAGGGTCAGCCACCCGGCGGCTGCAGTGAGTTGTCCGGCGGAGAGGACGACTGGTGGGAGGCCGGTGTTGGTGAGGAATCGCCCGACGTAGACGTAGCTCGCGCCGTAGCTGGCAGAAGCGGCGAGGCAGAGTAGGGCCCCGGTGAGGTGTGCGTGTCCGGGGTCCTCCCAAGGGGCCAGGATGACGAGGGTCCCGAGGAAGCCGAGTAGGAGCCCGATGAGCCGGAGGGCACCGAGGGCGGGCTGGGCGCGGACAGCGAGAGCGATGGCGAGGGTCCACAGTGGCGTGGTCGCGTTGATCGCTCCTGCGAGGGAGGACGAGATCCTCTGCTCGGCGATGCCGAAGAGGAGGTAGGGAATCGCGTTGCCGAGGAGGGCCGCGAGAGCGAGTCGCTTCCACAGCTGAGCTTGACGGGGAAGGGTCCGTGCGCTGAGCGCGAGGACAGCGACAAGGACAGCGGCGCCGAGGGTGAGTCGTGTCCAGGTGAGTTGTACCGGGCTGAAACCCCTGAGGCTGAGCTTGATCCAGAGGAAGGCGCTGCCCCAGATGAGGGCAAGGGTCGCAACACGTAGAAGGCCAGCGGGACGCATGCTGTGGTCTCAATCCTCAACGGGAAGCTGGTAGTCCAGGGCTGCAACGTCGGCGCGCATCACGAACCGCGTGACTTCGAACGGTTGGCCACTCTGGTCGATGCCGGTGTGGAGGACCTCGATGATGGGCACCCCGGCGGGGATGGCGAGGACGGCAACCTCGTCGGGCCGGGGCATCCGGGCGGTGATCTCCTCGCGTGCCTGCAGGATGTCGTGGCCGAGCTCGGCGAACCGGGCGTAGATGCTGCCGGTGCCGGTGTTCGCGTCGGTGGCGAGGACGGACCCCTGGGCGATGGTCCAGGGGATGTACGTGATGCCGATCTGGACGGGTTCGTCGTCGAGGAAGTAGTGGTTGACCCGCTGGGTCACGCTGGGTTCGTCGGCGCTGACGCCGAGGCGTTCGGCGACGTCTGCTGGTGGGTGGACGCGGCTGATGTCGGGAACGTCGACGCGGGCCGTTCTCCCGAGTCGCTGAGCCTCCGCGCGGAACGGGGACAGGCCGGTCTCGTTACGCAGCCGACGGGAGTAGCGCTGAACCCCCATGCGCAGCATCCGGGCCGGCTTGCGGACGAAGGCCCCGCGCCCGTGCTCCACGGTGACGAGGCCGTCCCGTTGCAGTAGATCGATGGCTTCGCGGGCCGTGTTGCGTGCTGTGCCGTACTCGGCAGCCAGCATGCGTTCGGAGGGGAGCCGATCGCCGGGGGCGTAGACGCCTGACGCGATTGCTCGCCGAAGGGCCTCCGCGATGCGGCGGCTCGGCGGGGGGAGGCGGTCTTGATCGGACATCTCTCCCTCTCGTGCTTCCCAGTGCACCCTGCACCCCCTCCACAGTCTCACGACTGGCTTACGCCAGCTGTTGATGGGGTCACCCGAATGGAGTATAACTGGCTTAAGCCAGTGCTGGCTTAAGCCAGTATGGCTCCTGACTGGTGGTATCGGCGGTGTGAGGCCCCGACCCGTCGCCGGTACCACCCTCCAGTGGAGGGACACGGGGAATGAGCGAGATGAGGCCTGCTGCGGCCGAGGAGAGCGGGGATGGTTGCGCCGGGCGCGGGTCGGTGTTGGGGTTGCGGATTCCCGCCGACGCCAGCCTGCCGGTGTCGTTGATGGTGTTGCGGTTGACGGTGGCGGACCTCAGCGACGCGATCGGTGGAGGCCCGCTCGAGGACGCGGTGACCGGTGAGCAGGACGGCCACGGCTACGTGTTCTATGGGGATGCGCACAGGGTGGCGAAGGGCCTGCCGGGGAATGATCGGGCGGCGACGTTGTCGGCCCGGCTCGGGCACGTGACCCGGGCATGGCTGGCGGACCTGTGCGGGGATGTGCTGGTCCTGGGGTGCGACAGGCGCCTGGATGACGTGAGCGTGCCGCAGTTCGTGGTGGACGCCGCGGTGCGGTCGGGGTTGCTCGGCGCGGGCGCGGGTGTGGGGGCGGCCTGGTGAGCGGGCCGGGGGTGCGGCCGGTGGTGGCGGGTTATGCGGCGGTGCCTGCGCATGCGAAGCCGGAGGCGGCCGAGGGGCTGTTGATGGAGTGGCGGGAGGCGTTCGCGGCGTGGACTCGGCGTGAGGGCTACGCACTGGGGTCGGTGTTCACCGATGTCCGCGGGCGGGATGAGCGGGGCCTGTACGGGTTGGCCGAGTACCTGCGTCGGGACGGGGTGGTCGGGGTCGTGGTGCCGGATGTGGGTCATCTGACGCATGTGAGGTGTCTGGCGGGGGCGGACTGGCGGACGGCGCAGCGTTACCTGCGGTCGGCGGTGCTGACCGTAGACCCGGCCGTGCGGGAACCGGCGTGACGGGGCCGGGCGAGGGGGGCGTGGGTTCGTTCGACGCGTCCCGGGCGAATGTCGCGCGTGTGTATGACGCGTTGTTGGGTGGGAAGGACAACTTCGCTCCTGACCGTGAGGTGGCCACGCGGCTGATGGAGGCGCAGCCGTTGATCGTGGCGGGGGTGTGGGCGAACCGGGCGTTCCTGCGGCGGGCAGTGGAT
>DASTGO010000420.1:0-2875 GCA_035719045.1 Kineosporiaceae bacterium | reverse complement strand
CCGGTCTGGTCCGCTGGGCCGGACTCGACCGGGCCACCCGCGAGGTCCGGGTCGGGCAGGGCCGGGCCAGGGCAGGCCTCGACCGCGAGAGGACCGGGGTGTGCGGGCTCGATCGGGAGGGACTGGGTGGGGGCGGGGTTGAGGACGTGGACCTCGACCGCCAGGGCCTGCGGGTCGTCGACGACCGGGGTCTGGTCGACGGTGGCCAGCAGGGTCCGCAGGGCCGCAGGGGCGTCTTTGGGTGCCTGGCCGGTGCCCCAGCCGAGGACCTGCAGGACGGCGGTCGGGGGCAGCACCCCGGACCGCAGCTGGTCGCGGGCCAGGTTGCGGATTCGCCGGTCCGCCCGGGCCCGGCAGGCGACCTCCAGGGCCTCGCGGGCCGCGGCGTACCGGTCCATCGCCCGACGCGCTTCGACCAGGGACGGCTCACCGGTGCGGGCGGTCCACAACCACAGCCGGAACGAGGACCGCGGCGAGGTCAGCCACAGCCGGACCGGGATCGACTCCCGCGGCCCGGCCTCGCTCTTGCGCAGCCGGGCGGCCCGGTGGGCGTACAGCTCAGTGATCGCCGCGAGGGCGCCCGGCCCGATCAGGTGCCACACGGCATCCTCCGGGCTCCGGCCCATCGCGTTCAGCGCCGCGGACGCGGCGATTGCCGCCCAGGCCAGCAGCTGCCAGCCCCGGGCGCCGCCGACCGCGTTGCGGCGGTCGCTGACGTAGCGGGCCGCCGCCGCCAGCGCCCCGCCGTCGGTGGCGATCGGCAGCAGGTACGACAGGGACGCGTGGTCCACGTGCTTCAGGGCGGCCTTCTGCACTGAGCTGTAGGACAGGGCGAACCCCGAGCAGGCCACCGCCCACAGCCCGGCGTCCGCCCACGACCACCGCGCCGTCGCCTGACCCGCCGCGGGCGCGGTCTTGGGACCCGGCTCGGCGGGGCCGGCCTCGGCGGCCGGCTGCATGCTGGTCGCCAGGTCCAGGCCCCCCGGCTGGGTGGGATTGGCGTTCATCAGGCCACCTCCCGCACCGCAGCCGGGCCCGCGGTGCTGGCCTGGGCCTGGCAGGACTTGTGCCGCCTCTGCCCGGTCCGGGCCGTGTACTCGGCGGCCACCCGCACGCCGCAGACGTCGCAGACCACCGGGCCGGCCGCGACGACGGCCAGGACCTCCCGGCGGGCCCAGGTCTGCTCGGCCACCCGGGCCCGGATGGCGGCGAAGTCGATCCGGGAGGCGTCGGGTAGGTCGATCCCGGTGGTGGCGACCACGACGGGGCCGCAGTTGCCTTCGGTGCGGGGCATCAGTCGATCGCCTCCCGCCAGTCGGGCTCGGCCTGCGGCAGAGCGGGGCGGGACGTGGTGAGGAGGGTGACCCAGCGGGAGCGGCGGATGACGTAGATGCCGCAGCCGATCCGCAGGTCGCGGTGCTCTCTGTGGGACAGGACCGCGACGGAGCCGGCGCCGACCACGAGGGTGCCCAGGGTCAGCCCGGACGCAGAAGGCTGCCCGCCCCAGGTGACGCGGGGGCCGTCGGCGAGCAGGACGTGGCTGCCGTCGCCGAGCAGGTCCGCCCCCGCCCGGGGCAGCGGGCGGGTGGCCTTGACCGCGGCCGACCGTTCGGTGGTGGCCTTGTGGCGGGGCCAGTGCTGGATGAACAGGTCGCCCTCAGCCGTGGACCTGCCGGACACGACCGGCAGAACCGCCTCGGCCAACTGGTCCAGCACGTCACCGCCAGCGGCGGTCAGGCCGGGCCTCAGGCCAGGCACAGTGGTGGTGTTCATGTCGGGTGTCTCCCCGGCTCAGCTGCGCCAGGCCAGGTCGACGTAGTCGCCGACCGTGCAGCGCAGGGGATGGGTGGGGTCGTCGTGGGCCCACGCCGCCGCTTCCAGCGGCGTGGTGATCCCGGCCGGCACGGGGATGCCGTGGACCGTGTGGGAGCCGTCGCGCTTCTTGGGGGAGCCGTTGACGACGATCAGCACCCGCACCGCGCCCATCCCCAGGGCACCGGTGGCGTCCTCGAACAGGCCCAGCCAGCGGCCCGGGTTACCCGGGTCGCTGATCACCGGGGCGACCGGGGTCAGGGCCCCCCGGCGCAGCAGTTCCGCCCACCCGATCCGCTGCGCGGCCGCGAACCCGCGGGCTGGGTTGACCGTCAGCGCCGCGGACACCGCCCGGGACACCGCGGCCTGGTCCAGATCGGGGCCGCTGTCCCGGCCCCAGGCGCGGGCCGCACCGATCAGCCAGGCCCCTCCGCCACCGGCGATCGCGGCCGTGACCGCCGCTGCTATCGCGCTCACCGGGTCACCCCCGACCTCGCCGGGCCCGTGGCGGCCGGGCTCAGTTCGCGGGCCAGGTGCTCCCACAGGGTGTTGGGGCCCGGGACCGGGTCCCAAACCGTCACCTGCAGCGCGTTCACCGCGGCGGTGACCGCTTTCCTGCCGGCGCCGGCCAGATCGGCCCGGATCTCACTTGCGGACAGCTGGGCGCCGAACTCGGTGAGGGGCTGCCCGTCCCGCCAGGTGACCACCTGGCCCGGGCGGGTCAGGTGCTGGCGCCCGCGCACGATGTGGGTCAGCACCTGGTAGCGGGTGCCGTCCGCCCACGCCAGCAGCCGGTACCGGTCGGCGGCGTTGGCGTACCCGGTCACCGCGGCGTGCTGGACCCACATGGCCTCGGACCCGGTCCTGAGGTACCCCAGGTGCCCGCCCTGGGATCTGCGGGTGCACACCCCGGCCGCGTTGAGCGCGAGCAGGCCGGCGGTCAGCCCCGGCGCCTGGTCCTCATCGACGTCGACCTGGCCGTGGTAGCCCAGCTGCGAACCGATCTGCCCGGTCAGCCACCCCGCTGTCAGGTGGCACAGGTCGCCCAGCGACGCCGCCGCCG
>DASTGO010000419.1:0-7504 GCA_035719045.1 Kineosporiaceae bacterium | reverse complement strand
CGGCGGCCGGAGCCAGACGAGGTGCTCCCGATCGCCCAACAACTCCAGACGCCGCCACAGGACGCTCCCCGGAATCGCCTGGCTCGGGTGGGCCTGCACCGCCTTCAGCTGCGTGTCGCGGGAAACCTCGAGCACGATGTCGACCTGACCCTCCGTCCGGCCCGCGAAGCCTGCACCGAATTCCGTGTTGAGTGCTTCGGCGACCGGCAGCGGCAGGGTCCAGCCGAGCACGGGCAGTCCGAGAGCATTTCCGGCGCTGACGGCAGCCCGGGTGGCGGCGATGTGGTCGCGGTGGCCGGTCACCCCGCTGAGGTCGAACGCCAGGAGTCCGTCGGCTCCGGACCGGTGAGCGGCGTGCGTGACCGCGGCCGCGAGGGTCTCGGGGTCCACGAGGCCGAGACCTCCGTCGGCCTCGTTCAGGAGCTGGACGTGTTCCAGGCCGAGAAGGCCCGCGGCGGCAGCCAGCTCATCGGCACGGATCGTGCGGAGGTCTCCGCCGACGCCGTGCAGGGTGGACGCCTCGCCATGGGTGAAGCACAGCACCGACGGCGAGGCGCCCTGGAGGACGAAGCGGTCGAGGACGGCCCCGAGGCCGAAGGATTCGTCATCGGGGTGTGCCACCACGGCCAGTGGGCGTTGCCAGCGCGGGAACGCCATGGTGGCTGGTGCGTCCGCCTCGGTCTGGCCGGGCTGGACCTGGTGGTGAGGGGATCCGTCGGGAAGATTCATCTGGGCCCGCCCTTCTGGTCGACCGACCACTTCTCGCCGGCGCGCGATCGCCCGTCAGGCCAGGTTGATGAACAGGCGTTCGAGTTCCGCGGCGGTCTGCTTGGCTTCGGGGGAGTCGTCGAGCAGGCATTCCTGCATGTTCGAGGAGATCAACTTGTAGCCGGCCTTGTGCAGGGCGGATGAGGCCGCGGCCAGTTGGGTCACGACCTCCCGGCAACTGCGGCCGGACTCGATCATCGCGATCACACCCTCGATCTGGCCGCCCGCCCGACGCAGCCGACTGATGATCTGGCGTGTTGCCACCTCGTCCATGACCGCTCAACCTCTTCCCTGGGCAGCATCGGGTTCCAGCATACCCGGTGGGGTATTGTTCTGACATGTCACACGAGGGTGTCACCGGGCCGATCGCCTCCGCCGATGTCGGCTCTTCGGGATCCACGGTGGGCGGCGGGGGTCCCCTTGCGGAGATGCTTCGCGTCCTGCGCCATTGGCCGGTGCGCCGCTGGTCGGTGGCGGCTGTCGTGATGATCCCGCTCGCTGCGGCCTATGCCGTCTTCGGCCCGGCGTGGGCCATGTGGTGGGGCATCCCTGTCGCCCTGCTGTCCGCGGGGCCGGCGGCCCTGATTCTGGCCAGTTATGTGCCGGCCCCGGGCTCAGGGTCAGTGATCGACGCGGGGTGCTCGCCCTGCGCGACGGTGGCGATCGCGGCGGTCTTCGGCTCGTTCGTTCTCCGGGACACCCGGCCGACGGACGGCAGCCTTGCCGTGCTGGGGATACTCGTTGTGGTCTTCGGCCTGGGTCAGCGCCTCAACGGAACCGGCAGTTGTCGCGTACCGGGCTGACCCGCTTCAGGACTCCAGCCAGTCCGCGCGGTCGCCGTCGTCCCAGAGGGACTGCCGGTGACTGCCGGGGACGGCCACCTGCCACACCTGCAACCACAGGTCGTCGCAGACGTCGGTCAGTTCGACGCTGCGCGAGTCCTCCAGGGTGTCGTAGCGCTCCTCCCAGCGGAATCCCCTGCGGTCCGGGTCATCCGCAATCTCCCGGATGACCCGGACCGAGCGGATCTGGGGGTGCTTGCTGAGGATGTGGTTCCGCAACTCGGTGAGTGCTGCCTCGGTCTGCGCCTCATGCCCCTGCGGCACCAACCAGTCGAGGACCAGGTAGACGCTCATGCGCAGATCATCTCCTGTCCGGTGCGACCGCGGTAGGGGATCCGGGAATCCGTGCGGCCGTAGGGAATTGATGCGGTGAACGGGTGAGGAACGGACCGGCGACCGGGGCGGGGAGGCCGGGGTCGCCGGTCGGCGGCTGAGGTGGCTCAGTGGCCGGGCTCCTCCGGCGGGCGCCTGCGTGCCCCGTCGAGGAACAACCGGACGACTGCCCGGACCGGTTCCGGGGGTCCGGGCGGCCCGCCCCGTTCGCCGGGCGGCATGGCGAGGTCGTCGGGGATGGGGGTCAGGGAGGAGGCCATGGACAGGAAGGTCCAGGACAGGAAGCCCGGTTCGGCCTCGGCGAGTTCCCCGTCGGCGACGGCCCGGGCCATCAGTGCGGTCACCGGTGCGATCAGGCGGTCCACGTAGGCGTGGGAGACCTCCGAGCGCAGGTCCTCGGCGAGATGGCGGGTCGCCTGGTACACCGCGTCCCCGAGTTCGGCGGCATGTGCGCGGGGGTCGGTGTAGAGGGCGGCCAGTGCGGTGAGTTGTTCGGCGAGCCCACCGGGCACGGCCAGCGCGGCGGACAGTCGAGCCTCCTGCGCGTCGATGTAGCCGAAGGCGACCTCGCGGAACAGTTCGGCCTTCCCGCCCGGGAAGTGGTGGTAGAGGCTGGCTTTGCGGATTCCGCAGTCGTCGGCGACGGCGCCGAGGGAGATGCCGAGGTAGCCGTGGTCCACCAGTTGCCGGGTGAACCCCTGCACGAGGCGGGCGCGGGTGTCGGTGGGGGGCCGTCCGGGGGTCATCGGGTGTGCCATGGAACTAGCCTACCTACCGATAGGTAGGGTGATGGTGGGCGGTAGGTCCTGCTCGGGCAGTCCGGATCAGGGGCAGTCCGGATCAGGGGCAGTCCGGATCAGCCGAGCAGGGCGGACAGCCGGGCGAGGGTCCCGTCGAGGTCCGCGGTCGTCGTGCGGGGGTTGATCGTGCACAGCCGCAGGACCGTCCGCCCGCGCAGGACCGTGCTGCTGACCGCCGCGTAGCCCGAGGCGGTCAGCGCCGCGGCGGCCTGGCGGTGGGCCTGCGCATCACGGCCGACGGCGGCGAAGGTGAGCACGCCGAGGCTCGCCCCGGTGACCACCTCCAGCCGCGGATCGGCCCGGACCACCTGTTCGGCGTACACGGCCAGGGCGATCCCGCGGTCCACGGCGGCGGCCAGCCGGTGCACGCCGTAGCTGCGGAAGGTCAGCCAGAGCTTGAAGGCCCGGCCCCTGCGGGTCAGCTCCAGACCGCGGTTGTGCAGGTCCACCCCGGCCGGCCGGGTATCGGCGCCCCGGGCTCCGGTGCCCTGGACTCCGGTGCCCTGGACTCCGGCGCCCTGCACGTCGGCCAGGTACTCCGGGTGCATCGCGAACGCCGCCTCCAGTACGCCCGGGTGGCGGACCAGGACGCAGGCCACGTCGTAGGGCTGGAAGAGCCACTTGTGCGGGTCCACGACCAGGCTGTCGGCGAGCTCGAGTC
This sequence comes from Kineosporiaceae bacterium, assembly GCA_035719045.1. Taxonomy (GTDB): domain Bacteria; phylum Actinomycetota; class Actinomycetes; order Actinomycetales; family Kineosporiaceae; genus DASTGO01. The sequence continues at coordinate 4,100 of DASTGO010000419.1, read as the reverse complement.
CGGCCAGTGCGGTGCGTCCGCGGGGGGAGAGTGCGGCCGGCCCCCCGTAGGCGCCGTCGACGTGCAGCCACAGGCCGTGCCGGGCGCACAGCCGGGCGATGCCGGGGAGGTCGTCCACCCGGCCGGTGTTCGTGCTGCCCGCTGTGGCCACCACCACGGCCGGACGGCGCCCGGCCGCCAGATCCGCCTCGACGGCCACCCGCAGTGCCTCGGTGCCCAGCCGGAACCGCCCGCCCGTGTCCACCACCCGGACGTCCTGCGCCGCCCAGCCGGTCAGCAGCAGGCCACGGGTGATCGAGGCGTGGGTCTGGTCGGACACGTAGACCACGCCCGGCCCGGTCTGCGTGCGAGCCGCCAGCAGTGCGGTGACGTTCGCCAGGGACCCGCCGGACTGCAGCACGCCCTCGGTGCCCGGCGGCAGCCCGAGCGCCTCCGCCAGCCAGCCGCACGCCACCAGTTCGACGATGGTCGGGCCCGCTCCGCCGCCCCAACTGGAGGCGATCGACTGGGTGCCGACCGCCAGCCACTCGCCGAGCACCGCGGGGAAGGATGAGGGCCCGGGCACCCTGGCGAAGTAGCGGGGATGGTCACCGTGCTGCTGATGGGGTACGGCGGCGGTGGCGAGCACGGTGAGCTGGGCGGCGACGTCCGTGCCCTCCAGGGGCAGCGGACCGCCGAGCGCCGCCTGCAGGGCGCCGGGGTCACCGGCGGACAGGGCCGGGCGGTCCCGCAGCCCGGTCAGGTGGTCCACCACGAGATCGACCACGAGGTGGCCGAGGCGGCGCATCTGTTCCGGCGGAAGGTCGAGCAGATCAGGCGGGACGGCGAGAGCCTGTGCGATGCCTTGTGCCGCAGGGGATTGCGGGATCATCGCGTCCGCGTCCGCGTCCGCGTCCGGGTCCGGGTCCGGGTCCGGGTCCGGGTCCGGGTCCGGGTCCGCGTCCGGGTCCGCGTCCGCGTCGGGATCGGGATCGGGGTCGTCGGGGAGTGTGCCGGGGAGGGGTGGCGTCTCCGAGTCGTCCGGGCGTACGTCGTTGCGGGACAAGGGCATCAGATGATGTTCCGCTCCACGCGCCCGGCGCCGGTGAGGCTGAACCTGGCCGCGGACAGGCCGGACACGTCGACCACGGGCTCGCGGCCGAGGTACAGGTCGCGGACCACCTCGCCGACCGCCGGCCCCTGCAGGAACCCATGTCCGGAGAACCCGGTCGCGTACAGGAACCGGGACACCTGCGGGGCCTCGCCGATCAGCGCGTCGTGGTCGGGGGTGACCTCGTACAGCCCGGCCCAGCGCTGGGCCATCCCGACCTCGGCCAGCACCGGGCAGCGGCGCTCCACGGCGTCCATCAGGTCCGGCAGCCAGTCCTCGCTGTACCCGAGCTGCTCGCCGGGACGTTCGCCGCGGTAGGACATCCCGAGCAGCGCGGCCGGGCCCTCGCGGTGCAGGTAGAAGGTCGTGGATGCGTCGATCGTCATCGGCATCGTCGACGGCAGCAGGTCCGCCGCCCGGCCGGTGAGCGGTTCGGTGACCAGGATCTGGCGGCGCAGGGGAGTGACCGGCAGGTGGACGCCGACCCCCGCGGCCAGCGGCCCCGACCAGGCCCCCGCTGCGCAGATCACCGTCGAGGTGCGCACCGTGCCGGCGGTGGTGGTCACCGTGGTGATCCCGCCACCGGACAGTTCGATCCCGGTGACCGCGACACCGCTGCGGACGGTCGCCCCGTGTCGGCGCGCCCCGGTGGCGTAGCCGAGGACGACGGACTCCGGCGAGCAGTACCCGTCCCGGGCGTGGAAGGTCGCCGCGAGCACGTCGCCGGTGACGATTCCCGGGGACAGCTGCGCCGCCTCCCGCGGGGTGAGCAACCGGGACGGCACACCCATCCGGTTCTGCAGTGCCACCGACTCGGCGAACACCGGCACATCGTCGGGGTCGGTGAGCAGGAACAGGTACCCCGGCTGGTGCAGGTCGATCTCCTGCCCGGGCCGCTGCGGGAAGGCTTCGAAGGCGGCCAGGCTGCGGGCACCGAGCGCCACGTTCACCGGGTCGGAGAACTGCGCGCGCACCCCGCCGGCGCAGCGGGAGGTCGAGCCCGCGCCGAGCTGGTCGCGTTCCAGCAGCAGCACGCCCGGTACGCCGGCCTCGGCGAGGTGGAAGGCGATCGAGGTGCCCATCACCCCGCCGCCGACCACCACCACCTCGGCCCGCTCCGGCAATCCCTTGTCCGGCAATCCCTTCTGCGCCGAGGCCTGGACCGGACGGGCCGTCTCCGGCAGCCCCTTGTCCGGCAATCCCTTGGGCGGCAATGCCTTCGCGAGTGGGGCGCTGTCCGGAAGGGGTGGCTGCGCAGCCGTCATCCGAAGCTCACGCCCTGGGCCAGCGGGAGCTGGGTGGAGTAGTTGACCGTGTTGGTGGCGCGGCGCATGTACGCCCGCCAGGCGTCCGAACCGGACTCCCGGCCACCGCCGGTGGTCTTCTCGCCGCCGAACGCGCCGCCGATCTCCGCGCCGGAGGTGCCGATGTTCACGTTGGCGATCCCGCAGTCGCTGCCCGCGGCGGACAGGAACAGCTCGGCCTCCCGCTGGTCGAGGGTGAAGATGCTCGACGACAGCCCCTGGGGGACGTCGTTGTGCAGCTCGATCGCCTCGTCGAGGGTGCGGTAGGTGAGCACGTACAGCAGCGGGGCGAACGTCTCCCGGCGGACCACCGCGGTCTGCGCCGGCATCCGGACGATCGCGGGCCGCACGTAGTAGGCGCCGGGTGCGGACTCCTGGCGGTCACCGCCGACCAGGAGGGTGCCGCCGTCGGCGACGGCCTCGGCGACGGCCGACCGCATCCGCTCGAACGCCTCGGCGTTGATCAGCGGTCCGACGAGGACATCGGAGTCGGTCGGGTCGCCGATCCGCAGCCCGGCGTACACCGCGACCAGCCGGTCCAGCAGGGCGTCCACCACGGACTCGTGCGCGATGACCCGTCGCATCGTGGTGCAGCGCTGCCCTGCCGTGCCTGCGGCGGCGAACGTGATGCCCCGCACCGCCAGGTCGAGGTCGGCGGACGGCGCCACCACCGCCGCGTTGTTGCCGCCGAGTTCCAGCAGGGTCGTGCCGAACCGGGCAGCCACCCGGGGGCCGACCTCCCGGCCCATCCGCTCGCTGCCGGTCGCGCTGACCAGGGCCACCCGGGGGTCGTCGAGCAGGGCCCCGGCAGCGTCACGGTCGGCGAGCACCAGCCGGTGCACCCCGGCCGGAGCACCGGTCCCGGCGATCGCCCGGTCGAGGATCGCCGCGCAGGCCAGGGAGGTCAGGGGGGTGGTCTCGGACGGCTTCCACACCACGGCGTCGCCGCAGACCAGTGCCACCGCGGTGTTCCAGGCCCAGACCGCCGCCGGGAAGTTGAACGCCGAGATCACCGCGACCACGCCGCGCGGGTGCCAGGTCTCGAACAGCCGGTGGCCCGGGCGCTCGGACGGCAGGGTCCGCCCGGCCATGCTCCGCGACAGGCCGACCGCGTAGTCGCAGATGTCGATCATCTCCTGGACCTCACCCAGGGCCTCCGAGCGGATCTTGCCCACCTCGAGGGTGATCAGCTCGGCCAGGTCCTGCTTGTGGTCCTCCAGCAGGCGGCCGAACCGCTTGACCAGCATGCCCCGGACCGGGGCCGGGGTGGTCCGCCACTCCCGGAAGGCGGCGTGGGCGTCGTCGATCGCGGCGAGGACGTCCCCGGGACCGGGCCGCCCCACGGTGGCGATCACCTCGCCGGTGATCGGGCTGGTCACGGGCACGGCGCCGGCGGGGACGGCGGCACCGCAGGCGGCCAGGGCGCGGGCGGCGGTGGCGGACAGGGCGGTGGTGGGCATGGGGGGATCCTCCGGGAGACGACCGATCAGATAAAGGCACAGTTCCTCTACAGTTCTCCTTAGGAATGCTAAAAGATCTGGGCGGACCGGGAGGGGCGGTGCGGCTGAACCTCAACCATCTGGCGACCCTGCGCGAACTGGACCGGCTCGGCACGCTGTCGGCCGTCGCCCGGTCGCTGAACTACACCTCGGGTGCGCTGTCCCAGCAGATGGACGCCCTGGAGCGGGCGGTCGGGGCACCGGTGC
>DASTGO010000418.1:0-13776 GCA_035719045.1 Kineosporiaceae bacterium | reverse complement strand
GGATCGCCAGTGAGGAGCGGGGGCTCGTGCTGGTCACCGGCACCACCGGGTCCGGCAAGAGCACGACGCTGGCGGCGATGATCGACGAGATCAACGCGACGCGCAGCGCGCACATCATGACCATCGAGGACCCGATCGAGTACGTGCACGACCACCAGCGCTCGGCGGTCAGCCAGCGGCAGGTGGGGGAGGACACCATCTCGTTCCCGGAGGCCCTGCGCAGCGCGCTGCGGGAGGACCCCGACGTCATCCTGGTCGGCGAGATGCGGGACCTGGAGTCCATCCGGTTCGCGCTGACCCTGGCCGAGACCGGGCACGTCGTCTTCGCCACCCTGCACACCAACGACACCGCGCAGGCGATCGACCGGCTGATCGACGTGTTCCCGGCCGAGCAGCAGCCGCAGATCCGGGTCCAGCTCGCCGCGACCCTGACCGCCGTGGTTTACCAGCGCCTGCTGCCGCGGGTCAACGGCGGTATGGTCGCGGCCTACGAGGTGCTGATGGCCAACTCCGCGGTGCGCAACCTGGTCAAGGAGGGCAAGACCAGCCAACTGCGCAACCAGATCATCACCGGCCAGCGGGACGGGATGCAGACCCTCGAGCAGTCCCTGGACCAGTTGGTCCGGGAGGGGCTGGTCAGCTACGAGGAGGCCGTCTCCCGGGCCGCCTTCCCCAAGGACATCGCGCAGCCGCTGCCCGGCGCCGTCCCGGTGGTGACCGGTGACCCGGTTCCCCCGCCCGGCTATGCGCCTGCCCCGGGGACGCCGCCCACGCCCGCGGTCACGGCCGGTCCGGCGCGGCCGGAGGAGAGCCTGTTCACGGCGCGCAGGCCCTACTGAGCCAACGGGTTCCGCCGAGCCATCGGGGTCCCGACGGTCGAACCGCGGGTCCCCGCCGGACGCCCCGCGACGCCGCTTACGCGCCGGCTCGTCCCCGTCGAGGCCGAGGTCACGGCCGGGGCGGACGGGCTGCCGGGGCAGATCATCCTGCTCGCGGACGGCGGCGGGCTCGGCGCGATGGAGTAGGTCTCCTACGGCGACGACCCGCCCGGTCCTGGCCCGAACTCCACCGGCTGCGGGCGGTCGTTCGTTCGGCCGGCAGGTGGTAGCTGCGGGAAGTCGGCAAAGCTTAGGTGGGACAACGGGTTCCGACGACGGTGCCGGAACGGCGAGGGGGCCCGGCGGGAGTGTCCCCGCCGGGCCCCCTCGTGGTGTTCTCGGTGTCAGCTCACTGGGTGAGGTCCGCACCGCAGGTGGTGTTGTCCGCGAGGACTCCGTGCACCGCATATGTCGTGGGCCTCGCACCCGTTCCGGGCGTCGCGGTGACCGTGTAGTTGGTCGTGGACTGGGTCTTGATGTACCCACCAGAGAACAGGGTTGCGTTGTCGGTGTAGGCGTTGTTCTTGGCGAAGTAAGCCTCCTCCGCCGTCTGCACCGTCTTCATCTCCGCCTGGCAGGCGGCCAGCGCCGAGTCACCGCGGAACTTCGAGACCCCGAACACGACGATGCCGGCGAGGACGCCGAGCACGACGATGACGATGAGGAGCTCGATCAGGGTGAAGCCGCCGTCGTTCTCGCGGGCCTCGCGCAGCTGCTTGGTGAACATCTGTCCTCCTGGCCTTTCCCGGCTCACATGCCGGTCTTCGTTGGTCTTCCTGCCCACCAGCGAGGTCCGGCAGGGTCGGGGCGCGGCGGCCCCGGGTTCGTGGGTGGTGGAGCGGTTCTCGTGGTGCGGTGCGGTGCAGTCCGGCCCGGTCCGTCAGGGGAGATCCCCGTCGGGGCGCGTCCGCGGCCGGTACTCCGTGGTCCGGCTACAACGGGCTCACCTGCCAGGCCGTCACGGAGACCTTGCGTGCCGGGCTGATCGTGGCGATCGCCCTCCCGACCGGAACCCACGGCGTCGCCGGGGCCTGGCCGGTACAGCTCTGGCCGGACGGGCACGCGTACGCCGTCAGGTAGAGGCGCAGCGGCGCGGGCGTGAACAGGTTCACCGGGATCGAGATGAACGAGCCCGAGTAGGTGTCCGACGGGGTGATGTCGATGCTCAGCGACCGCACCACCGCCCCCCACGAGAACACCGCCGCACCGACGTTGTTCAGCGTGATGTCCTGCGCCGCGACCGGGGCGTAGAGCATGCCCTGCAGGAACACCCCTGTCTCCTGGCTGCCGCCGTTCTGGTTTCCGCCGTTCCCCTGCTGGGAATGCGGCTTCGCGGTGATCAGGGGACAGCTGCCGGCGCCGGTGCCCAGACCGACGCAGTTGCCGCCTCCGGGCAGCGAGGTCAGCTCGCCGCGCAGCCCGGAGGCGCCGGCCGGGGGCGTCGGCGCGCCGTAGACCGCCAGCGGAGGCTGGGTCGCGTCGTACTGGGCGCAGATCTCCAGGCTGCCCGCGGTGAGGTTCAGCCGGCTGTCCCCGCCGAAGACGAAGACGCTGCCTCCGTTGGACTGCGAGTTGAGCGGCGAGACGCAGGCGCCGGGGACGGCGGGCGGGGCGCTGGTGGTGGTGGCGTTGGGGTCCCAGCCCTGCGCCGTGCCGGCGACGACCGTGACAGGGGAGCTGATGTCCCAGACATGGGCCGCGGCGGCCAGACCTGGGATCTCCCCGTTCTTGAAGTCGAAGTAGTAGAACCCGTGCGGGAACAGGAAGGCGCGCGGGCTGCAGTTCTTGAACAGGTCATTGAGCTTCTTGGCGTCGTTGTAGTAGCCGGGCGTGAACTCGACCGTCTTCGTGCTGGCCTTCGCCGGGCACTGCGGGACCGGCTGGAGCGCGAACGCCTTCTCGGCGGTGGTCCAGGCGGTGGAGGCGGTGGGGAGGACGTAACCGGGAGCGGCGGCGGGGGTGGCGTGCGTCCCGCACCGCACCGACTCGGTGCTGTAGATGGCCGTGCCCTTGCCGGAGCTCGGCAGCGGGTCGCAGGCACCGATGGCGGTGACCGCTCCCTGGTCGACGTAGATCTCCTGGCAGTTGGTCTTGCTCCCCGGTGGCTGGGGCGTGGCGTCGCACAGCGTGCCCGAGGCCTGCGTGATGGTGCTGTTCGAGGCGATCGGGCCGGTGACCTTGAGAACGTTGTTCTTGCCCTTGGACAGCCCGTCCTCCCAGGTCGCCCTGGAGAGCGTGAGCAGCGCGTTCTCGGGCAGGTTCTTCGGGCGGGGGCTCTGGGCACCGGTGCCGGAGGCGGGGGAGCAGACCACCTGGATCTTCGTGTTCCCGCTCTGGTCGGTGTTCTTGGCCTCGTAGACCCGCGGCGAGGCGCAGGCCGTGTCCCCGGCGGCGTTGTTGTAGCCGCTGGAGTTGAGGTCCTGGAGCGCGGTCTGCAGGGCACCGTCCGCGTCATAGGAGCTCGCCACCCGGGCGTCGGTGGCCTTGACGCTGCGGACGCTCGACGTGACATAGCCGAGCAGCGAGGCCACCACGAGACCGGTCACGGTCACGAAGACCAGGGCGATCAGCAGGGAGGCGCCGCGGTCCTCCCGGGCGGGGCGGCGGGTCACGACAGCCTCCTGGTGCCGGCGAGCTGGAAGGTGCTGCCGTCCGACTCCGGGATGGACAACGTCACGCTCGCCGTGCCCGCGGTGCAGGACGTCGGGTTCGGGTTTCCCTTGTCGTAGCAGTCCACCGTCGCCTTGCCGGGCACCAGGTCGCGGGCGAGGGTGTGGTCGGAGTCAGGTGTGGTCTTCCCGTTGCTGCACGACACCCGGTGCAGCGTGGCGCCGGAGAGGTAGTAGCCGACCACGAAGGTGGTGTCGGTGTTGGTGCCCGCGGCATCGGTGGTGAAGGTGCTGCCGCTGAACTGGATGAGCGGCGTGGTGGTGCCGCAGCCGGCTGTTCCGCCCTGGGCGAGGGACTGCGCGCCGTAGGCGTCGTCGGTGAAGTAGGCCGTCGCGAGCTGGACGTCCACCGAGTCGTCGGTGCGCTGCTGGGTCTCCTGATTCACCTTCAGGGTCGTGAGCATGACGCTGACGATGGCGATCATGACGACGCCGAGGATGCCGATCGCCAGGACCAGCTCGATGAGGGTGAACCCCGCCTCGTCCCGGGCGTGGCTGCCTGTCGCGTTCTCCTGCACGGGGTTCATGGCCGGCGCACCACGACCAGGAGGGTCTCGTCGAAGGCGGGCAGCAGTCCGGGGTCCGCGGTGACGGCGAGGGTGACCTGCTGGAGGCCGAGGTCCGTCCCCACGGAGCCGCAGGCGGCGAAGCCCGTGGTGCCGTTGGCCGTGGTCCAGGCGGACACGCTGGGGGTCTTCGGGGTGATCCCGGCCGGGGGGTTCGCCGGTGCGTTCAGCGCCGTCGTCGGCCCGCCCGGGCAGGTCGCGTACCCGACCGCCGTCGCCCGTTCGACGGACTCCGCCCAGGTGCGCAGGTAGGCCCGGGCGGCCGCCTGGCGCCGGTGCATCGTCGAGACGTCCACCGCGGCCGCCACCGCCCCCACGACCGCGACGAAACCGATCGCGATCACGGCGACCGTGACCAGCAGTTCGACCAGGGTCTCCCCGGCGTCGTCAGGTGTCCGGCTCACTGCAGGTTCGCCGATCGGAAGATGCCGTACATCGCGGAGACCAGGGCGATGGCCACGAACCCGACCACCAGGCCCATGACGACGATGACGGTGGGTTCGATGGTCGTGGTGAGCTTCTTGACCTTGTAGTCCAGCTCCCGCTCGTAGAACTCCGCGGCGACCCCGAGCTGCGCGTCCAACGTGCCGGTGTCCTCCCCGACCCGGATCATCTGCGCCGCGACGCCGGGGAACAGCCGCGTACTCGAGATCGGTTGCGCCAGACCGGCTCCCTGCATCATCGAGGAGCGCGCGGCGGTGAGGGCCCGCTCGAAGACCAGGTTGCGCAGGCTGTTCGTGGCCACTGTCATCGCGGTCGGCAGGGGGACCCCCGCATTGACCATCGAGGCGAGGATCCGGGTGAACCGCTCGACCAGGGCGTACCGCACGGTGTCGCCGAGCACGGGGACCCGCAGCAGGAGCCGGTGCCAGGCCAGCCGTCCGCCCTCGGTGCGCACGGTGATCACGGCGCCGCCGGCCACGGCGGCCAGCACGGCGAGGATGAGCCACCACCAGTGGCCGAGGAAGCCGGCGATGCCGAGCAGCATCCGGGTGGGCAGCGGGAGCTCGGCGTGCAGGCTGGCGAAGAAGGACTCGAACTTGGGCAGCACGTAGACGGTCAGCACCAGGATGGTCACCAGCGACATCGCCGCCACGATCGCCGGGTAGATCATCGCGCTCTGGATCTTCCGCCGGGCCTCAAGATCCCGCTCCAGATACTGGGAGAGCTGGTCCAGCACGTCGTCGAGCCGGCCGGTCAGCTCCGCGGACTGCAGGATCCCCCGGTAGAACTCCGGGAAGTCCCGGGGATGCCGGTCGATCGCCTCGGACAGTGTCGCGCCGCCGCGCAGGTCCGCACCGATCTCGGTGAGCACCCGGCGCACGGCGCTGCGGTCCGACTCCTCGGCCAGGGTGCGGATGGCGTCGAGGATCGGGATGCCCGCCCGCAGGAACGCGGCCAGCTGACGGCTCAGGTGCATCAGTTCCGTCGGCTTGATCCGGTGTGGGGTGATCTCGATCTGCGTCCAGCTGGTCTTCGGCTTCAGCTCGACCACGCGCAGGTTCTGCTGGGCCAGGGTGAGCCGCGCCGCCGCGAGCGTGTCGGCCTGCTGGACCCCGGTGGCCTGCTGACCACTGGGATCAACGGCCACGTAGGCGAATCTCGGCATGTGTGCTGTCCCCCGGGCTCAGAGCGTGTAGATGCTGCGGATGATCTCGGCGGTGGTCGTCACGTCCTCGGCGACCAGCCGGGCACCCTCCACCCGCAGCGGAACCAGCCCCTGCCGCGTCGCCACCCGGCGCAGCTCGTCGTGCGAGGGGTTCGGCCGGACCAGGATCTCCCGGATCTCCTCGGTGACGGTGAGCAGTTCGTAGACCCCCACCCGGTCGGAGTAACCGGTGCCGGAGCAGTAGTTGCAGCCCTCGCCGATCCAGAACCGGTCCTTCGCCGGGCCGCCCGCCTCGCGGTAGAAGGACTCCTCCTCCGCGGTGGGGGCGTAGGGGACGCGGCAGTACCGGCACATCCGCCGGACCAGTCGCTGGCCGACCACGCCGATCACCGAGGACGCGACGAGGAACGACTCGATTCCCATGTCCAGGAAGCGGTACAGCGCCGACACCGAGTCCGTCGCGTGCAGCGAGGACAGCACGAAGTGCCCGGTGAGCGCGGACTGCACGGCGATCCGGGAGGTCTCCACGTCACGCATCTCGCCGACGAGGATCATGTCCGGGTCCTGGCGCAGGATCGACTTCAGCCCCGAGGCGAACGTGACGCCGGCGGCGTCGTTGATCTGGATCTGGTTGATCGAGGGGAAGACGTACTCGACGGGGTCCTCGATCGTGGTGACGTTCTTGTCCACCCCGTTCACCTCGGTCAGCGAGGCGTACAGCGTGGTGGTCTTGCCGCTGCCGGTCGGCCCGGCGCAGATGACCATCCCGTAGGGGGAGCGGATCAGCCTGCTGTAGGTCTGGTGCATCGAGGGCGGCATGCCCAGGTCGCCCAGCCGGTACAGCGGCTTGGACTTGTCCAGGATCCGCAGCACGACCTTCTCGCCGTAGACGGTGCCCATCGTCGACACCCGGATGTCCACGGCGCGGTCGTCGATCGTCGTGGCGATCTGGCCGTCCTGCGGCCGCCGCCGTTCGACGATGTTCATCCCGCCCATGATCTTGATCCGGCTGGCGATCGCGCCGCCCATCTCCGCGGGCAGGGTGAGCACGTCGTGCAGGGCGCCGTCGATGCGGAACCTGACCCGGACCCGGCCGTCCTGGGGCTCGACGTGCACGTCGCTGGCCCGGTCCCGCAGGGCCTGCGTGAGCACCATGTTCACCACGCGGACCACGGGGGCGTCGTCCCCGCCCTCGACGCCCACGTCGATCCGCTGCACCCCGGCCCGGAGGGCTGGTGCCGAGGCGAAGGCCGCGACCTGCTCGTCCACCCCGGACAGGGCCCGGTAGAGCCCGTTGACCGCGCGGACGGTCTCGGCCTGCGTGGTGAGGTACAGCCGCACCGGCCGCCCCGTCGCCCGGCCCAGCTCCTCCAGCAGGCCGGCGGCCGGGTCACTGGTGGCGACGTGGAGCAGGCCGTCCTCGCTGCGGGCCAGCGGGACCACCTGCAGCCTGCGCGCCAGCGGCTCGGGCAGCAGCGCCTGCGCTCCGGGGTCGGGAGCCCGGCGGGTGAGATCGGCGACGGGCATCCGCAACTGGGTGGCCAGGGCGTGGACGAGGTCGCGTTCGGAGATCAGTCCCAGCTCGACCAGCAGGGAACCGATCCGCTTGCCGCTGCCCGTCTGGCGGCCGAGCGCCTCGGCGAGCTGGGCCGCGGTCAGCACGGCCGCTCCGACCAGTACCTCGCCCAGCCGTAGCGCGCCCGGGCCGATCGGTGCGGGCAGTCCGCCGCCCGCGGCGACGGTGGGGCCGGTCCCGGCGGCAGGGGGGCCGGCGTTCCCCGCCGGGACCGCGGCCGGTCCCGCCACGATCACCTGTGCGGAGCCCGCGGGGGACACGGTCCGGGTCGCCATGGGTGCGGCCGGAGCCCCGACCGCGACCGGCTGCTCCGGGGACGGCTGGATGGCCAACAGGCCACCGGGCAGGTGGTCGCCGTCGCCGGCGGCCTGCTGCGGGGGTCGGTGAGCGCGTCCGATGCGCATCTCTCTCCCGGGCTACTCGGTCCTCGAGCCGGACCACAGGTGGAGGGGCGGACTTCGTCCGGTGCTGCCGAGAGTGACGGATGCCGAGGTCGTTTGCGCCCCAACTGAAGCGGAGTCATACGAACGGCCCACTTCCAGATCGGGCATTCCGCGCTCCGGGGGCAGACTGGAGGCTGGTTGAGTAGCGAACTTTGTTGCTGACCGTCTGCCTAGATCACAATCTGTAGTGACCCTGGGGTAGCTCTCCGCCCGGGCGGCTCCGGTCCCGAGCCGTTCGGCCGGTGGAGCCGTTCAGTTGGTGGAGCCGTTCAGTTGGTGGGGCGGAGCAGGAAGACCCGGATCTGCCGGCCGCCGGTGCGCTCAGGGTAGATACGGAACCCGCGGTACAGCTGCCGGGCCTCCTGCCAGATCCGCTCCGCCATGTCGCCGGTCGCCTCGGCCGCGGTGACCGGTACCCGGCGTCCCGCCCGGGAGACCAGGGCACCGGGATGCGCGGCGAGGTTGTGCACCCAGCCGGGGTGCTGCGAGCGACCCCAGTTCGAGCCGATGACGGCGAGATCATCCCCGATGACGACGGCCGCGAGGGCGACCGTCCGGGGCAGGCCGCTGCGGGCCCCGGTCGTGGTCAGGTGCACGGTGGGCAGGCCCGCGACCCATTCGCTGGCCGTGACCCGGCCATGGCTGGCCCGCAGGAACGCGGCGTCCAGCGGCGGCACCAGCCGGGAGGCCAGCCGCGACCCCGGACCGGTCGACGCCAGGTACCGGACACCGCGGGCCAGGGGAGAGCGGCCGGGCGGGATCACCCCGAGGCCGGCGGCGAGGCTCATGTCGCCCACCCTGCCAGCGCGCGACCGGCCAGGCCAGGTGCGCACAGCCGTCCCGACCGAACGGCAGGTGTGCCCGGCCGTCCCGGTCGAACGGCCGTCCCGGCCGTCCCGGCCGGCCCGCGTCCGCCCGAGGCCGGCCGATGACGGTGCGACACGCCGCCGGGCGGGACCTCCGGCGTGGCCTCCCCCGATCGGACCCGTCCTGAGCGGGTGCGATGCCCGCTGCGCTACCGATGGTCCCGGGTGGCGGTCGGAGATCGCCGCCTAGTCTGGCCGCATCGGGGGTCCTGCAGCCTGGTCGAGCTGCTGCAGCAGCCGGGTAGCCCGACAGAGCGCGGGGATGCGCGGCGAGGGGAGGGATCATGGACACCGCCACACCCGAGGAGCGCCGGATCTGGGGCGTCCGGTGCGGGGACGGCGAGGTCCTCTGGGTGGAGGACGAAGCAGCCGCCCACCGGCTGCTGGTGAGCCTGGTCGGAGCCGAGCAGATCGTGTACCGCGGTGAGCACGCCGGGGCGGGCCACGTCGAGGCCTCCAGCAGCTGAGTCCGTTCATCCCGCCGGCCAGGACGTTGCGCCGGTGGACGTCATGAGGCCGGCCGGGCAGTTGACTGCCCGGCCGGCCTCATGACGTCCGTGGATCAGCTTGCGGCACGCTGCTCCGGGGCGTGGGTCAGGTCGTCGTGACCGCTGCGCCGCTGACGGCGGGCGTCCGCCGAGTTGTAGGCCGCTCCGGCGTTCTTGCAGGCTTCGCAGCGGCAGCCGTAGTTGAGGTAGCCGTTGGCGGTGCCGTGGCGCGGGTCGTCGGGGGCCAGCCCGGCGCGGACCCGGTCACGGTAGCCGTCGCGCATCCGGCGACGGCGCCGCTTGCAGACCTCGCAGTCCTGCTGCGGTGGGTGCATCCGATGAGGCATCTCTGCTCACACCTCCGGCTCGGCGGGGACGCCTGCCGCGGGGCAGGCCGGGACGGAACAACTGGTGTCGGACGGACGGGTGGGCTGGATGCCGGTGGTGGCGCATCCGGAAGTCATGGGTTGCCTCGCAGGGGTAGGGGGCAACGACGCCCCGGGCGGGATGGCCGGAGGTTCCGGCCGAGTCTGGTGCGCATCGGTGCGCGGACCGGGGTGTCATCACGCGGCCCGCCCGCGCCGACGGCGGCGGGTGAGCCGGTGGGCTCGTCGGATAGCCGGACGGCGACCCCGGGACTCAACAGCAGTGCAGTGCTGGCGGCCCCCGCCGCGGCGTGGTCAGCCGGATGAGCCGGCGCCCGTGTGGCAGGCACGGTGCCGTGCACACCGGAAGTGTGGGCTGGGCGGAGCGCCGGACCGGGACCGGCCGGCACGGGAGCAGCCGCGGCAGGATCCGGCGGGCGGCCCGGAAGACGACTGCCTCGCCGCGGCGCAGCCATGCGGCCACGACCAGTCCGGCGAGAGCGTGCAGGGCGAGCATGAGCAGGGAGCTGCCGAACTCCGCGGCCGACACGACCGCAGGGGCCGCCTGCCCTGCGAGGTCGGCCGGCAGACCCTCCACCGGCGGCGGCACCAGGACCGCCTGCGCGGGAAGGACCGTGGGGACGTGCAGTTGGTGCACGCCGAGACGGACGGCGAGGACGTGGGAACCGGCGCCGTGCCGGTGCCCGCTCAACAGCACGAAGTGGATCCCTGCCTGGACGGACCAGACCAGGGCGGCCAGCCGCAGAAGGGACTGCTCCCTCAGAGCGAACTGGCGACCGGCGATCCCGACCAGGAGTGCGATCAGCAACGCCGAACTCAGGGACGGCGGACCACCGCCGGCGGCGGCGTGGGCGCCGAGGCCGAGGGCCACGGTGACGACCACGAACGCCGGGACCCGGACCGCCATCCCGACGTCGGTGACGGCATCGGGGTCTGGGCCGATCGAGGGGAGCACCGCCCGGGGCCGGGGCGCCACCGCGTGACCGTACGGCGCGGGCGTCGCGATCAGGGGAGCCACGGGGAGGGCGAGGCGGAGGTCCGGCAGCGCCGAGGGGGAGATCTGCGGCGGGGCGGACAGGAGGGGAAGGGGTGCGCTGGCACGCGTCATCGTCGCGGCTCGCCGGGTGGGCAGGCCGGGGACGACGAGGTGCCGCGGCATGGGGCCGAGCCTAGGGGATCACATCGGTGAGAGACAGGGGAGTCACTGTCCGTAAGCGCCCTTCAGCGGAAAGCCGTCGTTTATTTGGGGCCGTCAGATGCTTGACAGGCCAGGTGGCTCATGATCCGGAGCGATGAACGATGCTGGAAGGGGCCATGATCACCGAGGTCATCAGCTTGGGTGCGATCGGGCCAAGAGTCCCGGTCCGGGGTGTCCGAAGAGAGTTCCCGAGAGGGAGCGTGAGCAATATCTCCCTCATTGGGGACGCTCTGTGGCCAGCCCGGGGGGTTCGGTGGGTTGCATGGATGGCGCTGGGTGTGCATTCCCCCGGCTTGAGTGAGGTCCGGCAGGGCGGCTCCGGAGGGCGCCGGGAACTCGTTTGGATCCGTAGTACAGACCGGGCCCTTGGTCCCGGGACGGGCCCTGGTCAGTCTTCGGCGGCGGCTGGGGCGGCCGTCCTCGCCGGGGCCGTGTCCGTGGCCCGCCGGAGGCCGCGCGCGGGCCTGCGGGCGAACCGTCCGGACACCCCCGGCCCGGACCGCCGGACCGCGCGCCCCGCCCGCCGCCACGGGGCGAGCAGCTTCCGCAGACCCGCCTGGACTCCGCAGATCGGCCTGGACTCCGCGAACCTGTCTGCACCCGGCGAACGGGTGTCCGGGCGTGGCGGCGGCGGGTCAGCTGTGCGGGAAGGGGCGGCACCGGGCCGGGATCGGGGCGAAGTGCTGGCTCACCGCCTGCAGCAGGTCGTGCCGGTGCCCGCTGTCGTGGTGGGCGAGGGCGGCGACCAGGACGTCGGCCGGTTCGCGCAGCGGCAGCCAGTCGGCGGCGTAGCCGCGGCAGCTGTGGCAGCGGGCGACATGCGGATAGGGGGCCAGCAGTCGCGCCGGGTCCACTCCGGTCGCCTCCGGTCGGGGTTCGCAGGCGTCGAGGGGCGGCAGGGACGGCGCGCTCACGAAGGGAGGATCGGCGGCCGGCAGCCGGGGGTTGAGGGGACCGAGGCCGGTCCGGGACGGTCCGTCGCGCACCTCGCCCGCCCCGTCCCCGGCCTGGTCTCAGACCCGGTAGCCGGAGACCAGGTCGGACAGCTGCCCGGCCAGTCCGGACAGCTCCTGGGCGGTCTGCCGGGACTGTTCGGCATGCCTGGCCGTGGTCTCCGCGGCACCAGCCACGTCCTGGGTCGAGGAGAGGATCTGCTGCGCCCCGCCGGCCGCCGAGGTGATGACCCCGGCGATGTCCGCTGTGGTCGCGGCCTGTTGCTCGACGGCGGAGGCGATGGTGCCCTGGTGGTCGTTGATCGAGCGGACGGTCTCCCCGATCTCCAGGATCGCCCGGGCGGTGCCGTGGGTGACGTCCTGCAGGCCCTCGACCCGGCCCCCGATGTCCTCGGCGGCGCGGGAGCTCTGCTGCGCCAGGTCCTTGACCTCGGTGGCCACGACGGCGAAGCCCCGCCCGGCCTCCCCGGCCCGGGCCGCCTCGATCGTGGCGTTCAGCGCGAGCAGGTTCGTCTGCTCGGTGACCGCACTGATCAGAGCCAGCACCTGGGAGATCTCGGAGGCGGACTCCGACAGCCGCTCGACCGTCCCGCCGGCCCGCCCCGCCGACTCGGCCGCCTGCGAGGCCACTGCGGCCGCGGTGGCCGCCGAGGAGGAGATCTCCCGGATCGAGCCGGACAGCTGCTCGGTCGCCGCGGCCACCGTGCTCACCGAATCCGACACCGAGCGGGCGGTCCCGGCCATCTGCTCGGCCCGGTCGGTGGTCTGCCGGGCGGCGTCCACGATCCCCTCGTTGGCCGTCAGCAGCCGGGCCGACTCGGTCCCCAGCTGCTGGGCCGACTCCGCGACCCGGCGGACGAAGGCCTGCATGGTGTCGAGGGTGGCGTCCACCGCCCGGGCCAGTTCGCCGAGCTCGTCGCGGGAGGTGACTCCCAGCCGCTGGGTGAGGTCCCCGCCGGCGGAGGAGATGGCCACCATGCCCCGCCGGGTGGCGTCGATCGGGACCAGCACCTGGCGGCGGAACGCCCAGCCGAGCAGCAGCAGGGCCGCCAGCACGAGCGCCGCGAGGCCCACCGCGACGGCACGGGCCCGGTCCTGCTCCTGGGTCACCCGGGCCAGGGCGGCGGCGGCCTGGCTGTCGGCCAGCCGGCCGAGGGAGTCCAGGGCGGGCATCAGGTCGTTGGACGGGTCCAGGTTCGCCACGGTCGCCTGGTAGGCGGCGTCGGCGTAGCGCCCGGCGCGGGCCGCCTTCCAGCCGGCCTCGAAGGTGGCGTCGTAGGCGTCCAGGTCGTGGGTGACCCGGTCGAGCAGGGCGGAGGCCTGCGTGGTCCGGACCAGCCTGCGGGCCGTGGCCACATCGGTGCGCACTGCGGTCCGGGCCTGTTCGGCCTGGCCGTGGGTGCTGGTCCACAGCTGGACGGCGGCCGGGGTGTTCATGGCGACCAGGACGTACATGTTGTTCTGGTCGTCGTAGGCGTAGAAGTCGGCGACCGCCCGGGACACCGCCCGCTGCAGGGGTGCGTCGCGGCCCTGCAGTTCGGCCACGGCGTCCGAGGCGGCGGCATTGCTGCTGATCAGCAGAGTGGCTGCGCCCCCGACCAGGACCGCCAGGGCGGCACCGGCGGCCAGCGCCTTCGTCTTCAGCAGCACGCGCACTCCCGGTCGGTGGATCGAGGGCGCCGGTGGTCCGGCGACGGGTCGTGTGGGTGCTCCATCGGCTCGCCCGTGTCCCCGGCTCAACCCGCCGGGAAGTCTTCACCCGCGCGGCGCAGGGAACGGTCGGCTCCGACCAGGCTGAGGGCTCCGACCAGGCTGAGCAGGGACGTTCCGGGCGGGCAGGCGTCAGGAGGCCGGCCCGGACGTGGCGATCACCTTATTGCCCGCGACGCCGGTCGCTGACAAGGTAGGCGGTTGCTGCGGTCGCCAGCACCGACTGTGGCCTGCGCGCGGGAGGAGCGGGAATGAGCAGCGAGGCGGTGCAGCCGGGCACCGAGCCGGGAGATCCGGTGCCGGGCGGGCCCGTGGAGTCCGTCCAGGATCCGGCAGTGGCGGCGGGAGGTGCGGGCATCGGCGACGCCGGAGCGGCCGGCCCCGCCACCGCCGGTGCCGGAGCGGCCGTTGAGGTCGGGACCGCGGGCGGCGAG
>DASTGO010000417.1:0-16349 GCA_035719045.1 Kineosporiaceae bacterium | reverse complement strand
CGGCCGCGCTGTCCCGGCTGCGGGCTTCGGTGGTCGCGGAGGCCGGGGTCGGGCTGGTCGTCCTCGCGCTGACCGCCGTCCTGGTGGACGCCGTCCCCGCGAGGGTGGCCTACGCCCCGCCGTTCTCGGCCACCGTCACCGGACAGGGAAATGACGGCACGACGATCAGCGTGGTCCTCGACGTGGCCCCGACCCGGGTCGGCCTGGAGACGGTGCACCTGTACGCCTCCAGCGGGACGGGCGCCGTGCTGCGCTTCCGGAGGGTCGACGCGACCCTGGTCGAGCGGAACCAGAAGCTCGGCCCGATCCGGTTCACCTTCGCCCCCACCGGTGACGGGCACGCGACCGCCGAGGGGATCGCCGTCCCCGCCGCCGGCACCTGGACCCTGACCGCGCAGGTGCACACCGACGCCACCACCGACTATGCGGCCACCGCCACGTACACCGTGCACTGAGGGGACGGCCCGGCGACCAGGCAGGTCAGGTGGCGGTCATCCGGTCAGATGGGCGACCACGCGGTCAGATGGCCGCCGGGCTTGCGGTCTGCGGCATGTCGGTGACCAGACTGAACATGCCCTCGTCCTCCTGGGCGTTGTGCAGCCGCAGCACGGCGTACAGGCCGTAGAGCAGCCGCTGCAGTTCGACGGCGTCCGCCGGGTCGGCCGGGCCGTCCGGGGGCAGCTCGGACAGCAGCCGGCGCAGGCGCCCCACCTGGTGCTCGATCTCCGCATGTGCCCGGCTCATCGCCCCGGTGGGGTCGTCGCCGCCCAGCACCCGGGCCATCACCGGGTACAGCAACCGCTCCTCGGCCCGCTCATGCGGTAGGAGCTGCTCCTCCAGCCGGGTCAGCAGGTCCCGGACCGGCTGCAGGTCGCAGCCGGGGGCCACCGCGTCCGAGACGGTCCGGACCCGTTCGACCAGCGGGCGGACCCCGGTGTGCTCGGCGCGCAGGGTCCGGACCAGCTCGGAGTCGGCGGGGGTGAGCCGGACCGCCCGGCTGGGCCCGGGGAGCACCGCCTGCAGTGCGATCAGGATGGCCACCACGTCGATTCCCTCCTGGAGCACCGCGCCCGCGGTGGGCGGCAGCAGCCCCGCGGCGGCCACGGCCATCGCCAGCCCGGACAGCCCCATCCCGACCACGACGGCCGCCCGGGCGATCCGCACCGACCGGTGGGCGACCTCGATGGCCACGGCCAGGGCGTCCACCCGGTCCACCGTGAGCACCACGTCAGCGGTCTCGGAGGAGGCGGTCGCCCCCCGGGCGGCCAGCGCGACCCCGACCCCGGCGGCCGCCAGCGCGGGCGCGTCGTTCACCCCGTCCCCGACCATCACGGTGGCGCCGTTGCGGCTCTCGGTGAGGACCACGGACAGCTTCTCCTGCGGGTCGTGCTCGGCGTGCACGGCGTCGACCCCGACGATCCGCCCGACCGCCTCCGCGACATCCGCCCGGTCCCCGGTGAGCAGCACCACCCGCTGGATCCCGGCCCGGCGCAGGGCCCGCATCATCCGCGGTGCATCGGTACGGACCGGGTCCTCCAGCAGGATCCCGCCCGCCGGCCTGCCGTCCACCGCGAGGTACACCGACAGCGAGCCCTCCAGCCCGGCCCGGCGGCGGATCCGTGCGGCCCACGGTCCGGGACTGTCGCCCAGCACCCAGCCGGCCCGGCCGAGCCGGACGGTCCGCCTGCCGACCAGGCCCTCCACCCCGTACCCCGCCCGTTCCCGGACGTCCTCCGGCAGCTCCAGGGGCAGCCCGCGGGCCCGTCCGGCGGTGACGATCGCATCCGCCAGTACGTGCGGGCTGACCTGGTCCAGCGAGGCCGCCAGGCGCAGGACCTCCTCGGCGTCGACCAGTTCCGGTTCGGCGGCGATCACGTCGACGACCCGGGGCCGGCCCTCGGTGAGCGTGCCGGTCTTGTCGAACAGCAGGACCCGCCCCGCCCCGAGCCGTTCCAGCGCCGCCCCGCCCTTGACCACCACCCCGGCCCTGGCCGCCCGGGACAGGCCGGACATGAAGGCGATCGGAGCGGCCAGCAGCAGCGGGCACGGGGTGGCGACCACGAGGACGGCCACCGCCCGGACCGCATCCCCGCTCAGCCACCAGGACGCCCCGGCCAGCGCCAGGGTGAGCGGCACGAACCCGGCGGCGATGCGGTCCGCGGACCGTACGAACGGTGCCGAGGAGGCCTGTGCCTGCTCGACCAGCCGCAGCAGTTGGGCGTAGGTGCTGTCGGCGGCCGCCGCGCTGGCCACCAGGGACAGCGCAGACCCGGCGTTGACCGTCCCGCTGCGGACCTGGCCGCCCGGCTCCCGTTCCACCGGCAGCGCCTCCCCGGTGAGCGCGGACTCGTCCAGGACTCCCGGCCCGACCAGGTGTCCGTCCACCGGGACCACCTCACCCGGACCCACGACCAGGACGTCCCCGCGGACCACGTCGTCGACGCCGATCTCGACGATCTGGTCCTCCTCCCGGCGCCGGGCCGTCCGGGGTGCCCGCTGCACGAGCAGGCCCAGCTCGCGGCTGGCCCGGTGCTGGGCCATCTCCTCCAGGACCCGCCCGGTGGCCAGCATCCAGGCGATCACCGCGGCGGCCAGCGGTTCTCCGACCGCCAGCGAACCGCCCAGGGCCAGCAGGGCGATGACGTCCACCGTGGAACGGCGGTGCCGGGCCGCCGCGACCACCCAGCCCAGGGCGAGCCCGAACGCCAGCACCGCAGAGGCGGCCCACAGCCCGTCGGCCAGGTCGGCCCCGAACGGGTCGGACCGGGTGAGGCGGACGAGGATGCCTGCCGCGAGCAGGATCGTGGTGGCAGCGAAGAAGGCTGCATCCGGATGGTTGCGCAGCGTACGCATGACTCCAGGCTCCGCCGTATGCCCTGCCGGGCGCGGGACCTTCTTCCCAGAAATTCGTGATCTTGACAGTAAGTGTGACCTGACTCGCCGGGGGAAACGCCGGAACCTGGGCCCTCCGGGCCGCCCATCCGGCGGCTGATGGGGGAAGGTGGAGGTGGCTCGGGGGGCCATCGCCCGGGTGACGCGCGTAGCCAGGCACGAAATCCGGTCCACCACAAGGGAAATGACCAGCTCCACCAGTCACGCCAACGATGTGAAGGATGAGTTGCCATGCCCAGCTCCACCGCCGAGCAGAAGAGCTGTCAGTGGGTTTGCCAGATGTGCGACTGCTCGGGTGACGAGTGCGACGGCACGATCTGCCACGGATTCGACGCCGACTGACCAGCCCTCGACCACCGAACTCCCTGCGCCGGACCGGTTCCGCACTGGTCCGGCGCATTCTTCTGCTCCCGTATGACCGACCTGACGGGCCCTGACGACCGGCACCCCCGTGCGAGTGATGTGACCGAACGATCCCGCCCAGTGGCCGGACGGTTCCCGAGTGCGGCGCCCGGACCGCCCGGCCCGGCAGCACCCGGACGGTCCCCGCCGCCTCGACGGCGCGTGGGCTCCCGGACACCGGATCCGGTGCGGGGCCGCCGTGACAGGTGTCAGCCGTGGGCGTTGAGCCGGGCGAACATCTTCTTCTGGGCCCGGTACAGCCCCGGGAACTCGGCGAACAGGCGACGGTAGGCCGCCGTGGCCGCCGGATCGGGCCGGAACGTGGCGCTGACCGGGACCAGCTCCCGGATCCGCTCGGTGGCCACCGAGCCCAGTGCCACCCCGGCGACCAGGGCGACTCCCCGCAGTCCGGCGACGTTCGGCTCGGCGGCCCGCTCGACGGTCCGGTCCAGGGCGTCGGCGTGGATCTGGCACCACAGGTCCGACAGCGCCCCGCCGCCGACCGCCCGGATCTGGTCCAGCCTCCGCCCGGCGTACTTCTCCATCACCTCGTGGGTCCACAGGTCGTTCAGCGCGACCCCCTCCAGCACCGCCCGGACCAGGTCCGCCCGGGTGGTGGACAGGGACACGTTGTGGAACCCGCCCCGGGCGTTGCGGTCGGCGATCGGGGTCCGCTCCCCGGCCAGCCAGGGGGTGAAGATCACCCCGCCGGATCCCGGCCGTGATCCGGCCGCCAGTTCGGTGAGCGCCTCGAACGGCACGTGCTCGCCGCGCCCGCTGGGGTCCAGGACGTCCCGCAGCCAGTGCAGGCACCGCCCCGACGTCTCGTGGTTGTTCAGCACCAGGTAGCTGCCGGGCAGGCAGCTGGGCACCGCGGCGATCTGGTTGATCACATCGGTCTTCTTGAACGGCACGTGGCAGGACACCCACGACGTGGTGCCCAGGGACAGGTGTGTCTCGAAGTCCAGCACCGCGCCCGAGCCGACCGCCACTGCCTGCGCGTCCGGGATGCCGCTGATCACCACGGTCTGCGGGGACAGCCCGAGCCGCCGGGACAGCTCCGGCAGCAGCCGGCCCTGCACCGAAGCGTTCGGCAGCAACGGGGCCAGCTTGCCGGCGTCGACCCCAGCCAGCCGCAGCAGGGTGGGGTCATAGGCGGTGGCGTTCGGGGTCCGGTTGTCGGTCAGCCAGGACGCCGTCATCGAGGCGGCGGTGGCGTGCGCCAGGCCGCTGAACCTCATGGTCAGGTAGTCCACAGGTTCCAGCAGCCAGCGGGCCTTGTCGTGCAGGTCCGGCCGCTGGGTCTGCAGCCACCAGCGGTGCCCCAGCGGGTCGCAGCCGTCCAGGGAGGGGGCCCCGCCGGAGTGCCGGACCCAGGTGAGCAGCTTGGCCGGTGCGTACCCCGACACCGGACCGCCCACCCGGCGCACCGCCTCGGCCCCGCCCCGGCTGTCCAGCCACATCAGGCACGGCCCGACCGGTTCCCCGGCCCCGTCGACCGGGACGGTGGAACACCACTGGCCGGTCACCGCGACGGCGACCACCGCCCGCGGGTCACAGGCGCCGCTGGCCAGGGCCTGCTCGGACAGCCCGAGCACGACCTCCCACCAGTGCTGGGCGTCCTGCTCGGCCCCGCCGTCGGGGAACAGCACCGTCTCCAGGTCCTGCTGGGCGTGCCAGTGCACCCGGCCGGTGAGGGTGGCCAGCCCGACCTTGACCGCTGTCGATCCGAGATCGACCACCAGGGCGTACGAGGACGCCGCATCCGGCGCGACGGCCGGGCGTTCCGGTACCACGCTCACACCCTCTCCCCGCCGGTCCTGGCCGGACCTGCCACGCCGGGCCGGGTCATGCTCTCCCCGCTCATGGCGCCGGCTCGTAGAACGCGTCCAGCGCCCCGGAGAGCAGGGTGCGCGCCATGGTGACGCCCTCCGGCCCCGCCCCGGACAGGCCGTAGAGGGCGCCGCTGCGCGCCTTGCCGGGCTCCTGGGCGCGGGCGTAGGCGACGGCCTCGGCGAGATCGGCCAGGAACTGCTCGACCACACCCTCCTGGGTGGCGGGCCGGGTGACGCAGAAGTGCACCGCGGGCGGGTGCTGCAGGCCGTTCAGCCGCCAGCCCCGCTGGGCCAGGAAGTCGTTGACATGGAAGATGTCCAGCTCGGCCGGGTCCGTCGTGGTGAACGCGATGTTGAACAGCGGGTCGCCGATCACGGCCAGCCCGTCGGTCGCGGCCACCCCGTCCCGCAGTTTCGCGGCGGTGGCGAACACCCGCTCGGCGATCTCCAGGTACCCCTTCTCGCCGAGGGAGACCATCGCCGCCCAGGTGGAGGCGATCAGGCCGCCGGACCGGCTGCCGGACATCCCGGGGGAGATGTAGGTGCCGCCCGGCCATTCCGGCGCGGTGAAGAACTGGTACCGGCGCAGGTGCTTGCTGGCGTACAGCACGACGCTGGTGCCCTTGAGCCCGTAGCCGAACTTGTGCGGGTCCACCGACATCGAGGTGACCCCGGGGACCCGGAAGTCGAACGGGGGCACGTCGTATCCCAGGCGCTCGCCCCACGGCAGGATGAACCCGCCCAGGCAGCCGTCGACGTGCAGGCCGATCCCGTGCTCCTGGGCGATCCGCCCCAGCGCCGGGATGTCGTCGATCAGCCCGTGCGGGTAGTTCCCGGCGGACCCGAACAGGGCGACGGTGTTCGGGGTGACGTGCTCGGCGACCCAGTCCACGTCGACCTTGAAGTCGTCGCGCAGCGGGGCGTACACGAGCTTGATCCCGAAGTAGTGGGCGCCCTTGTCGAGGGAGCAGTGCCCGGTCACCGGCATGATGATCTCCGGCTCGCTCACCCCGCGCTCGGCCGCGGCGGCGTCCCGGTAGGTGACCATCTGGGTGATCAGGCTCTCCGAGCCCCCGGAGGTGAGCACTCCGCAGGCGTCCTCGGCGGCCTCGCCGTGCAGCATGCTCAGGCACATCGCGACGATCTCGGCCTCGAACTTGGTGGCCGAGGGGTACACGTCGCGCTGCAGGACGTTGGCGTGCGCGAACAGCCCGAACGCCTCGACCAGGAACCGGTAGTGCTCGTGGTCGCCGTGGTACACCGACCCGGACATCCGTCCCGCGAAGCCCATCTCGTCCTCGCGCTCGGCCATCCAGCGCAGGTCGGCGAGGATCTCCTCACGGCTGCGGCCGGCGGCCGGCATCTGCCGGATGGTCTCGAACCGCTCCCGGTACGGGTAGAACTCGTCCAGCAGCCGTTGCCACTCTTCGGGGCTGTCCAACACGGATGTCACCCTCCTCACAGTGCAGTGAGTGAAGTGAAATCGCTGGCGCTCGCCTCGTCAAGCACTGATCTTGCCTGGTCCTGAGTTTTGGGCAGCCCCTTTCTCTTCACTGACTGCACTCGTACTCTGGCCCGATGAAGCGGGAGGAGCGACGGGCCGCCACCCGGCAGGCCCTGGCGGAGTCCGCGATGCGGCTGTTCACCGCCCAGGGGGTGGAGGCCACCACGGTCGAGGAGATCGCCCACGGCGCCGGGGTGAGCGCGCGCACCTTCTTCCTGCACTTCCCGTCCAAGGCGTCGGCCGTCTTCCCCGACCACGCGAGCAACCTGCAGCGGTTCGGCGAGGAGCTGTCCCGGTTGCCGGATGGCGGGGACGACGTGGCGGATGTCTGCCGGCTGCTGGTCGAGGGCATCCGCTCCCAGGCGGACTCGCAGTTCCGCCGTGGCCGCTACGGCCTGGTGGCCGGCTCGGAGGCGATCCGGGAACTGGACGCCCGCACCGACCGGGACTACGAGGACGCCGTGGCCGCCCATCTGGTGGGCCGGTGGGGGGACGATCCGGCGCACCGGCTCGCCGCCCAGGCGGTGGCCAACGTGGCGCTGGCGGTGGCCCGGGCCGCCCTGGTCGCCTGGGGCCGTGACGGCCTGGACCCGGTCGCCACCGCCTCCCGCCTGTACGCCCGGCTGGTGAGGTCGCCGCTGGCGGGAGCCGCGGATGACCTCCGTCCTGCCCCCGCCGAACACCTCCCGCCGAGGATGGGCCCTGGGCTGTAGTCCGCCCGGGGCAGCGGCGCGCCGGGCGGGCTGCGCATCGCCCGAGGAGGTCGGCCGTGGACACCCGGATGAACGTTCCCGTGGCCCTCGTCCGGGACCTGGTGTCCCGGGCCGGGCTCGCACCCTCGACCCACAACACCCAGCCCTGGTCGTGGAGCGCGCTGGCCTGTGCGGATGATCCAGGCCTGGCCGGTGGGGTCGAGCTCAACCAGGTCCGGGAGAGGGGCCTGCTGCTCGGCGATCCCGGCGGCCGCGAACTCGTGATCAGTTGCGGAGCCGCCCTGCTGACGTTGCGGGTGGCCGCCGCGGAGCATCTGGTGGACACCGTCGTGGAGGTCCTGCCCGACCCGGCCCGTCCGGACCTGCTGGCCCGGGTGCTGTTCGTCGAGGGTGCGGTGGATGCCGCGTTCTCCGGGCTGGACGCTGCCGTGCCCGTGCGGCACACCTGGCGGCGGGACTTCACCGCGCGCAAGCCCTCGCCGGCGCTGCTGTCCCGGCTGGTCGCGGAGGCTGCCGCGGAGGGTGCCCGGCTGCACCTGCTCGCCCCGCAGGACGTGCCCCTGCTGGCCACCCTGGTCCGGGCGAGTGCGCGGGACCTGTCAACCGACCGGGAGCGGCGGGCGGAACTGGCACGCTGGCTGCGGCCGCGGTGGCGGGGGGACGGCATCCCGGCCGCCGCGATCAGGGTGCTCCCGGCCCGGATGGCGCTGCGACGGGGACTCATCGGCCGTCGGATCGCCGCCCGCGACGCCGCCCTGCTCCTGGCAGCGCCGGCGGTGGCCGTCCTGTCCACCGCAGCGGACGACCAGGCCGGCCGACTGGCCGCGGGGCAGGCGCTGCAGCGGATGCTCCTGGTGGCCACCGCCGAGGGGGTTGCGGCCGGATTCGCCAACGGACCGTGCCAGGACGTCCGGCACCGGGCTGCCGTCGCGGCCCTGCTGGACGACGGGACTATCCCGCAGCTCGTGATGCGCCTGGGCTGCCCGGCCGGGACCGCCCGGCCGCTGCCCCGGCGGGCGCTGGACGACGTGCTGGTCTGGCCCGGGCCGGGTGGCCGCTGCCTGACGCTGCCGGGGCAGGACCGGCAGCCGGATCCGGGAGAGGACGCCGGCGAGGACCAGCTCGGCTGATCAGATCCCGAGTCGGCGCTTGTCCTCGGGAGAGGCCCGGGACATCAGCTCGGCAAAGGTCACGCCCAGCGCCTCGCAGAAGTCGGCGAGTTCGTCGGCGTAGACCCGGCGGGTGACGGTCTCGATCGCTCCGACGGTCGCGCGGTGGACGCCCACGCGCTCGGCGAGCTCGGCCTGTGAGAGGCCGGCGCGAGCCCGTTCCGCCCGGATGGCTCGGGCGATCACCAGCGCAAGCGAGTCGGACACAGGTCAACCATCAGCTGGGAACCGCTTCACCTTCACACTCGGAATTGCATGCGACATGTCGCAGAGTCAGTGTGCTCGAATTTCTTGCAGATCGCGACGGGTGATCCTAGAGTGGCTCTCGCCAACGGTCGCCACATCGGCCCGATTCCTCCCGGTCTCCAAGGGCGGATCTCCGATGTCGACCTACACAGACGCCGGGTGCGGTCGTGGGGAACGGGAGGCCCCGCGAATGCGCTAGCCCGGGCCACCATCACCCCCAACCAGTCGGACCCTCCCGCCGGCATGGGGGTGGTGGTGCATCCGCCGCAGGCGTTCTCCTCCCGAACGTCTGACGCCGTCCCCTCCGTCGAACGAGCGGTGGGGACGGATACGGCGGGCCGGGGTAGGTCCCCGGCCCCGGTCATCCAGGAGCCGGGGCCGGGTCTGTACGACGACGAGGGCCGGAGTTCCGCAGGGGCTCCGGCCGTCAGTCGGTCCCGCCGAGGCGCTGCCTTGCCTCGTCCACGTCGAGTTCGCCCTTGGCGAGCGCACGCAGGGTGTCGAGCTTCTCCACGCTGCGCTCGCGAGTCTCGGTGCCGCGCTCCCGGGCATCCGTGGCGCGTTCCCGGGTGCCGGATCCGTTCGCCAGGCCCAACCTGCGCAGGAGGTCGTCGAACCGGGCCCGGGCGGTCGGGTAGCTCACCCCGAGGTGGCGTTCCAGGTCCTTCATGTTCCCCCTCGAGGCGAGGAACACCGTGAGCACCTCCCGATCGGCGTCGTCCAGCCCGCAGAACTCGCAGGGCCGGAACCGGCCGGTCAACCCCGTCCCGCAGGAGGGGCACCCCAGCTGGGTGACCTCCAGGTGTCCGGCGCAGACCGGGCAGTCCCGCGGTGGCCGATGCCGGGCGGGCGGCAGCGGGCTGGCGAAGGCGGAGGGGCCGGTGCTCACCCACATGACGCTACCGCCCGTTGACCAGCGCGTCGGTGCTCACGACCACCGAGCTCATCGAGGCATCGATGCTCAGGCTGCCCGCTGCCGACCCGATCCGGGTGCTGACCGTCTCACCCACCCCGGCGCCCTTGCCGGAGGTCCCGGGCAGGACCACTTTGCTCATCCGGTTCGTCG
Source organism: Kineosporiaceae bacterium (assembly GCA_035719045.1). Taxonomy (GTDB): domain Bacteria; phylum Actinomycetota; class Actinomycetes; order Actinomycetales; family Kineosporiaceae; genus DASTGO01. The sequence continues at coordinate 6,522 of DASTGO010000417.1, read as the reverse complement.
CGGACAGTTCCAGGCTCACGTCGGGCAGCAGGGCCACCTTCATCGAGGACTGCTCGAGGGAGATCCGGGAGGTGCCGGTCGGGCCGAGCGTGCCCTTGATCGAGGAGGTCCGGGCGTCGAGGTCCAGTGGGCCGCGCAGCCGGTCGACCTTGAGTGAGCAGGCGAGCAGCCGCATCCGGGCGCCCGCCTCAATGCCGGCCAGGCGCAGGCTGGTGCCGGTGGCGTCGATCTCCAGCGGGAGTCCGGGATTGACCCGGATCGTCAGGTGCTCGTCCGGCCAGCCCCGAGCCCAGGCCATCGTCCGGGGGAGGGAGGCGAACGTGAACCACGACCCCTGCTCGCTCGGATCGGCGAAGGGCCAGGGCATCCGGCCGCCGTCGACGACGAGCAGCCCGCCCTCCTCCCGGACGGAGTGCTGTCCGGTCACCACGACCTGCCGGACGCTGGCGTCCGTGACCACGGTGACGGGACGGTAGGCGACCGTCAGGCGAAGCCCGGCCAGCTGGTTGCCGGACGGGGGCGTGGCGTCACCACGGGACTGCCGCCCACCCGTCCCGGACCTCGGCGCGCCACCGGTGGCGTCCCTGTCGCCGGACCGGTCGGTGTCGTCACCGTCGCCACCCGGCTCGTGCAGGAGGTCGTCACTCCCGTCGTCGCGGCCGGCATCACCCCCCGCGCTCGGGACGCCCCCGGGCTGTGCCTCTGGCTCGATCAGCCGGAGGGCTTCCTCCGGGGTCAACTCGCCTGCGGCGACCCGCTTGAGAACCTCGTCCAGCGATGCATCCATCTCGTAAAGCTAAGCCGCAACAAGTCAGAATGGCAAGCCGAAGTTGCCATTCAGTGAATCAATCGAGTGGTGTCGGCGGAGTCAGGCCGAGGGATGCCCGCCGGGCGCCCCGAGTAGCCCGGCCAGTCGGTCCAGGAAGGAAGCCTGGCCGGCGTTGATCTTCTCCCGTGCGGTGGACAGGTCGAACCAGGCGACCCGATCGATCTCCGGGATGGTGATCCGCTTCCCCGACTTCGGCGGCCACTCGATCTCCACCGTGTTGCTCACGGCGCTGTCCGGGGCGACGTCGCCCTGGACAGCCCAGGCGGACACCTGCTTGCCGCTGGCCTGTCGGCTGCTGCCCAGTGGGACGAAGGGGCCGTCGGGCGCCGGCAGGCCCAACTCCTCGGTGAACTCCCGTCGCGCGGCGGCGAGCGGGTCCTCCTCGGCGCCGAACTCGCCCTTGGGGATCGACCAGGCTCCGTTGTCCTTGTGCCGCCAGTACGGGCCGCCGGGATGGGCGAGCAGGACCTCCAGCCGGGGCGGGGTACCTGTCCGGCGGAACAGCAGCAGACCGGCGCTGGGTGTGGCAGCCATGAGTCCATCCTCGCCGCCGTCCGGGTCCGGCCGCTGACGTGCCGCGCCGGATCCCCTGCTGCCGGTTCGTGATCGGGGTGCAGGGGGCGTGCCTGGTTGCGGCGACTACGATTGCGTATTGAAGCAATCACGTTCGGCAGCTTCGTGCGCAGCCGGACGAACGTTGACGAACCCGTCCGCACGGGTAGGCTCAGGACCTGCTGACCTTGGGACGGTGCCTCGCCGGCCCAGAGAGGATGAGGCATGGCTCGGGACGCAGAAGATAGGGCCGAGCCGGAGTTCGACTGGAGCTGGACCGAAGAGGAGATCGACTGGGTCCCGCCGGCGGTCGACTCCACCAAGCCGAGCGTCGCCCGGATGTACGACTACTACCTCGGCGGCAAGGACAACTTCGCCGTGGACCGTGAGGCCGCCGAGTCCGTGGCCAGGGCCGTGCCGGCGACCAGGCTCGTCGCCATGGCCAACCGCCAGTTCTTGGTCAACGCGGTCCGGGCCATGTCCGAGGCAGGTGTCCGGCAGTTCATCGACCTGGGTACCGGCATCCCCACCTCTCCGAACGTCCACGAGATCGCTCGGGACTACCACCCGGACGCCCGCGTGGTCTACGTGGACTATGACCCCGTCGTCCTGGTGCACAATCGCGCCCTGCTGTCCAAGCACAAGGGTGTCGTGACGATCATGCAGGACCTGAGACAGCCCTCCGCTGTGCTGAGCGATCCGGCGCTGCAGGGGCTCATCGACTTCTCCGAGCCGGTGGGGTTGCTCTGTATCGCGGTCCTGCACTTCGTCGGACTCGATCTGGCCCCCGAGATCATGACCCAGTACCGCAAGGTCATGATGCCGGGCAGCTACCTGGCGGTCTCCGCCGCGAGCTTCGAGGGCCTGCCGCTGAGCACCGTCCGGGAGCTGGAGTCGATCTACAGCGGCTCCAACGCGAACCTGGTCTTCCGCACGCAGTCCCAGATCGAGCAGTTGTTCGAGGGATTCGAACTGCTGGACCCGGGGCTGACCCTGGTCACCCGATGGCGGACCGAGGGGGAGGGCGGCGAGGGCGCTACCTGCGGGGTCGGCCGCAAGCTCTGAACCCGGGTGTGGACATGAAGAGAGGCCCTTCCGAGTCCTGCGGAAGGGCCTCCGTCTCGTGTCCCGGTCGAGGTTCAGATCCCGTGCATGCCAGTGGAACGCATCCCCGTCGGAGTGACCGCTGCGGGGCGCAGGCTCGGCGGGTACGGCTCCATCGGGCCGCGCATGGTGTGTTCGCGACTCTGCTCAGGGGTCGAGTGCTCGGCCGGGGTCCGGCGTGTGAGCACACCCACACTGGCGGAGTGACGGCCGGTCGCAAGGAGGTAGTGAGCGGTCCGCGGGCCCGGCATGGTCCTGGAGACGCTGCCTCGGCGGCGTACCTGACCGGAACTCACCAGACCTTCGAGGATCGCGTGCAGCCGTCCTTCGGGGAGGTTCACCGCGACGCCGAGGGCCAGGAGCGTCATCCCGGTCTCTCCTACCGCTGTCAGCGCCGAGAGCACGGCTTTGCGCTGCCTGGAGCTTCCATGAGACCAGAACATCGCGCGTCCCTCCCGTTGGGCGATCGCCGAACCGGGGGGCGCGGTTCGGCGATCGCCTGTTCCGTGGCCCGACCGGGAGCGAGCCATGACCTCCCGGTCGAGTCGGCCCTTATGACTGCTTCGGGCGTCGGCCAGAACCTGCACGGGAAGGGATCAACAGGTCCGGTTTGAGGGCCATGAGATCCGTCCAATGCAGATGGTCTAGCAGATGCACGTGCATGAAAGGTTAGCAGCGTGCACAGGCAGATGCACGTGCATCTGCCTGACTCATCCGAATCATCGGCATCTGGACGCTATGGCGGCACCCGCGGTCGTGGCAGACTGCCTCCGAGCAGCGGGAAGGACAGCAGTGACGACGCCGACAACCGCAGGGCCGACGGTCCGACGCATCCTCGTGGGTGCGCAACTGCGTCGTTTGCGCGAGGAGCGCGGGATCACCCGCGACGACGCCGGATACGTCATCCGAGCCTCCGGATCCAAGATCAGCCGGCTGGAACTGGGCCGGGTCAGCTTCAAGGAGCGGGACGTCGCCGACCTGCTGACCTACTACGGGGTGGAAGACCCCGAGCAGCGGGAGGCCCTGCTGGAGCTGGCGCGCGACGCCAACACTCCGGGCTGGTGGCACGACTTCGACGACGTCCTGCCGAACTGGTTCCAGACGTACGTGGGCCTCGAGGAAGCGGCCACCATGATCCGCTCCTATGAGGTGCAGTTCATCCCAGGTCTGTTGCAGACCGAGGACTATGCGCGCGCGGTGATCGTGGCCGGTCGCCCCGAGCTGAAGGCCGACGAGGTCGAGCGCCGGGTGGGGCTGCGGATGGAACGGCAGCGGGTGCTCAACCGGAAGAACCACCCCTTGCAGTTCTGGAGCGTCGTCGACGAGGCCGTCCTGCGGCGTCCGATCGGCGGGGTCAAGGTGATGAAGGGGCAGCTACAGCGGCTGCTGGAACTCGCCGACTACGGCAATGTCACCCTGCAGATCATGCCCTTCCGGTTCGGCGGTCACGCCGCGGAGGGCGGTGCGTTCAGCATCCTGCGGTTCCCTGAGCCGGACCTACCCGATGTGGTGTACGTCGAGCAGTTGGCCGGGGCGCTCTACCTGGACAAGCGTGAGCACGTCGACCGCTATCTGGAAACGATGAACCGGCTGACGGTCGACAGCACCCCGCCGGAGATCTCGATCGAGACCCTGCAGAAGCTGCTCGCCCGGGCCTGAGCCCAGAGCACGGAGCGTCCTGCCGAAGCTGCCGCCCCTCCGGAGACGGCCAGGTGGTCGGTCCGGGCACCGCGGCCTGCCGCCGCGCCCGACCGGGAGTTGGGCGGTCCCGCCCGAGGTTCGGGCGCGTCTGCGTCGCCTGCCCGACGTCCCCGGAATCCGGGGCGCCCGGGCGTTCTCTCCTCTCGGCCGACCAGGTCTCCCGCTCGAGGTGATCACGAGTCCGGTCGTGCCCCGCGAAGTGCCGGAACGGCATCTCGTGGTGTTGCCGGCTCGGACGTCTCCTTGTGGTCGGGACCTGGGGGTGACCTGCGGGTGACGCAGCGGCCGAGCGGAGGGGCACGGCAGCCTCGCGCAGGCGTGGGACAGAGCAGGGCGTCAGTCCGGGATGCGTGCGCTACGATGCGCGTACATGCAAATGCGCGCGAAGATGCACGTGCATAAGCGCGGGCATCGGAGGAGGGTTCGGCAGGGCGGGCCCCGATCGGCGCATACGTCTCAGGAGGCGATATGTCCCAGGTGTACAACGGCATGCCTGCCGACGACCTGCAGGCGGTCACCTGGCGGAAGAGCCAGCGCAGCAACTCGACCGGCAACTGCGTCGAGCTTGCCGAGCTGGCGTCCGGCGATGTCGCGGTGCGCAACTCGCGCCACCCGCACGGGCCGGCCCTGGTCTACACCAGGGCTGAGATCGAGGCGCTCATCCTTGGCGCCAAGGACGGCGACTTCGACGACCTCCTTCGGTAGTCGTAGCGCCGCAGACCGAGGCGGGCGTGACGTGAGAACTCGTCGCGCCCGCCTCGTCGTTTGTGGGTCCCCGAGAGCGCGGTGCCTCGTTCAGGCCCGCGCGAAGTCCTCGGTCAAGGCGGCCAGATGCGCGCGCAGCCGCTCGTTGTCGGTGGCGGAGACGTTGACGAACTCCAGGCCGAGTTCGTGGCCCTGGCCCTCCTGTGCCGCCCTCACCACGCGCCCGGTCAGCCGTAGCCGGGCGACGCCCAGCGTCAGGTCGGCGTGCACGCTGTCGCCTGTCTGGGCGACCGCGGTGTCGGCCCCTAACTGGAGGCCGAGCACGCTGATGTCCCGCACTTTCGCTGGTGCGAACGGGCGCCCGTGTCGAGGGCGACCGAACCGCTGGCCGAGACCCGCTCTGCCCCGGGCCGCCTCGATGCTGGCGTTCAGGGCGAGCAGTTTGGTCTGGTCGGCGACTCTCGAGATGATCTGAGCCGTCTCGGCCACGCTGCGAAGGCTCTCGACCAGCGCCGCCACGACCCGGTCCGCCTCCTGCGCCTGCGTCAGTTCCCGATCATGTTCGCCAGACGGGTCCGGGCTACGGAGATGGCGCCGGCGATGTCGCCGAATTCGTCCTTGCCCTCCGAGCAGGCGGTCGCCGAGGTCCCCCTCGGCGATGGTGGACACGCGCTCGACCACGAACCGCACGTCGCGACGGGTCTGCCACCACACGCCAATGCCGCACCAGCCGGCCAGAGGGAGCCCGACCATCGTGATGAGCGGTGACCGGGTGCGCTCCGCAGTGAGCCTGTCGGTCCGCGTCGTGAGTAGTGCACCGAGCGTCGACATGATCGGGCCGCCGACGTGGGTGACGGCAGCGGTGACCGGGACCGGATCCGTGGCGCCCGGCTTCGCCAGGGTGGAGGTGAGGTCTGGGGCGGCGGCCCTGGAGGCGGCTGCCAGGGCTTTGGGGATCTGAACCACGGCGGCATCCATGACGTAGAAGAAGTGGCGGTCGCCCCGGGGTCGAGCAGCAGGGCCGTGATCGCTGCGAGCCGGGGCTGGTCCGCGGACGGCCCGTGACCGCAAGCGCAGGCGCCAGGATCCGAGGGCGTCGCTGGCTGGGTGGCATGTCGAACTCCCTCGAAGGCGGGTGGCTGGCGGGCTCGCCGAACCGCGAAGGGTTGAGGAGAGGCGTTCTCCCCGGGGGCCTCGGCTCGCCGGCCCCGCGACCTGGATCCGGGCACGGTGATGTCGCCCGCTCGGCCCAGGCCCACGGCCGGTCCGAACGCGGTCGCGGACCCCGGAGTTTGCCCAGGCGACACCGGAATGCCCTGAGCCGTCACCCCAGGAAAGGGTTCCCTGACCTGACCTGGGGCCAAGGTCCGGGCCGCTCCTGGCGCTGGCTGGGGAGGGTGTACCAGGGCGGGACGTGAGCGCGATCGACGACCTGACGTGGGGCCCGAGAGCCAGACGTACACATCGAGCGACGGAGAACGAGGTGGACAGGCAGAACGCCTTCTTCCGTGACGTCCTCGACCATCTTTATGACGGTGTGTATTTCGTGGACGAGGACCGGGTGATCACGTACTGGAACAGGGGTGCGGCGCGGATCACGGGTTTTGAGGCGGGGTCGGTGGTGGGGCTGC
>DASTGO010000416.1:0-2699 GCA_035719045.1 Kineosporiaceae bacterium | reverse complement strand
CGCGGCCTCCTCGGCCGGTTCCGGTCCGCCGCGTGCGGCCCGGGCCCGCTCGACGCTGCGCTGCAGCGCGGTGAGCAGGTCGGACACCTCCGTGCCGGCAGGTGCCGCCTGCGGGGCCGGAGCGGGGGCGGCACCGGCCAGCTTGGCCTCGACCAGGTCGGCGACGGCGGTGGCGTACCGGTCCTCGAAGGCGGACGGGTCGAAGTCCGCGGCCAGGCTCTCGACCAGCGACTCGGCCATCGCCAACTCCTGGGAGCGCAGGTCGACCGGAGTGTCGAGCACGTCGAAGCGGGCCGTGCGGATCTCGTCGGGCCACAGCAGGGTCTGCATGACGATCACCTCGTCGCGCACCCGCAGCACCGCCATGCTCTCCCGCTGCCGCAGGGCGATCTTGACCACGGCCATCCGGTCGGTGGCGGTCAGCGCCTCGCGCAGCAGCGCGTACGGCTTGGCGGCGCGGGCCTCGGGTTCCAGGTAGTACGTCCGGTCGAACAGGATCGGGTCCACCTGCTCGCTGGGCACGAACTCCACGACGTCGATCTCGTGTCCGGTGGCCAGCGGGAGGTTGGCGAAGTCCTCGTCCTCGAGCACCGCGACCCGCCCGTCCGGCGCCTCGAACCCCTTGGCCAGTTGGTCGTAGGCGACCTCCTCGCCGCAGACGCTGCAGATCCGGCGCATCCGGATCCGCCCGCTGTCGGCCCGGTGCACCTGGTGGAAGCGGATGTCGTGCTCCTGGGTCGCCGAGTACAGCCGGACCGGCACGTTGACCAGGCCGAACGAGACCGCGCCCCTCCAGATGGCCCGCATGGCGAGCCTCCTCCCCGGCCACCGGCGGCCCCCGCTGGGAAGGGACGGTGTCGTCGGCGCCGCTCCTGGCAGGATGACCCGCCCGGCTGGGGGAGCGCCACCCCGAATGCCCATTTTCCGGACATCCGGTGCGCTGTCCGGGTGGCGGTGAGGGTGTGGGAGCGGTGGCACGCCGGGTGTTGGCGCCCGGGCGGCGGGATGACTGCGTGGGCCGGGCAGCATGGACGGCGTGAGGCCCATGCTCGCCGCCCCGGCCGGCCCGCGCCGCGGCCTGCCCGGCGACGGGTCCGCCTGGGCGTACGAGGTCAAGTGGGACGGGATGCGGGTGCTGGCCGACATCACCGACGGCCGGGTCCGGTTGAGCACCCGGACCGGCGGGGACGTCACCGCCGCCTTCCCGGAGCTGTCCGGTCCCGCCGCGCAGCACCGGGACGTGCTGCTCGACGGCGAGGTGGTCGTGCTGCGCGACGGCGTCCCCAGCTTCGCCGCCCTGGCGGAGCGGATCCACGTCCGCGACCTGCGGCGGGGGCAGGCCCTGGCGGCGGCTCTGCCCGCGACGTTCATCGTGTTCGACGTGCTGCGGCTGTACGGCGTGGACCTCACCGGCCGGAGCTGGCAGGAGCGCCGGGAGGCCCTGGAACGGCTGGCGCCGATGGGTCCGGCCTGGCAGCTGTCACCGGTGTACGACGACCGGGACGCCCTGGTGGCCGCCACCCTCGAGCAGGGGCTGGAGGGGGTCGTGGCCAAGCGGCGCAGTTCCCGGTACCTGCCGGGCGCCCGCAGCGGGGACTGGGTGAAGCTGGCGCACCGGCGGTTCCAGACCTGCCTGGTCGGCGGCTGGCGGACCGAGACCCATGCCAGGGGGCGGATCGGCGCCCTGCTGATCGGGGTCTGGGACACCGGGGCCGAGGGGGTCCGCGGGCTGCGCTACGCCGGCCGGGTCGGCAGCGGGCTGACCGGGGTGAGCGCGGCCGAGCTGCAGCGGCTGCTGGGCCCGCTGGAACGGGACAGCCCGCCGTTCGCCGGGCCGGTCCCCCGCCTCGATGCGGCCGGGTCGATCTGGGTGGAGCCGCAGGTCGTGGTCGAGGTCCGGCACAAGGGGCACACCGAGGGTGGACGGCTGCGCGAGCCGGTCCTGCGCGGTCTGCGCCCGGACGCCGACCCCGCCACCGTCGCCGACGAGTAGCCCGCCGACCCCCGGCCCCATCCCTGTCCTGCCCCGTCCCGCCGTGCTCCTCGGGCGGGCGGGGATCACCGTGGGCGACCGGTTGCCCGGACGGCGCACCGGGGTGTTCACCGGGCCGCCGGATCGGGTGGCCGGTGCCCGCTGCCGATGCAGGGTCGGGGGAGCCGCCCGCAGGCCGAGCTGCGGGTGGCTCCCGTCCGCCCGAGGTCGAGGAGGGGGCCCCGATGGTCGATCGCGCCGGTGTGGTGGTCGGGCAGCCGTTGCCGGTGGTCGAGGCCCTGGTCAGGGACGTGTCCGGCTGGGCCGGCCTGTTCGGCGCCGTCGAGGACGTCTCCCGGCTCGGTCATGACCGCTACCTCGTCGAGCTGCGCCGGGGCCGCCGCCGGACCCGGGCGGCGCTGGTCCGGGTGCAGTGGAACGCCTCCGAGCACCGCTTCGTGTGGCGCACGCTGAACGGGCCCGACTGGTCGGGGGAACTGCGGCTGACCGCGCTGACCGGCCGCCGGACGTCCGTGCGGCTGAGCTTCGACGGGCCGCTCGGCCATGCCGGTGATCCGGTCCCGGTGCCCGCCGGCGAGGTCCCCGGTTCCGGACCGCAGGCGCAGCGGCCACCGCGGCGGGCCTGGCCGGCCGGGTGGCGCCGGCTGCCGTTCCGCCGCCCGGGGTCCGGGCAGGCCCGCCGTGATCTGCAGGCGCTGTCCCGCCG
>DASTGO010000415.1:0-2879 GCA_035719045.1 Kineosporiaceae bacterium | reverse complement strand
CCCCGACTACGCTGAGTAGGCCCGGGACGCGGTGCCGGGATTGCTCCTGGTCCGTTTTCCCGGGCCTCTCGCCGAACCCGCCGTGCGCCTTTCAACGCAACGGGCTCTCCCCGGTTTCTGCCGTCAGGCGGGGTTCACGGATGGCCAGGGGGTCGGGATGTTGCTGGCCCGGTAGCGGTAGCGGGTGACCGTTACCGCCTGAATCCGGAACAGCTGGGTCCCGTCGGGTGCGCTGATGTTCCGCCATCGCCCGGTGGGCGTGACCAGCCATCTGCGCACGTCGCCCCATCTCCACCGGTGGCGGGTCCGCAGCATCCGGATCAGTCGCCACCACACGAAGCGGTCCAGTTTGCCGAAGGCATCCTTGGCGACCGCGTGTTTGAAGTAGGCCGCCCAACCGCGCATGCTCTGGTTCAACTGGGTGAGCACCGCGGCCAGGTCCCGTTGGGATGTCCTGTCCGTGATCGCACGGATCTTTGCCTTCAGTCTCCGGATGGGCCCGGGTGCGATGAAGGTGTAGACGTGCCGGGTGTTCGTCCCCCGTTTGCGCCTGCGCCGGATGCGGAAGCCCAGGAAGTCGAATCCCTCGTCCAGGTGCACGATCTGGGTCTTGGCCGGTGATAGCCGCAACCCCAGCGGTGCAAGCACCTTGACGATCTCCTCGCGTAGCGCCTCGACGTGGTCGAAGGTGCCGTGCACCAGGACCACGAAGTCGTCCGCGTAGCGGACGATCCGCCAGGTCGGGCGACCGGTGCGGCGCCGATAGGCGCGGCGGCTCTCGGTGGACATTCCCCCGCCTGGTTGCCATGGCCCGTGCAGGTGCTCATCGAGCGCCGACAGGGCGATGTTCGCCAGCAGCGGAGACAGGATGCCGCCCTGCGGGGTGCCGGTCAGGGTCGCCCGGTCCTGTCCGAGTTCGGTCAGGATCCCGGCCTTGAGGAACGCCTTGACCAGTCCCAGGACCCGCTTGTCCTTCACCCGGCCTCGCACCCTGCCCATCAGGGCGGTGTGGTCGATCGAGTCGAAGCACGCCTCGATATCCGCGTCCAGCACCCACGCGTAGCCGCGGGTGCCGAAGTAGTGGATCTCGGCGATCGCATCCTGGGCCCGCCGCCGAGGCCGGAACCCATACGAGACCGGCAGGAAGTCGGCCTCGAAGATTGGTTCCAGCACCAGCTTGAGCGCCGCCTGGACCACCCGGTCCGCGACGGTGGGTATCCCCAGCCGCCGGACCTTCCCTGCCCCTCCCGGTTTCGGGATCAACCGCTCCCGCACCGGCAGGGGTCGGAACGAACCATCCTTCAGGCTGGCCCGCAGGTCGTCCAGGAACCCCGGGATGCCCACCAGCGCCTCGACATCGGCGACGGTCAGACCGTCCACCCCAGCGGTGCGCGCCCCGGTGTTGCCAGCGACCCGGTCGAACGCCACGAACAGCGTCGCCGGATCGTGCACGAGATTGAACAGGTCATCGAATCGGCGGCCGGGATCGGCCACCGCCCACTGGTGAAGCTTGGTCTGCATCCCCAGTACCCGCCCGGCCGGGCCGACCGGCCCCACGGACGGCGCCTCGCCATTCGGCGTGGACTCTCCTGGCATCGCAGCATCCATCCCTTCTCGAAACCGCTGCCGCCCTTCCCGATGTGACCGGCTCTCCCGGACTCGCAGTACTACGGCGGCTCCGCCCCACCCCGCCCGTTCGGCGGTCGGCGCACCTATCCGCGCTGGTCAGGCTGGCTGCCCGCCCGCACGGAACCGTGACGAGGTGGTTCCCGTGTTCACTGTGGTTCGCTCGGCGAAGGAGGAGCCCGACTGTGTCCCTGCGGCATCGCCATGAGTACGCCGCAGACCTTCCTCATGGCCTTCGGGCCCACGCAGGGTATGCAGGCCTCGAAGTTCCCCGCCGCCACCAAGGCAGCCACGGGTACGCACCGCCCCCGGCCCAGATCCGTCAGGTTCGAGCCGGTTCACAATGAAGGGACGTAAGACGTCGGTTCCTCGCGTACTCCTCTTCACCACGCTTGCCGGACCCGCCCCATCTGACGGTGCTGAAGACGTCCCGGCGTTGTCGGGGCTGCTCCCACCCTCCCCGGCACCACCCGGATCGGGCTGCCCCCAGCTACGACCACCCCGCTGCGACGGAGTGACGGCGAAGGCCTCTCACCTCCACTCGAACCAACAGCGCCTCACGGCGCAAACCCTGGATTCTGAAGAGCCCGATACTCGTACGTTCTTGAGCATTTTCCTGATCTCATGCATCAACCCTGTCGATGCATGAGTTTCTTGGCTTGAAACGACCAGGGCGGTACCACTGACCCGCCCCCCGGCAGGAGGCCCTTCGCCGATGTGTTCACCCGTTCCGGCACGGGCTGGCAAGTGTCCGAAACACCCGTCATCGCCAGCAGTTGCTCGGCCTGAGCGCCGCGCGCACGACGTTGAAGGACCAAGTTGAAGGACCAAGCTGTGGTTCCGGCATCCGGTACGGGACGACGGCCCTTCGACTGGCCACCGTGCTGATCCTCACCCTTCTCGCCTCGACCCTGCCTACGCGATGACCGTCCCGCAGCCTCCGCCACCTGGCCCTAGACGCGCGTGGCGCGCATCGAACGCATGGCTGCACCAAGATCGGCCCATGAACACCGCGCCGCGAGCGAGACGGTCGGCCTCGGACAGCCTTCGCGCTGTTCAGAGGCCGACCGCATAACCAAGAGAGGCACCTCGGGTCTCTACATGGAGGCGTATGTCAGCGACGCCGGAAAACTGACCCCCTGACGACGTTCGAAAACTGACCCCCCTTGCCGAGAACCCTGGCAGTCGAGTGTCAGGGAGGAAGGGGTGTTGTCGGTGGAGGACTGGGCGGAGATCCGCAGGTTGCATCGGGC
>DASTGO010000414.1:0-3129 GCA_035719045.1 Kineosporiaceae bacterium | reverse complement strand
TCCGTCGAAGGCCCGCCGGCACCCTCCTCGTACAGGCTCTGCGCCCAGTCGGGAGCCGTCGCCCGAGTAGGCGTGGACCGGACCTGGTCGGAGAACCGCACACTGCGGGTCCTGGTCGATCTGCGACCCGACCCCGTCCAGTCACCCAACCCCGTGGCACCACTCGGGCCAGCAGGAGTCGCATACGGGGCGCCCGCACCCGAGAACCCACCACCGGACGCCGTGGCGGTGGCGGGCTCGGAGTACTGGGGTGCGGAGTACTGCGGGTCTGCGGGCGCGGTCGGGTAGCGGGTGGTCGGGGCCGGGGTTGCGTAGGGGGGTTCGGTGGCCGAGGGCCAGTCCCCGGGTGCGGTGGCGGGCGCGGAGTACTGGGGCTCGGAGTACTGGGGGTCTGCGGGCGCGGTCGGGTAGCGGGTGGTGGGGGCGGGGGTGGCGTAGCGGGTGGTCGGGGCCGGCGTCGCGTAGCGGGTGGTGGGGGGTTCGGTTCGGGCGCGGGTGGTGGGGGGTTGGTAGTCGTCGGCGGAGGAGGGGGCGGCGTCGGTCTCGTCGTCGCCGATAGCGCCCCAGTCCTGGACCGTGTCGTCCTTCCAACGGGCGGTGGGTTTGCCGGGGACCAGGGCGGTCAGGAGGCGGGTGAACAGGCAGGGTTTGGGGGTGCGGGTCAGGTGGTGCTCGAACCAGGCCTGGGCTCGTTGTTCGTGGTCGTGTTCACGGGAGGTCCGCCCGGCCTGGTCAGGGTCGGGTTGGGCGCCGAGGGTGTGGGTGCGGTGTTGTTCCTCGGTGGTCCGGGCGTGGTCGCGTTGGCGTTCCAGTTCGTCGATCTCGCGCTGGAGTTGCCGCTCGGCTTCGGTGAGGTCGGAGTCGGCCTTGGTGGTGCCGGTGGTGTTCCGGGCCAGTCTCGGTCTGATCCGTGACTGCCAGAACGCCCCCACCGCGCAGGGGTGAACGGCCCGCCCGCACCAGCCGGCCCGAGCAGCGTCCGGATCGCGGTCATCGGCACCGGCGAACATGGTGGTCGCCGCGTCCGTGGGGGCGGGGCCGACAGCCCACGCCGACACCTTCGCAAAGGCCTTCTCCCGCGCCGAACGCCAGTCCGACCGCAGGTGGACGTCCCCCACCAGAACAGCCCGGGCCTGAAGATCCGCCGCATCAGTGAGTAGCCGCACCGCCCGGGCCGGGTCAGTCTCCAACAACACCTTCGCCACCGACGTCAACGCCCACGCCCGCGCGGTGCGGTCACTGACCGTACGAGCGATCCGCTCGGCATAGTCGGGATCACCCGCTGCGGCTCTGGCCATCTGCGACACCGGATCCCGGCCCACCCCCTCGACCGCTTGGGCCTCACTGACCAACTGCTGCCCCAGCAACCCATCCCGGGTCCCGACCGCGGCAGCGACCTCGACCAGCGCCCACGCCCGCGCCGTCGGATCCGGCACACCACGAGCCAGTCCCGCCGCAGACCCCGGATCCACGGCAGCCACCGACCGCAGATGTGTCCTGGCCAACCGGTCCGCCTCCGCATACAAGCGGGTCGCCCGCTCCGGCGCGGCGGCCGCGACCGCATCCCCGAGAAGTTCCAACGCGTTCACCCGCGCCAACTCCTCAGGGATCTTCCCGATCACCTCCACGGCACGGTCCACACTCGTGGCCGCCACCGTCAACGCCACCTCGGTCAACACCCACGACTGCCCCGCCACGTCATGAACCGACAGTGCCAGACTCACCGCCTGATCAGGATCAGTGACCGCCACCTCCCGCGCAGCCGCCCCCACCACCACCCAACCACCCACCCGCGCATCAACCCACCTCCTCCCCCCGGCCCCACCACCCGCGCCGGCCGGGCCGAGCCGGGTGGGGATGGCTTGGCCCAGCAGGTCCGGGGCATGCGCAGGATCGGTCAAGGCCCTGGTCCCCGTAATTGCAGCCTGCAGGTCGGCCCTGACCAGCCCGTCACCGACCGCAGCGACCGCACGCTCGGCCTCGCCCAACGCATTCGCCGCCAACACCGGGTCAACGTCCTGCAGTAACCGCGCCACCCGCGTCATCGTCGACGCCTTCACCACCGGATCTGCGATACCGGCCCCCACCTGACGGGCCAGATCGGACCACTGCACGGCAGCATCGGGATCGCTGTCGGCCACAGCCAAGGCCACTTCGGCCAACGCCTGCGCCTTGTCCGGCCCATCCGGCAAACCCCGAGCCAAGTCCGCAGCCTTACCCGCCAAGACCCTCGCCCGGTCAGGATCACCCGACTGCATCACCCAGGCGACCACCGCCAACGCCCGCGACCGCGTCACCGGATCGGCAAGGCCCTCGGCCATCACCGCCGCCTGGGACAGCAACACCCCCGCACGATCAGGATCAGTCACCGCGATCGTCGCCGCGATCCCGGTCACCGTCCACACCTTCGACGGCTCCTCCGGCAGATCTGCAGCGATCCGGTCCGCCTGCGACGCCAGCCTCCCCGCGCGCTGCGGATCCGCCCCGAGCATGCCCGCCGCGACCACGCTCAACGCCCGTGACCTACCGGCCGGATCAGCCACACCCTCCGCCGCGGCCTCGGCCGCGCTCCACAGCCGACTCCTACGAGCAACATCTTCAGCCGGCGCAGCCGCCGCCACCTCAGCGAGCGTCCACGCCCTCAGCGACCCGTCACCCACCGCACCCGCAGCCACTTCGGCAGCATCCAGCAGCCCAGCGGCAAACCCGGGATCACCATCCCCGACCCGCCCCGCAACCGCTGCCAACGCCCGCGCCCTCGCCGAAGGCTCCGCAACCGCCGCCGCAACCTCGCCCGCCCGCTCCCAGTCAGCCCACGCCTGTGAACGGGCCAACTCCAACGGCGCCTTGCCCACCTCACTTTCACCAGCAACGGCGCCCCAACCCCGCACCGTCTCCTCCCACCACGACGTCTGCGCGTCCTGCAACACCGACAGCCAATTCCGGACCGTCTTCACATACCAAGGCCGCTCCACCCGTTGCCCCGCAGCCGGTCGACCCCCACCACCCCCACCACGCCCAGCCGCCGCCACCCGCTCGACCCCGGTAACACCCTTGCCCGCCCCACCAGCGGCGGCATGCTCACCTACCGAACCGGCGGCGGTGTTCTTGCCTGTCAAGTGGACAGCG
>DASTGO010000413.1:0-8648 GCA_035719045.1 Kineosporiaceae bacterium | reverse complement strand
ACCGCGAGGGAGAAGACCAGGGCCAGCACCGGGGCTGCCAGAACGAGCCCGATCTTGCGCAGGACGTTCATCGTCCCTTCCCCTCCTCCACGGCGCCGGTGGCGCCCTCGGCGGCCGGCGGGCCGGCGTCTTCCGCAGGTTCCGCCGCCGTTGCGGCCACCCGCTGCTCGGCGTCCCCGGCCCCGGTCATCGCCGACCCGAGCTGTTCCGGGGTCACGCCGGCCGGGTCCACGTCGGCCACGATCCGGCCGCGCAGGATGACCTTGAGGGTGTCGGACAGGCCGATCAGCTCGTCCAGGTCGGCGCTGATCAGCAGCACGGCCAGGCCCTGGGCCCGGGCGGCGCGCAACTGGTCCCAGATGGCGGCCTGGGCGCCGACGTCGATGCCGCGGGTCGGGTGCCCGGCGATGAGCAGCCGGGGGTTGCCGCTCATCTCGCGTCCGACGATGAGCTTCTGCTGGTTGCCGCCGGACAGCGCCGACGCCAGGACGTCCACCGAGGGGGTGCGCACGTCGTACTCCCGGACGATGCGCTCGGTGTCGGCACGCGCCCCGGCCCGGTCGATCAGGCCGCGCCTGACGTTCGGCGGCCGGGTCTGGTGGCCGAGCATCCGGTTCTCCCACAACGAGGACTCCTCGAGCAGGCCGAAGCGGTTACGGTCCTCGGGGATGAACCCGATCCCGGACTCCCGGCGAGTGCGGGTCTGCCAGTGGGTGATGTCGTCGTCGCCGAGCCGGACGGTCCCGGCGGCGGCCTTGCGGATGCCCATGATCGCCTCGACGAGCTCGGCCTGGCCGTTGCCCTCGACCCCGGCGATCCCCAGCACCTCCCCGGCCCGGATCCGCAGGCTCACCCGGTCGACGACGGTGCGGCCGTCCGGGGCGGTCACGGTCAGGTCCGCGACATCGAGCACGACCTGGTCGGTCACGGTCGACTCGGTGGTCTGCGGCGACGGCAGCTCGCTGCCCACCATGAGCTCGGCCAGCTGGCGCGCGGTCACCGTCGCCGGATCCGCCGTGGCGACGGTGGTGCCGCGCCGGATCACGGTGATCTCGTCCGCGACGGACAGCACCTCGTCCAGCTTGTGCGAGATGAAGATGATCGACAGTCCCTCGCTCTTCAGCTCACGCAGGGCGTCGAACAGCTCGTCGACCTCATGCGGCACCAGCACGGCGGTGGGCTCGTCGAGGATCAGGGTGCGGGCACCCCGGTAGAGCACCTTGAGGATCTCCACCCGCTGCCGCTCACCGACCCCGAGGTCCTCGATCAGGGCGTCCGGATCGACGGCGAGCCCGTAGGTCCGGCCCAGCTCGACGATCCGGCGGCGGGCCGTGTCGACGTCCAGGCGCAGGCCCTTGCGGGGTTCGGCGCCCAGGACGATGTTCTCCAGCACGGTGAAGTTCTCCGCCAGCATGAAGTGCTGGTGGACCATGCCGATCCCGAGCGCGATGGCGTCGGACGGGGAGTGCAGGACGACGGGCCTGCCGTCCACGCTGATCGTGCCCTCGTCCGGGCGGTGCATCCCGTAGAGGGTCTTCATCAGGGTGGACTTGCCGGCGCCGTTCTCACCCACGATCGCGTGGACGGTCCCGCGGGTCACCGTGATGTCGATGTCCCGGTTCGCCACGACCCCGGGGAAGCGCTTGGTGATCCCCTTGAGCTCGATGGCAGGGGCGGCTACCTGAGTGGCGGCATCGGCGCTGATGGTGCACCTCCGGGGCGAGGCGTTGCAGGGGCGGTCGTGCAGGACGGTCAGGACCGGTATCGGCAGGTGCCGTGACCGGCTGGATCGGGACGTGCCGGGCGTTCCGGGACGGGTCAGGTGCCGGTAGATCCGTAACCCCGGCGCCCGGAACGCTAGCCCACGTCGCCGCAGTGCGGACAGACGGTAGTGAGCCCGGGAGGGACAGTCCCTCCCGGGCTCACTGACTCACCGACAGTGACAGCTCAGGGCCTTCACTTGGCGGGTGCGGTCGGCGCGGTGACCGAGCCGGAGATGATCTGCTGCTTGAAGGTGTCGGCCTTCGCGGCGAACGGCTGCACGGCGCTGTTCGAGGTCGAGTACCCGACCCCGTCGACCTTGAGGTCGAAGACCTGCTCGCCGGTCAGCGGCTTGCCGTCCACAGCGGCCTTGATCTCGGTGTACACCGCGACGTCGACCCGCTTCAGCATCGAGGTGAGGACGAAGTCCCTCACGGTCGCCGAGGCGGTCTGGTACTGGTCGGAGTCGACCCCGATCGCCCAGTTGCCCTTGCCCTTGGCGGCGATGGCCTCGAAGGCGCCCGAGCCGGACCCGCCGGCCGCGGCGTAGATGACGTCGGCACCGGCGTCGAGCTGGCCCTGGGCGGCCGTCTTGCCCTTGGCCGGGTCGGAGAAGCCCGAGAAGTCCGGCGGCTCGGTCAGGTACTTGGAGAGCACCTTGATGTTCGGGTTCACGGCCTTGGCGCCGGCTTCGTACCCGGCCTGGAACTTCTGCAGCAGCGGCACGTTCACGCCGCCGATGTAGCCGATCGTGCCGGTCTTCGAGGCCTGGGCGGCGATGGCGCCGACCAGGAAGGAGCCCTGGTTCTCGGCGAAGACCAGGTTCGCGACGTTGGCCGCCTTGAAGGAGCTGTCGTCAATGATCGCGAAGTGGATCTTCGGGAACTCGGCGGCGACCTTCTTCAGCGGGCCGGCGTAGGCGAAGCCGACCGCGACGATCGGGTCGTAACCGCCCTGGGCGAGCAGCCGCAGCCGCTCCTCCTTCTGGGAGTCGGACTCACCCTGGGTGGCCTCCAACTCCTTCTTGGTCACCCCGAGTTCGGCCACCGCCTTGTCCAGACCCTTGGCGGCGGAGTCGTTGAAGGACTTGTCGCCGCGGCCGCCCACGTCGTAGGCGAGGCCGACCTTGATGCTCGACTTGGCGGCCGAGCTGGCGGAGGTGCTGGAAGAGGTGTTGCCGCTCGAGCTGCCGCCGCTACAGGCGGTCAGTGCGAGCGCTGCGGTGGCGGCCACCGCAACAGCCATCGTCACCCGACGCAAGGGTGTCTCCTTCGATCCGAGGTGGCGCCCACCCGGGCCCCGGAATGAGTGAGGTACACCCGGACCGGCGGGCCCGACCAGGCACAACGTGTGGTTGCGGGGAATCTAGCCGGTCGGGAAGGGGTGCAGGCGGCCGGAGGTCCGGCCTTGTCTGAACCGTGACCGCCGATTTCGCCAGGGCCGGTGACGGTGGATCGGCAAGTGCTGCCGGAGACAGGGCATTCCGCTGCATTCCGACCGACCCGAGCCGTTCACCCCTCCCTGACCTGCGGATTCCGCCAGGGACCAAGGGCCTGCGGCGGTCCGGCCGGTGCCGACCTACCGTGCGCCCATGAGCAGAGCCCACCTGCAGGAGCTCGTCCGGGCATGTCTGGCGGATCCCTCCCTGACCTACCGCCAGCGGGTTCAGCAACTCGCCGGGATCGCGGAGAACGCCCTGGAACCTCCTGCCGTGGGCGAGAAATGCCTACTGCTGCAGGACAAAGGCGTCGTACACGACATGGGTGAGGGGAACGCCCCGTACCGCCCCCGGTATGTGCTGCCCGACTACGCGAAGGTGATCCGGCACGGCAGCGCCCGGCTGGAACTGCCTGCGCCGCAGGACTTCGACGACGCACTCACCGTGCTGCTGGCCACCTACGGATCGGTGCCCTCGATCACCGGCTACCCGGTGTACCTGGGCGACCTGGACACCCTCCTGGAACCGTTCGCCGCGGGCCTGCCCGACGCGGAACTCGACGCCCGGCTGCGCAGGTTCTGGCGGCTGACCGACCGGCTGCTGCCGGACGCCTTCGTGCACGCCAACCTCGGGCCGGCCGACAGCCGGATCGGCCGCGCGGTGCTGCGGGTGGACCGCGAACTGCGGCAGGTGGTGCCCAACCTGACCCTGCGGGTGGACCCGGCGCTGACCCCGGACGAGCTGCTGCGGGAGGCCGTGCTGACCGCCTGCCGGGACGGCAAGCCGCACTTCGTCAACCACCCGATGATGGTGCGCGACCTCGGCCTGGACTACGGGATCGTCAGCTGCTACAACAGCCTCCCCCGCGGCGGCGGCGCCCACACCCTGTGCCGGCTGAACCTGCGGGAGAGCGTCGTCCAGCACGTCGCCGAGCACCCCGGCGGCGGCCTGCAGGCGTACCTGGACGTGACCCTGCCGGAGCATGTCGCGGCCACCGCCGAACTGATGGCGTCGCGGATCCGCTTCCTGGTCGAGGAGTCCGGGTTCTACCGGCACGACTGGCTGGTCGCCGAGGGCCTGATCGACCCCGACCGGTTCACCGCCATGTTCGGCCTGTACGGGGTGGCCGAGGGCGCCCACCTGCTGCTGGAACAGTCCGGCAGCCAGGCGCGCTACGGGCACGACGCAGAGGCGGACGAACTGGTGCACCGGCTGGTCGCCAGGATCGCGGAACTCGTTGCTGCGCAGCCGATGCCGTACTGCACGGTCAGCGGCGGCCGCGCCCTGCTGCACGCCCAGTCCGGGATCGACTCCGACATCGGCATCACCGCCGGGGCCCGGGTCCCGGTGGGTACGGAACCCCAGCTCTACCAGCACATCCGGGCCGTCGCCCCGCACCACGCCTGCTTCCCCGCCGGGATCAGCGACGTGTTCAAGTTCGAGCCCACGATCGCGGACAATCCCGACTCCGTGGTGGCGGTGATCCGGGGCGCGTTCGCCGAGGGCATGCGCGACTACACGTTCGACGTGGACGGCAACGGGTTCGTCCGGATCACCGGCTACCTGGTCAGGGTCAGCGAGGTCGAGCAGGTGAACCTCGGCAACTGCGTCCGGCACTCCAGCACCGTGCTCGGCGCCGGGGCGATGACCAACCAGCACCTGGCCGACCGCGTCCGCAAGACGACGTGACCGCCCCGGACCGGCCCGCCACCGGCACCCGCACCGACGGCAACACCGGTACCGTCGGCGGCCCCGGGGAGGACAAGAACACCGGGGCGGACGGGCTCGGCGGGGTCAGCGGACTGGTGGCCGGGGTGGTCCCGTTCTCCGCGGTGGACGGGCCGGGGAACCGCTACGTGGTGTTCCTGCAGGGCTGCGGGTTCGACTGCCTGGTCTGCCACAATCCGGTGACGATCCCGTTGCGCCCCAAGGGATTACGGCCACAGACCGCGGACGGCCTGCTGGCCGGGATCGCCGATGCCGCACCGTTCCTCACCGGGGTCACGGTCACCGGTGGGGAGCCCACCTGCCAGCCGGACTTCACCTACGCCCTGTTCGCCCGCCTGGCCGCCGACCCCCGCACCGCGCGGCTGCACCGACTGCTGGACAGCAACGGCGATGCCCCCGCCGAGGTCTGGGACCGGCTCGTACCCGTGATCGACGGCGCCATGATCGACCTCAAGGCACTCGACGACGAGGCGCATCTGGTGCTGACCGGGACCTCGAACGTCCGGGTGCTGGCCGCGATCCGGAACCTGGCCGGCCGCGGGCTGTTGGCCGAGGTCCGGTTGCTGCTGGTCCCGGGACTCAACGACGCCGACGACGTGCTCACCCGGACCGCGTCCTGGCTGCTGGCGGTCGATCCGGCGGTGCGGGTGCGGGTCAACCCGTTCCGCCAGGACGGCACCCGGGCCTGCGCCCGCGGACTGCACGTGCCGGACCCGTCCGAACGGGACCGCTACCGCCGGGTGCTCACCGCGGCGGGGATCACCGACCTCATCCTCACCGGCGACCCCTCCCGCAACTGACCCACCCCGGAACTGACCCACCCCGCGACGGACCGCCCCGCAACTGACCGGTCCCGCAACTGACCGGTCCCGCGACGGACCCGCCCCGGCGGACCCGGGTTCAGTCGCGGGAGGCGAGGTCGCCCAGGGCGATCGCGGCCAGGACCCGCGCGCCGATGGCGACGCAGCGCTCGTCGACGGTGAAGTCACCCTGGTGCAGGTCGAAGGTACGCCCGCCGGGGACCCGGGTGCCCAGCCGGATCATCGCGCCGGGCACCTTCTCCAGCATCCAGGAGAAGTCCTCCCCGCCCAGGCTCTGCTCGGCCAGGACGAGGCTGGCCTCCCCCAGTTCGGCGCGCACGGCCTCCTCCACGACCAGCACCGCGTCGGGGTCGTTCACGGTCGGCGGGACACCGCGGGTGTGCACGACCTCGGCGCGCACCCCGTACGGCCGGGCGACCTCGTGCACCACGTCGCTGACCAGGGCGCCCGCCTGGGTCCAGACCCCGGCGTCCAGGCAGCGCAGGGTCCCGTGCAGTTCACCGGTGCGCGGGATGGCGTTCGGGGCGGCCCCGGCGGTGATCCGCCCCCAGACCATGGCCAGCCCGGCCCGGGGGTCCACCCGGCGGGACAGCACCGCGGGGACCTGGACGGCGACCTGGGCCAGGGCGAACACGACGTCCTCGGCCAGGTGCGGGCGCGAGGTGTGCCCGCCGCGACCTTCCAGCCGGACCAGGACCATGTCCGCCGCCGAGGTGATCGGCCCCGGGCGGGTCCCGACCACGCCGACGTCGTGCCCGGGGTCGCAGTGCAGCGCGTAGGCCCGCTCGACGCCGTCCAGCCCGCCGGCGGCGATCACGCTGAGCGCGCCACCGGGCTGGATCTCCTCCGCCGGCTGGAACACCAGCCGCACCCGGCCGGGCAGCAGCCCCAGCTCGTCCAGCCGGGCCAGCACCAGCCCGGCGCCGAGCACGGTTGCGGTGTGCACGTCATGTCCGCAGGCGTGGGACACCCCGGGCACTGTCGAGGCGTACGGCACCCCGGTCTCGTCTGGCAGCGGAAGGGCGTCCAGGTCGGCGCGCAACGCGACGGTCGGGCCGACGTCCTCCCCGCGCCCGCCGATGTCGCACACCAGGCCGGTCCCGGGCAGCAGCACCGGCTTCAGCCCCGCCTCCTGCAGCCGTGCCGACACCCGCTGCGTGGTGCGGAACTCGGTCCGGCCGACCTCGGGATGGGCATGCAGGTCGCGCCGGAACTCGATCAGCTCGTCCTGCAGGGGGACCACCAGGTCCAGCAGCGGCACAGTGGCGGGCATCACGGAGTTCGAGGGTAGACCTGCACGGTCGCACCCACGTCCCGGGACCTTCACCCGCTGGTCAACGGCCGGACACCCGGTGCCGACGGTCGGGTTCCGGATGCCACCCGGCCGTGCCGGGCGACGCCGACGCCGGCCGTCCCTCTCCCCGGGCAGGGAAGGGACGGCCGGCGCCGGGATCGGATCAGAACCGGTCCGGCGGCACGTAGGTGCCCCAGACCTCCCGCAGCGCGTGGCAGACCTCGCCGACGGTGGCCCGCGCGGCCAGCGCCTCCTTCATCGGGTACAGCACGTTGTCGGTGCCCGCGGCGGCGGCACGCAGGGCTTCCAGAGCCCGGGCCACCGCACCGCCGTCCCGGTCGGCACGCAGCTTCGCCAGCGACTCGCGCTGCTGCTGCTCGATCGCCGGGTCCACCCGCAGCGGCTCGTACGGCTCCTCCTCGTCGACGGTGAACTTGTTCACCCCGACGACGGTCCGCTCCCCCGCGTCGATCTCGGTGGCGATCCGGTAGGCCGACCGCTCGATCTCGTCCTTCTGGAAGCCCTGCTCGATGGCCGCCACCGCGCCGCCGCGGTCCTCGACCTTCTGGATCAGGTCCTCGATCTCGGCCTCGAGGGCGTCGGTCAGGGACTCCACCACATAGGACCCCGCGAACGGGTCGACCGTCTTGCACACGTCGGTCTCGAAGGCGATCACCTGCTGGGTGCGCAGCGCCAGCCGGGCGGCCTTCTCCGTCGGCAGCGCGATCGCCTCGTCGAAGGAGTTCGTGTGCAGGCTCTGCGTCCCACCGAGCACGGCGCCCAGGCCCTGCAGCGCGACCCGGATCAGGTTCACCTCGGGCTGCTGGGCGGTCAGTTGCACGCCCGCGGTCTGGGTGTGGAAGCGCAGCATCTGCGACTTGGGGTTGGTGGAGCCGAACTCGTCACGGACGATCCTGGCCCAGACCCGGCGGGCGGCCCGGAACTTCGCGATCTCCTCCAGCAGCGTGGTGCGGGCGACGAAGAAGAACGACAGCCGGGGGCCGATGTCGTCGACGGACAGGCCCGCCGCCTGCGCCGCGCGCACGTACTCCTTGGCGTCGGCCAGGGTGAAGGCGACCTCCTGCGCGGGGGTCGCCCCGGCCTCGGCCATGTGGTAGCCGGAGATCGAGATGGTGTTCCAGCGCGGCAGTTCGGTGCGGCAGTAGGCGAAGATGTCGCTGATCAGCCGCAGGGAATGCTTGGGCGGGAAGATGTAGGTCCCGCGGGCGATGTACTCCTTGAGCACGTCGTTCTGGATGGTGCCGGTGAGCTGGGCACCCTCGACGCCCTGCTCGGCCGCGACCAGCTGGTACAGCAGGATCAGCACCGCGGCCGGGGCGTTGATCGTCATCGAGGTGGAGATCTTGTCCAGCGGCAGGCCACCGAACAGCACCCGCATGTCGTCGATCGAGTCCACCGCGACGCCGACCTTGCCGACCTCACCGCTGGCGATCGGCTCGTCGGAGTCGTAGCCCATCTGCGTCGGAAGGTCGAACGCGACGCTCAGCCCGCCGGTGCCGGCGCTGACCAGCTCGTGGTAGCGCTCATTCGACTCCTTGGCAGTTCCGAACCCGGCGTACTGCCGCATCGTCCACGGCCTGCCGGT
>DASTGO010000412.1:0-3881 GCA_035719045.1 Kineosporiaceae bacterium | reverse complement strand
GGTCGCCGAACATCTGCCGGGTCGCGGTGTCCGCCAGGGACCGGGCCAGTCCGAGCAGATCGGCGGCGTCCTGCCCGGCGTGCGCGATGGCGGCCAGGTCCGGGTCACCGAAGGGAAGGGCGAACGGCCGCTGCGATCCGCCCAGCGTGACGGCTTGGCTCAGCCAGGCCCGGGTGGCGGTCGCCAGCTCCGGCGACGGGGAGGGCTGGCCCTGGCCGGGTGCGGCCGAGGGGCTGCCGGACGGGCTGCCCGAAGCGGCCGGCGGGCTCGTTCCCGAGACGGGCGCGGACGGGGTGGTGCCGGGGGCGGCTCCGGGGCTGGTGGGGGAGGACGACCAGGAGGCCGGCGGCCCCTGGCCCTGGTCGGCGCCGCCGGTGCCGACAGCGGGAGCCTGGATGCGCTGGGCGGCGACCAGCAGGGCCGGGTCGACCGCCCAGCTGAGTGAACCCTCCCGGACCGTGGCGAGCAGCCGTCCCAGCCGGCCGGTCTGCGTCATCGAGGCGAGCAGGGCCTCCTGCGGGGCCGAGGCGTCCGGCTGCGGCAGCGTGGAGGTCACCGGGGCGAGCACGGTCAGCCGGGTGGGCTGCACGCCGTCCTTGCCGGGGGACCAGACCAGGAAGGTGTAGGCCTCCCCGGCCCGCTGCAGCGGCGGGGCCTCCACCTGGGCGCGAACGCGGACCACCAGCCCCCGGGTGCCGAAGCTGCTGTCCGGGTTCAACCCGAGGATGGCGGCGGGCGAGGCCTGCAGGGTGAACTCGGCGGTCGCACCGGGTGCCAGCGGTCCGGACAGGGGCACCGGGCTGTCGATCCGGTGGACCGCCGTGGAGATCAGCGCGTTGTCGCCGGAGGCCCACTGCTGCACCTCGGCGCGGGTGGCCAGCGGATTCCACCGGGTGCGCAGGTTCACCAGCAGCCTGGTCAGCGGGGCGGTCCCCGTGTTGGTGATCCGGCCCTTCACCGTGAGCAGCGCGCCCGGTGTGAGCGCCGGCGGGCTGACCTCGTCGACGTCCACCCGGACCGCCGGGGACGTCGTCGCGGCGAGGGCGGACAGCCGGGTGCCGGGGATGATCCCGGCCACCAGCAGCACGTTCAGCAGGAGCCCGGCGAGCAGCAGTCTTGCGAACGGAAGTCTCGCGAGCGGACGCCCGGCGGGCATCCGCCCGGCCCGCGACCCCGCCCGCGCGGACCCGCGGACGGTCGTCGTCGGCCGGGGGCCGGGTACGCCGTTCACGCGCTCTCCGCCAGGCGGGCTGAGGCCTCCCGGGCGATCTTGCGCTCGTTCGGGAAGGCCAGGGTCCGGGCCAGGTCGTGCAGCGGCACCCAGGCGACGTCGATGGCCTCCTGGTCCGGGTCCCCCTCGATGCTCAGCGCCCCGCCGGTCGCCTCCAGCAGGTAGTGGTGCACGAGCTTGTGCACCCGGCGCCCCTCGGCCGAGAACCAGTAGTCGATCGTGCCGAGGGAACCGACCACCCGTCCCCGGATGCCGGTCTCCTCCTCGATCTCCCGCACCGCGGCGTCCTCCGGGGTCTCGCCGTCCTCGAGGTGCCCCTTGGGCAGGCACCATTCGACCCGGCCGGCACGGTTCAGCCGGGCGATCACGGCGGCCCGCACCGGTTCGGCGGCGCGATCCACGACCAGCCCACCCGCAGAAGTCTCCTCCACCGTCGGCAGGACCCGGCGCTGGGCGCGCGAGGAGCGTGGCGGGCGGGACATGCCGTCACTGTAACTAGTCCGGGCTGTCCGGGGGGCTGGCCCACCGACCGGCGTGATCTCCGCGATCTGGCACCCTTGGGGGTCGTGCCAGCAACTCCCCGTGACCCCGTTGACGACGCCCGGCGACGGCTCGTCACCGCACTCGTCCGGCTCGACCCTGCCGTGACCGATCTCGCCCACCGGTTCACCGCGGCAGGACACCGGCTGGCGCTGGTGGGCGGGCCCGTCCGGGACGCCCTGCTGGGCCGTCCGTGGCTGGACCTCGACTTCACCACCGACGCCCAGCCGGACGACACCGAGGCCCTGCTGCGGTCGTGGGGCGAGGCGCACTGGTCGATCGGCAAGGCCTTCGGGACCATCGGCGCCCGGCGCAGGGACCTCACCGTCGAGGTGACCACCTACCGGTCCGATGTGTACGACGGAGAGACCCGCAAGCCGGAGGTCACCTTCGGGGACACCCTGGAGGGGGACCTGTCCCGCCGCGACTTCACCGTCAACGCGATGGCCGTCGAACTGCCCGACCTCACCTTCGTGGACCCGCACGGCGGCCTGGCCGATCTGGTCGGGCAGCGGCTGCGGACTCCGGGGACGCCGCAGATGTCCTTCGGGGACGACCCGTTGCGGATGTTGCGGGCCGCCCGGTTCGCCGCCCAGCTCGGATTCGCCGTCGACCCGGCCGCGCAGGCGGCGATGCAGGCGATGGCCGAACGGCTGGACATCGTGGCCGCGGAACGCTGCCGGGTCGAGCTGGAGAAGCTCCTGCTGGCCCCCCGCCCGCGACTCGGCCTGCAACTGCTGGTGGAGACCGGGCTCGCGGCCCGGATCCTGCCGGAGTTGCCGGCCCTGAAGCTGGAGATCGACGAGCACCACCGGCACAAGGACGTCTACGAGCACTCCCTGACCGTGCTCGAGCAGGCGATCGCCCTGGAGGACGGCCCGGACGGTCCGGTGCCCGGTCCGGATCTGGTGCTGCGCCTGGCCGCCGTGCTGCACGATGTCGGCAAGCCCGCCACCCGCAGGTTCGAGTCCGGCGGCGGGGTCAGCTTCCACCACCACGAGATGGTCGGGGCGAAGCTGGTGGCCCGGCGGCTGAAGGCACTGCGCTTCGACAAGGACACCATCAAGCAGGTGGCCCGCCTGGTCGAACTGCACCTGCGGTTCCACGGCTACGGCGACGGGGAGTGGACCGACTCCGCGGTCCGCCGGTACGTCACGGATGCCGGACCGCTGCTGGACCGGTTGCACAAGCTGACCCGCTCCGACTGCACCACCCGCAACCGGCGCAAGGCCGAACGGCTGGCCACCGCCTACCGGGAACTGGAGCTGCGGATCGAGCGGCTGCGCTCGCAGGAGGAGCTGGCCGCGGTCCGCCCCGACCTCGACGGCAACGAGATCATGAAGCTGCTGGGCATCCAGCCGGGCCGCGACGTCGGCCGGGCCTGGTCCTATCTGAAGGAGCTGCGGCTGGAGCGCGGCCCGCTGTCCCGCGACGAGGCGGAGGCGGAACTGCTGCGCTGGTGGCGGGACCACAACGCCGGCTGATCCCGGTTCACCCGGCGGTACCCCACCGCCGCGGTGAGGTAGAGCAGGCCCAGTCCGAACAGCCAGGGCCGGGAGAACCCGTCGGTGGGCAGCACCAGGGCGGAACCGGCGGCTGCGGCGACGAAGGCCATGTTGTAGACCATGTCGTAGATCGAGAAGGCCCGGCCCCGGACATCGTCGTCCACCCCGGTCTGGACCAGTGCGTCGACGCAGATCTTCGTCCCCTGCCCGGCCAGGCCGAACAGCAGGGACGCGGCGAACAGGACCGGCCCCGACATGGCCAGGGCGAGCAGCACCGGCACCGCGGCGGTGACCGCCAGGCAGGTGGTGATCCAGCCCGCCGGTCCGAGCAGGTCGGAGCCGGGCGGGGTGACCACGGCGGCCAGCGCGTAGCCGGCGCCGATCAGCCCGACCGCCACCGCGAGCAGGGCCAGCCCCCGCTCCGGCCGGGCCGGGTCGGTCAACCGGTAGCGGCACATCAGGACGGTCATCACGGTCGCGGCGCCGAAGCCGAACCGGTGCACCCCGATCGCGGCCAGGGCGGTGGCCGGGACGGGCCGACGGCGCAGGTGGGCCAGCCCGTGCCGCAGGTCCCCGGCCGCCACCCGCAGTGCGCGGATCACGCC
>DASTGO010000411.1:0-7439 GCA_035719045.1 Kineosporiaceae bacterium | reverse complement strand
CGGGTCAGCTGCAGGAGCCGTCGGCGACCGGCGGGTCAGGGCATGGTCAGCAGTTCGGGTGGGGTGACCGGTCGCCCGGGACCACTTCGTGGTGGCGGCAGTCGCTCGACCGGTCACGGTCACGGTCCACATCCGCAGGGGCAGAGGGTTCCGGCGGGCGACCGGTCTCGGACCACCCGGGTGAGGCCCTGCCCGGGCCGGTCGAGATCGACCTCGCGCAGGCCTTGACTCTGGACGACCTGGCCCCTGCCCACCGCGGACTCATCCGGCGCAGCAAGGAGGAGAGGTTGGCGATGCTCGCCGACTACGAGGAAGCCGCCGCCCAGGGGCAGGGCCACGCCTGGCAGCTCAGAAACGGTATCTGGCCCAGCCAGCCCGTCCAGTGGCGGGAACTGCGGAAGAAGCTGGTCAGGCAGTTCCAGGAAGCGGTCGCGCGGGGCGAGGCAGACGAGTGGTTGATGAAGGAGAAGCTGACCCAGGCGCGGATGGAACACTCTCTGGCAAAGGTCCGGGCACGGCAATCGATGCCACCACCGACGATGCCTGCGGGCCCTGAGGGGGAGATCTCCGTCGAGCCCGCGGTGGACCTCGGCCCGCTGATGACGGCGTCCGACCACGGTACTGCCGCGGCTGCCTCCGCCTCCACGCCCGGGTCGATCGAGGTCGACCATGCGCAGGTCTTGACCGCGGATGACGTCGCCCCTGCCGACCGCGAACAGATCAGACGCAGCGACGTGGAGAAGTTGGCCCTGCTCGCCGACTACGAGCAGGCCAATGCCGAGAAGAAGGCCAAGGAGTGGTTGAAGGAAAACAACTTCGACAAACGTCGCCCCTTCGAGTGGCGGCGACTACGGACGAAGCTGTTCGGTGAATACCAGGAAGCGTTCGTGCGGGGCGAGGCAGATGCCTGGCTGAGGAGAAAGGGGCTGACCCAGGCCTGGATGGAGCAGTCCCAGGCTGCGATCCGGGCCGGGCAACCGATGCCGAAGCCGGTGGCACCTGCCGGCCACGGCACCCGGAAGGAGATCCTCGTCGACTCCGTTGCCGACTTCGGCCTGCTGGCGGCTGCCGCCCACCACGGTGCTGCCGCCGACCAGGGCACCTCCGCTTCCCCGCCCGGGCCGATCGAGATCGACCCCGCGCAGGCCTTGACCCTGGACGACCTGCCCTCGGGCCGCCGCGGGCGGACCCTACGCAGCGACGAGGAGAAACTGGCCCTGCTCGCCGACTACGAGCAGGCCGCCGCCCAGCGGAAGGGCAACGCCTGGCTGCGTGAATTCCACATCTCAGCCAGATTGACCTTCACGTGGCGGCAACTGCGGGAGGACCTCGTCGGGGAGTTCCAGGAAGCGGTCTCGCAGGGCGAGGCAGACGCGTGGTTGAGGAGGAGGAAGCTGACCCGGGCCCGGATGGAACACGCTCAGGCAGTGATCCGAGCCCGGCAGCCGATCCCGTAACCGTCGATACCTGCCGGTCCGGGGCGGGGGTTGAGCCGCGACAGAACCGGTAGTTCACCGCCGATCCCACCACCGCGACGAACCCAGGCCGGGCGCGGCGGGCCGCCGTGCCCGGTGGACGCCCGACGGGCGGGGACGTCCGGGACGTTGTGGCCTGCGTCACGCGCCGGGTCGGGCGGGTGGCTGCGGTCGGCACTACGGTGACCGCATGCTCGCCGTCTATGCCGCCCGCCTCGCCCCCGACGACCCGCTGTCCGCCCTCGAGGTGGGGGAGCGGCCCGAGCCGGCGGCCCCTGACGGCTGGGCCCGGGTGACGGTGAAGGCGGCCAGCCTCAACCACCACGACCTGTGGAGCCTGCGCGGTGTCGGCCTGCCCGCCGAGCGGCTGCCGATGATCCTCGGCTGCGATGCCGCAGGGGTCGATGAGCAGGGCAACGAGGTGGTCGTGCACGCGGTGATCAGCGATCCCGACCACCGTGGCGACGAGACCATGGACCCGAAGCGGTCCCTGCTGTCGGAGCGGTACCCGGGCACCCTGGCCGAACAGGTCGTGGTGCCCCGCCGCAACCTCGTGCCGAAACCCCCGGCGCTGTCCTGGGAGGAGGCCGCCTGCCTGCCCACGGCGTGGCTGACGGCCTACCGGATGCTGTTCACCCAGTCCGGGCTGCAGCCGGGGCAGACCGTGCTCGTGCAGGGGGCCGGCGGCGGGGTGGCGACCGCGCTGATCGCGTTGGGGGCGGCCGCCGGGCTGCGGGTCTGGGTGACCAGCCGCGATGAGGGCAAGCGTTCCCGGGCCCTGGAACTGGGTGCGGAGGAGGTCTTCGCGTCCGGGGACCGGCTGCCGGAGCGGGTCGACGCGGTGATGGAGACCGTCGGCGCGGCCACCTGGAGCCACTCGCTGCGCTCGCTGAAGCAGGGTGGGACCGTGGTGATCTCGGGAGCCACCTCCGGTCCTGACCCGAAGTCCACCGAGCTCAACCGGATCTTCTTCCTGCAGTTGCGGGTGATCGGCTCGACGATGGGCACCCGGGCGGAGCTGGAGCAGCTGCTGCGGTTCTGCGAGGTGACCGGGGTCCGGCCGGTGATCGACTCGGTGCTGCCGCTGGAGAGTGCGCGGGACGGTTTCGCCCGGATGGCCTCCGGCGACCTGGTCGGCAAGATCGTCTTCGCCCGTCCCTGACGGCCTCCTGCCGCGGGGTCGCCGTGGTCGGCCGGAGACCTCGGGGTCAGGTCAGCAGGGCAGCGGTGAAGGCGTCCTGCTGCTCGGCGAGCCAGGTCTCGCGGCGGCGCATCCGGCCACCGGTCCCGGCCGTTCACATCCGGGCCCACCTCGTCCCGCCCGAGGTAGCGGGGCGCCCGGTCCGGGCGTGCTCACTCGGGCAGCCCCAGCCAGCCGTGCCAGCCGCCGTGCAGGACCAGCCATGCGATGAGCCCGTAGCCGGCCTGCCCGGGGTGGTTCCCGTCGCCGGCCTCCAGATCGGTCAGCCAGTCCTCGTGCTGCACCAGCGGCGTGAAGGCGTCCACGTAGGGCACCTGGCGGCGCAGGCACACGTCGAAGAACGCGCTGGACAGCTGCGAGACGGCGTGGTTGAGCCGGTCCGTGCCCGGGGGCGGCCCGACGACGAAGGTGCCCAGTCCGCGGGCCTGGCACTCGTCGAGGATGTTGGCCAGGTTCAGCCGCGACCTCGGCAGGGTGATCCCCTGGTAGATGTCGCCGTGGCCGAGCCCGATCACCAGCCGGCAGGAGCTCAGAGGGGCACTGCCGAACCGCCGGGCGGTCTCCTCCCGCCAGCGGGTGGACAGCCCGGCCGTGGTCTCGCCGGGGATTCCGAGTGGGAACACCGTGATCGGTCCCTCGGCGCGTGAGGTCCGGGACGCCACCCGGCCCACCCAGCCGAGGGCCTTAGGGTCACCGACCCCCGCCACCAGGTCGTCCCCGACCACGCAGACCCGCAGACCCGTGATCCGGGCGTCCTGGCCGGGGGCGGGTACTGGCTGCGGGCTGGAGTCACCGGTCACCCGCACGTCCGTCCCCGCCTCCGCTGTCACGTCCAACCGAGCGCCCCCCTGACCGTCCCGTTCCCCCTGGCCGTTCTGGCGGCCCGGTCGTCAGTGTCCGCCCTGCGGTCGCCGTCGGCCGGTCCAGTGTCGGCCGGCCCGGTGCCGGCAGGGCCGTCGGCGACCCGGTCGCCCGTTCCCGCCCCGCGTGCGCCGTCGCTGTCATGGTGCGCCGCGGTTCATTCGTCGTCGTCCAGGCGGGCGAGCCAGGTGGCCAGCCGCTCGGTGGCGGTCTCGAACTCCGGGTTGAGATCGACGAACTCGCGCAGCCGCTCCGCCAGCCAGGCGAGGCTCACCTGCTCCTCGCCCCGGCGCTCCAGCAGCTCCTCGATGCCGCGGTCGGTGAAGTACACGTGGCCATTCTCGCCGACGGCGGTGCCCGGCGGCACGGCCCCCGTGATCACGGGTGGATTGCCCCGGTCCGTGCCTCCGGTGACACCGGGTCCGGGGCGCCCCGTGACGGTCCGGCCGTCTCAGGGTGCCCCGGCGCCGCGGTGGTGGGGTCAGCGGTCGAAGGCCTGCGCGACCAGGGTGGCCTGCTCGGCGGCGTGCTTCTTGGACGAGCCGGTGGCGGGGGAGGCCGACGCGGGGCGGGAGACCCGCAGCAGTGGCCGGCCGCCGAGGTGTTCGGGCAGGTTGAGGGCCACGAACGGCCAGGGACCCTGGTTGGCCGGCTCCTCCTGCACCCAGACCAGCTGGGCCGCACCGAACGGGTCGACCGCGTCCAGCACCGACGTCGCGTCCAGCGGGTACAACTGCTCCAGCCGGACGATGGCCGTCCGGCCGTCCTTGCGGCGGTCCCGCTCGGCCAGCAGGTCCCAGTAGACCTTCCCGGAGCACAGCAGCACCCGGTCGACGTGCCGCGGGTCGGTGACGGCGAGGTCTGGGATGACCGTGCGGAAGTGCCCGGTGGTGAAGTCCTCCACCGCCGAGGCCGCCGCCTTCAGCCGCAGCATCGACTTCGGCGTGAAGACCACCAGCGGGCGCCGGGGCCGGGCGTACGCCTGCCGCCTCAGCAGGTGGAAGTGGGAGGCCGGGTTGGACGGCATCGCCACGGTCATGTTGTTCTCGGCGCACAGCTGCAGGTACCGCTCGATCCGGCCGGAGGAGTGGTCGGGACCCTGGCCCTCGAAGCCGTGCGGCAGCAGCAGGACCACCGAGGAGCGCTGCGCCCACTTCTGCTCCGACGAGGAGATGAACTCGTCGACGATCGTCTGGGCGCCGTCGGCGAAGTCGCCGAACTGTGCCTCCCAGAGCACCAGGGCGTCCGGCCGCTCGACGGAGTAGCCGTACTCGAAGCCCATCGCCGCGTACTCGCTGAGCAGGGAGTCGTAGATCCAGAACTTCGCCTGGTCGTCGGCCAGGTTCGCCACCGGGGTCCACTCGGTGCCGGTGACCTTGTCGATGAGCACGGCGTGCCGCTGGACGAAGGTGCCGCGGCGGCTGTCCTGGCCGGCCATCCGGACCGGGGTGCCCTCCATCAGCAGGCTGCCCAGGGCGAGCACCTCGCCGAAGCCCCAGTCGATACCGCCCTCCTGAGCCATCATGGCCCGGCGCTCCAGCAGCGGCTGCAGCTTGGGGTGGACGGTGAAGCCGGGCGGCGGGCTGACATGGGCGTCGCCGATCCGCTTGAGCACCGAGAGGTCGACGGCGGTGGCCCGCGGCGGGGCGGACAGCGCGTCGGCCTGCTGGGCCAGCGGCAGGTCCAGTCCGGCCGTGACGTCGGTCTGCGGCTGCGGCTCGTCGGCGGCGTCGCGGGTCTCGGCGAACACCCGCTCCAGCTGCTCCTGGTAGTCCCGCAGCGCGCTCTCGGCCTGCTCGACGGTGATGTCGCCGCGGCCGATCAGGCCCTCGGTGTAGAGCTTGCGGACGCTGCGCTTAGCCTCGATGAGGTTGTACATCAGCGGCTGCGTCATCGACGGGTCGTCGCCCTCGTTGTGGCCGCGCCGCCGGTAGCAGACCAGGTCGATGACGACGTCCTTGTCGAAGGCCATCCGGAAGTCGAAGGCCATCTGGGCCACCCGGACGCAGGCCTCCGGGTCGTCGCCGTTGACGTGGAAGATCGGCGCCTGGATCATCCGCGCGACGTCGGTGGAGTACACCGAGGACCGCGAGGACGCCGGGGCGGTGGTGAAGCCGACCTGGTTGTTGATGATGACGTGGACGGTGCCGCCGGTCCGGTACCCGCGCAGCTGGGACAGGTTCAGCGTCTCCGCGACCACCCCCTGGCCGGCGAACGCGGCGTCGCCGTGCAGCAGCACCGGCAGCACGGAGAAGAAGGCGCTGCCGCGGTTGAGCCGGTCCTGCTTGGCGCGCACGATGCCCTCGAGCACCGGGTTGACCGCCTCCAGGTGGGAGGGGTTCGCCGCGAGGTACACGTTGGTCTTCTCGCCGGTCTCGGCCGTGAACACGCCCTCGGTGCCCAGGTGGTACTTCACGTCGCCGGAGCCGTGCACGGACTTCGGGTCCTGGGTGCCCTCGAACTCACGGAAGATCTGCCCGTAGCTCTTGCCCGCGATGTTCGCCAGCACGTTGAGCCGGCCGCGGTGCGGCATCCCGACGCAGACCTCATCCAGGCTGGCCCGTGCCGCGGCGGACAGGATGGCGTCCAGCAGCGGGATGACGCTCTCGCCGCCCTCCAGGCTGAACCGCTTCTGGCCGACGTACTTGGTCTGCAGGAAGGTCTCGAAGGCCTCCGCAGCGTTGAGCCGGCGCAGGATCCGCAACTGCTCGGTCGGGGACGGCTTGGCGTACGGCCGCTCGATCCGTGCCTGCAGCCAGGCCCGCTGCTCGGGGTCCTGGATGTGCATGTACTCCACGCCGACGGTCCGGCAGTAGGAGTCGCGCAGCACGCCGAGGATGTGACGCAGCTTCATCAGCGGCTTGCCGCCGAACCCGCCGGTCGGGAACTCCCGCTCCAGGTCCCACAGGGTCAGCCCATGGGTGGTGATGTCGAGGTCGGGGTGCCGCCGCTGCTTGTACTCCAGCGGGTCGGTGTCGGCCATCAGGTGACCGCGCACCCGGTAGGCGTGGATCAGTTCCTGCACCCGGGCGGTCTTGTTGATGTCCTCGTCGTGCGGGACGGCGATGTCACGGATCCAGCGGACCGGCTCGTAGGGGATCCGCAGCGCGTGGAAGATCCGGTCGTAGAACCCGTCCTCGCCGAGCAGCTTGCTGTGGATGACCCGCAGGAAGTCCCCGGACTGCGCGCCCTGGATGATCCGGTGGTCGTAGGTGGAGGTCAGGGTGAGGATCTTGCTGACCGCCAGCCGGGCCAGGGTCTCCTCGGAGGCGCCGGCGTACTCCGCCGGGTACTCCATCGCCCCGACCCCGATGATCGTGCCCTGGCCCTTCATCAGCCGCGGCACGGAGTGGACGGTGCCGATCGTGCCGGGGTTGGTCAGGCTGATCGTGGTCCCGGCGAAGTCGTCGGCGCCCAGCCGGCCGTTGCGGGCCCGGCGCACGATGTCCTCGTAGGAGGCCCAGAACTGGGCGAAGTCCATGCCCTCGCTCTGCTTGATGTTCGGGACCAGCAACTGGCGGGTGCCGTCCGGCTTGGCCAGGTCGATCGCGATCCCGAGGTTGACGTGCCCGGACTTGATCAGCGCGGGCTTGCCGTCGGGGTCCTCGCCGTAGGCGTGGTTCATCTCCGGCATCTGCGCCAGGGCCTCGACCAGGGCGAACCCGATGAGGTGGGTGAACGACACCTTGCCGCCGCGGGCCCGGGCGAGGTGGTTGTTGATGACGATCCGGTTGTCGATGAGCAGCTTCGCCGGGACCGCGCGGACGCTGGTCGCGGTCGGCACGTCGAGGCTGGCCTCCATGTTGGCGACCACCCGCGCGGCCGGGCCCCGGAGCTTGAGCACCTCGGTGCCGACCTCGGCGGGGCGGGCGGGGGCGGTGGTCGCGGCGTCCCGGGGCATC
>DASTGO010000410.1:0-3346 GCA_035719045.1 Kineosporiaceae bacterium | reverse complement strand
GGCCAGGCCGGTGGCGGGGTCGTAGTCGATGGTGGTGGCGGGGACGGCGGTGCCGAGGGTTGAGGTGATGGTGGTCCCGGCGGGGTCGGTGCCGTAGCCGCTGTTGGTGTAGGTGGCGGTGGTGGTGCGGGTCTGGGTGGTTCCGGCCGCGGCGAGGTCGCCGTAGACGAGGACTTCCCAGATGGAGAAGCCACAGGCGGTGGCGCGGGTGAGGCAGTTGATCCGCACGTACCGGGCGTTGACCGGGGTGAACGTGGTGCGTTGGGTGCCCGCGGCGGTGGGGTTCTGGGAGCCGACGGTGGTCCAGGTGGTGCCGTCGGTGGAGGTCTGCACCTGGTAGGACGAGGCGTAGGCGGTCTCCCAGGCGACGTCGACGGCGTTGATGGACTGCACCGTGCCGAGGTCGACCTGCCACCACTGGTTGTCCGCGTACGTCGAGGACCAGCGGGTGGCGGTGCTGCCGTCGTTGGCTTTGGCGGCCTCGAAGCCGGTGGTCTCCACCGAGGAGGCGGTGGCGGCCTTGCCCTGGGCGAAGTTGCCGTAGACGGCGACTTCCCAGATGGAGAAGCCCCAGGCGGTGGCGCGGGTGAGGCAGTTGATCCGCACGTACCGGGCGTTCACCGCGGTGAACGTGGTGCGTTGGGTGCCCGCGGCGGTGGGGTTCTGCGTGCCCACGGTGGTCCAGGTAGTGCCATCGGTGGAGGTCTGCACCTGGTAGGAGGAGGCGTAGGCGGTCTCCCAGGCGACGTCGACGACGCTGATGGACTGGGTGACCCCGAGGTCGACCTGCCACCACTGGTTGTCCGCGTGGGCGGAGGACCAGCGGGTGGCGGTGTTGGCGTCGTTGGCCTTGGCGGCCTCGAACCCGGTGGTCTCCACCGAGGATGCGGAGGATGCCTTGCCTGCGGCGACGTTGACCCAGCCGGGGGTGGCGGCCTCGACGGTGGTGGTGGCCCGGCCCAGGTAGTCGTAGCCGGTGATCTGCTGGGTGGGCAGGCCGGGCAGGCCGGACACCCCGGGTTGGGCGGCGGGCCGGGTCTCGCAGACCAGGGTGGACCAGGCCGGCTTGTTCCCGCAGGCGGGGTCGGCGGTGTTGGCGCCGTCGGTGTAGTAGACGGTCTGGGTGGTGGCCGCGTCGTTCCCGGTCGACCGGGGCTGGCGGGTCTCGATCACCGCGCCGGTGGCGTCGTCGAAGCGGGTGACACTACTGATGGCCAGGTGCCCGCTGCCGGGGTCGGTGGTGACCCGCATCGGCTTGCGGAACTTCCACCCGGTCGCGTCCGAAGCAGACAGGGCGTAGTCGTTGCTGGTGGTCCGCACGTCGGTCTCGTTGGTGGCGATCGGGTCGGCCGACCGGGACGCCCCCACGGTGACGGTGACCGGCAGGTGCAGCAGGCCCCCGGCCGGGTGCCCGGTCTCCGAGCCGGTGTCGTAGCTGGTGTGGGTGTGCTGCCGGGCGGGTGTGATGGTGCCGTCGGCGAGGGTGACCAGGTGGTAGGGACCGTAGGAGTCGGTCAGGTCGGATGTGCTGGAGGCGGCGTCGTAGGAGTAGACGTTCACCGTCGACAGGGCGCCGGCCGCGGCCACGGTGTCGGTGGGCAGGACCAGGTTCGGGTCCGCGGTGTTGGTCGGGTTGAGGGCCTCGTCCCGGTTCTTCGCCGTCAAGGTGCGCACCACGTTGCCGTGGCTGTCGTAGTCGGTGGTGTCCACGTGCCAGCCCGCCGCGGAGTCGATCCCGCCGGGGGCGGAGTAGTTGGCGGTGTTGACGGTGCGGCCCTCGGCGTTCAGGTATGACACCGCGGCGCCGCGCAGGTCCGTGCTGGAGGCGGTGTGCCCCGGCCCGAACACCGCAGTCGCGGTCACCGGCGCCTCCTTCTGCCCCCACCCAGCGATCGCGGTGGCGCCCAGATCCGGCCGGTACTCCCCGTGGGTGGCGTCGGCGGTGGTGGCCACCCCGTACACGACCTGGGTGGTCTCGCTGCCGCCACCGTGGGCGCTGTCGTGGGTGCGTGACACCGTGTCCAGTCGCCCGTTGGCGTCGTAGGCGAGGTTCCAGCGGGCCAGCCCGGGCGGGGTGATCGTGGCGATCCGGCCCGCTGCGTCGTAGGTGTAGGCGGTCGGGCGGACCTGGCTGCTGCAGGTCACCGGGTGGGTGCCGGTCCCGGCGGTGCCGTCACGCGGGTCCCACACCGCGGCCAGGCGGGCGGCCGCGTCGTAGGCGTAGCAGGCCACGTCCACGTCCAGCTCGGTCCCGGCGGTGCTGGTGGTGCGCAGGGTGACCGCGGTCAGCCGGCCGTTCGCAGTGCCGGACGTGCCGTAGGTCAGGTTGAGGGCCTTGCAGCCACCCGACCATTGCCCCGACCCGACGGTGGCGCCGGTGCAGGTGGACTCGGCCGGGACCGGGGCCAGGATCTGGGTGACCCGCCCGGAGGTGTCGTAGGTGTAGGTGGTGGTCTGGGCGTTGCCCGGCTGGGTCACCGCCGACACCTGGTAGGGGTGCGGGGCATCCGGGGACGGGTTACCGGTGAAGGTGCCCTTGGCGTCGAACTTGGTGGCGTTGCCGCCCGGGTCCGCGACCGTGAAGCTGGTCGGCCCGTAACTGCCGGCGCTGCCCGCGGTCAGGGTCAGCCCGGAGTCGGCGTCGTCCCCGACCGGCTTGTAGCCGCCGCCGGACTGCTGGGCGAAGAACACCGCTGCCCCACCGGAGTCATACGCCGCGACCACCGACCCGTAGTCGGACACCCCCGTCCAGTCCGAGTTCGCCGACCCCACCGGCAGCCCCGTGGTCCAGCCCGGCCCGAACGCACTCGCCGCCCCCGTCGCCTGGTTTGTGGTCCGGGTCGGGTCGGCACTGTTGAACGTCCGCGACACCGCCAGGCTCGCGCCCGGCGCCGCCACACTGATGTCCTCCTGCGTGATCGCGAAGTTCCCGGTCAGCAGGTCCGCGGTCCCGCCCGCCACCTTCGTCGTGGAGTCGACGTTGCCGGCGTTGAGCTGGTCCAGGGTCACCGTCGGCGCCGCGGAATCGGCGGTGCAGGAGGCGTTCCCGCCGCCGGTCGGGGTGTAGCAGGCCTGCAACAGGATCGGGGTGTCCTTGCCCAGACTGGTCTTGGCGTCCCACACCAGCTCCGGCGCGGTCGCCGTCGCACCACTGGCCGTCAGGGTGACCGGCCAGGACCCGATCCCGGTCCCCGCCTTGGTCACGTCCCCGGCCGGGACAACCGTCCACGCGTCCGTGGTCGCCCGCCGGTAGTTCCACGTCACCGACCCGTACGAGGCCGGGGACTTGCCGTTCAACCGCACGTACCGGGTCACCCGGGCCCCCTGGGCGGGACCGGTGATCGCC